>CAKZWV010000076.1 GCA_937922005.1 uncultured Clostridia bacterium | reverse complement strand
GAGCGTCGACGGGGTGACCTACCAGCTCCCCCACCCCTTCCTCGTGATGGCCACCCAAAACCCGGTGGAACAGCTGGGAACCTATCCCCTGCCCGAGGCCCAATTAGACCGCTTCATGCTTAAAATTTCTATGGGCTATCCCACAATTGATGAAGAAGTGGAGATTCTTAACGTTTGCTCCAGTGACCATCCTATGGAGTCCATCCAGGCTATTGCCGGGCCCAATGAAGTCAACTGGCTCCGGGCCCAGGCCCAAGGGGTCCACTGTAGCGATTCCGTGAAAGTATATATTGCCCAGATTATGGCCGATACTCGCCGCCACCCGGACGTGAAACTGGGGGCCAGTCCTCGAGCTTCGACCATGCTCATGAATGCGGCTAAGGCTCGGGCCCTCCTCCAGGGGCGAGACTACACGAGGCCCGATGATGTTCAGGCTATGGCCACTGCGGTCTTGGGCCACCGCTTAACCCTCTATCCAGAAGCTAAGTTACAGAGAATTAGTGAGCAAACCATCATCGGCGAGATCCTCCAGAGGGTGCCGGTACCGGTCCGCTAGAGGAAGCATGAAATTCAAACGTCTTGGCATCTATATATTGATTTTCCTCACTTTCTGGCTCATGCACCACATCGGAAGGTGGTTCTTTATGCCCTACCTCCTTCTGCTGTTTATTTTTATGCCCCTCATTTCCTTCCTCTTCATCCTCTATATGAGAGGACGGATTGTCGCCCGGGTCGTTCGTCAAAAGGACGAAGTCTACCGGAATGAGTCGGCGGCCTGGATTTTAAGTTTGGAAAATAAGAGCCTCTTTTATCACGCCAGGCTCTACCTGACGACCCCTGTTCCCCTGAACGAGGGCCGTCATGTTAACGTGGAACATAATATCTACCTCCGAGCTGGGTCGAAGACCGATTTTGCTATTCGCTGTGCTGCTGACCACTGTGGCTATCTGGCCCTCGAGGATATGAAGGTGGCCATATCTGACTTTTTCAACTTTGTGACCCTTCCTTTGACTCTGCCTCGCCTGGCCCCCCAGGATGGGGAAATTCTTGTTCTTCCCCTGGATCAAAAGCAAATCATCCCTGACCCTGAAACGAAACTCATCCAGCTTTCCGGGGATTTTCGCAGTCGCCATTCTTTCCAAGATTTAGATGAGATTGACCATATGCGTAAGATGGCCGCTGGAGATAGCATGCGGACCATCCACTGGAAAATGTCTGCCAGAATGCAAAATTGGTATGTCAAAAAATATGAAAAGGCGGAAAACCGCCAAGTGGTCTTTATCCTCAACCTTCCCGACCTCAATGCCCTCCCTGTTCAAACGGAGGAAGACAGCGAAGACACCAGGGAGAATTTGTTAGAGTTGCGGGATTATTTTCTCGAGAGAATGCTGGCCATCTGCTTTGAATTTATTGAACGGGGCTATCCTTGTGCCATAAGCCTTTATCTGGCCAATTCCCGGGAGGGACAGAGGGAACGTCTGACCAACCTCGAGGACCTGGAGCGTCTCCGTAAGGAACTTGCCATGATCCCCCTGGCCCCCCTCGTGACCGTGGAAGACCAAGTGGAGAAGGAGCTGGCCGTCATGGACCGCAATATCATTTACATGCTGACTACCGAGCTCAACCCGGACATGTCAGACCGAATCCGTCTCCTAGCTAGCGAAAATGCCGCTTTATACATCGATATGATCTGGCAGGAGCAAGACTTTTTCCACAAATACTCCGACCCTGCCAAACGCCGCGATCTGGATCTTTTTGTCACCGACCTTTCTGCTGCAAAAATACAGATCAGAAAGCTCCTTTACAGTAGGGGGGGGGCCCGCTATGCCAAGTAAGCCATCTTCTAAAGTCAGCCCTGGCAAAAAGCGCCTCTTTGGGGGCAAAGACCGACCTGTCAAGGCCAAGAGCCCTGACCAGCGCCTCCACCCCAAGCCCGAAGAGATTTCCTTACAGCTCATCCAGGTGGGAGACCCCTTAGAGGGACGGGCCTTCTTTTCCCGCCTTAGCCAGGGGCTCAACCGCTTTCGCTCCCTGCGCTCGACGGCCATCTTGGGCCGCCTCGTGGGCCTTCTCGTTGTCTATGGCCTAGCCTACCTCTGGGTCAGTCTCTGGTTTGCGGGCTCGGACGTCAGTTTCTGGGTCTTTGACCTCATTGTAGGGTCCATTCTCCCTGTGATGATTCTCCTTTTGGCCCTGACCTTTCCCCAGCCAGCCTTTTGGCTCGGGCTCTTTTGCCTCCTAGGCCTGGGAGGGGCATTCTTGATCCCGCCCCTCCGAGAGGAGATGGTCCAGGCCATCTCCCAGGAAGGCCAAAATTTCCTGACCTCCCTAAAACTTGCCCTACCCCAGTTACAGATTCCTGTCCCATCTTTGGAGGATTTGGCTCCGATTTTACGGGAACAAATGGTCCAGCACCTGCAATTGATTTTTTTCAATGTGGCCCTGGTCTTTTACCTCCTCTGCTACTGGTATTATCCTTCGGAGCTCCTATGTATCTTCTTTTTCACCATCCCGGCCCTCATTGTGACGGGCCAGGCCCCTTGGAAGGAGTTTTTGATCCGCCTGGTGGCAGGCTATTTGATCTGCCTAACGGCTGGATCGGCTGGGAGCCATGGTTTTTTCTGGCGGATTGTGATGGGGATGAATCCCTTTTCTTCTGGCCAAGAAGGCGAGCCAGGTACTCGGATTTCCTTTGTGGAGGGTCTTCAAGCCGGGATTCAGGCTAGCTGGCAGGAGCGCCGCCACCGCAATGGTCTGGCCCCCTGCGCCATCCTATTGGCCCTGACCATGCTCCTTAGCCAGTTCCTTCCCCCCGACTTTTTACGAAACAAGGATCTGGCTGAGGCCTTTGACCAGATGAAGCTAAAGCTTAGCGCCTCCCAGGACCCGGATGTTGTCAATTATTTTGAATTTAGTATCCGTCAGTTAGGTTACTACCCGAAGGTTAGTAAGCTGGGTGGCTCAGTCCAGCCCAAGGATGAGGCCTTTATCCAGGTGTTAGGCCCTAAGGAGGGCTTTTATCTGAGAGGGGCCATCTTTGACACCTATGCCAATTCCCTCTGGACCATGTCCAGCATGGATCCCAACTATATCTTTATGAATCTTTTCAACGAGTACGGGGAAAAACGTCGGCAAATCCCCCCAGAGCAGGCCCAGGCTTTTTCCTATGGTCCCAACGGGGAGATGGATAAGAATTTTTATTTTTATAGTGACCTGGTCGTCGTCCCCCTCAGGCCGCCCCTCCAAACGGTCTTTAACGGGGGAGCCCCCTGGCAGTTGACCGAAGACCAAAGTTCCAAATATTACTTCAACTCCGCTGGTCAGCTCTATGCCAGCCATTCTCTTTCGCCCAATGGCCTGACTGTTGCTGGCTGGATCGCTAAGACTGGTCCCCAATTTCACCTGGCGGAGCATTTGCGGGCAGCCATGGCCCACGCTTCTTTCCGAGCAAATCCCCATCCCTCGACCCTAAACCTGGATCTCATTGCCCGGGATGATCCGACCCTCTTTGACCTGATTCAAGTTGGGGCCGCCAGTCGTAATCCCCAGGACAAACTCGAAGATCTTTTGAAGATTCGGGAGCATTTCCGCAAAGAGTATTCCTATTCCTATGAGGTCTCGGAAGGGGACCGGGGTGAGGGCTCCAGTCGGACTATGGACTTCTTGACCCAGTTTTTCCATGATAAACGGGGCTATTGCGTGTATTTTGCAACCGCAATGACCTTGTCAGCCTGGGCCATCGGGGTAGATGCCCGCTATGTGGAAGGAATGTTGGTGCCCGGCAAGACAACTAACCCTGAGGCTTTTAATAGTCCGGATTTTGAGTCGACCGAGAAGGAGAGTCGGATGATTCTTGACCGGGATGCCCATGCCTGGACCGAGCTTTACCTAGAAGGGATTGGCTGGATTCCCTTCGATGCGACCCCAGCCTCCTACTTTGAAGGCAGGGCTGGTGATGAAGAGGAGGGAGGACCTCCGCCCCAGGGGACTACCAGGCCCACAGAGCCCTCCGCGCCGCCTCCAGATGCCAGTCATCCTTCTTCAGAGACGACTACAACGCCGCTACCGCCCCCTGGCAGGCAAGAAACGCCTCCCACGGAACCCACGAAAACTCTTGATAACCGCAATCGGGAAGAGGAGACCACCCCAGCTCCCGACGCCACCACCGAAGAGACCCAGCCTAATGAGGCTCAGAACCAGGCTGACCAGGATAAGATGAGCTTGGATTTGCTCTACCCCATCTTAATGGCCTTGGTTATCCTCCTGATCCTTGCTCTCTTGGCCTTCTTCCTATGGCGAGCCAATGAGCGCTACAAACACCGCTATGACTATGACCCCAATGCCAGCCCTGAAGTTTTACGGGCTCAGTTCCTGGCTTACTGGAACCGGGCCAGGACCCTCTATGAGAAGGTCGAAAAGACCATTCCGGTCGATATGACCCCGACAGCCTTCTTTGAAGAGCTCAACCGGAAGTTCCTGACCCAGTCGGAGAACCCGATGGAAGCTGGGCAAAGAGACCGCATGGCAGCCTTCTTCTCCTCCCTGATCTACGCCTGTGACCTCGTCTTCTATGCCGATGCTGACACCTTGCCCGAAGACATTGATCTGATGATCCAGCTAAATGAGATGCTCGAGAAAAAAGTCCGGGCGAGCCTATCCCGCCGCACTGCATGGACCTACCTCGTCTTGACTCTGCCAAGAAGCACTAAAAGGAAATAAACTATGAAAGACCTATCGAACAAGTCCCATCACACAAATACTCCCCAAGCGGAGCCCTCCAAGGCGGGGGCCTCTCAGGCAGCGGGGTCCAACCCCCAAAAGTCTGGGATATCTTCTTACTTTTACCCGGGTAGCCGGGCCCTAGCGAAGGAGCGAGTGACCTATACCGAAAGCCAAGACCAGGTGCAAAAAATGGGGGCGGTGAGGGAGTATTTGCAGAAAAATCTGGATAAGCAACCGGCCTTTTTTATCCGGACCTTCGGTTGTCAGCAAAATGAGGCGGATTCCGAACAGATTCGCTCGCTTTTGGAGGCGGCTTCTTATGTGGAGGTGGACGAGGCGGAAGGGGCGGACCTGATCCTGGTGAATACTTGTAGTATACGGGCCAATGCTGACCAGAGGCTATTTGGTTATCTGGGGTCGCTGAAGCAGTATTGCCTGGACAACCCTCATGTGGTGCTGGCGGTCTGCGGATGTCTGGCGACCCAGGAGATCCATCGCAAGAGGATTGTGGAATCCTATCCCCAGGTCCGCCTGATTTTTGGGCCGGGGGAGATCTGGCGGCTGCCGGAGATGCTTTTGACGGCCCTGGATACGAAGAAACCGGCCTTTTATCCGCCGGAGCCTGCGACCATTGCTGAGACCCTGCCGCCCAAGCGGACTCGGCGTTACCGGGCCTTAATTTCGATCATGTATGGCTGTGATAACTGCTGTTCTTACTGTATCGTTCCCTTTACTAGGGGGCGGGAGCGGAGCCGGTCTTCGCTCCCCATCCTCTTTGAGGCCATGGATGCGGCGGACCAGGGGATTCCAGAGATCATGCTCTTGGGGCAAAATGTCAATAGTTGGGGGAAGACGGCGGCCCGCCAAGCGGCCTACCAAAAGGAACGCAAGGCCCTGGCAGAGACCTATGCCAAGCTGACCCCTGAGGACCTGGCGGTCATCGATTTGTCTTCTTATGTGGACCTTGCTGCCTATCTATCCAAGCATGAAAAGGCCATCCGGGCTATCTATACTCTGCTGAGCCGGGAAGGACATTCTGGCCGAGAAGACCAGTCTAGCCGCCAGAATCTGCCGATCCTTCAGGATCCTACCTTTTCCGAGGATGAGGCCCTATGGGCCAAGATCCAGTCGATTCTGCCGCCTGAAGACCAAGCCCCCTCTGAAATGCACCTCCCCGAGGACTTTGCCTCCCTCATGGTGACGGTGGCCCACCTGCCTGGGGTTTACCGAGTCCGATTTATGAGCTCGAATCCATTTGATTTTTCACCCCGCCTGATCCGGGCCATAGGCGAGTACCATCGGATTGAGGGCCACGTGCATTTGCCCCTCCAATCGGGAAGTGATCGGATCCTAGAAAAGATGCGCCGGGATCATGACCTGGCGACTTATCGGAAGATGATCGCCCTCCTGCGGGCTGTCCGGCCAGAGATTGCCATTACCACCGACCTCATGGTGGGCTTTCCAGGAGAGACCGAGGAAGACTTTGAAGAGACCTATCAGGCCGTCCATGACCTAGCCTTTGACGGAGCTTTTTCTTTTATTTATTCGCCTAGAAAGGGGACGGTGGCGGGAGAGGCACCTGACCAGGTCCCGGATGAAGTGGCCCATGAGCGTTTTAACCGCCTCCAGGCCCTTTTGGACGAACTTTCTTTGGCGGCCAACATCCGTCACGCTAAGGCCTTAGAAAAAGAGGGGGTCGACCTCCTCTTAGAGGGGCCGAGCACCGGGGATCCCCAGGTCCTGACCGGGCGGGATACTGCCTTTAAGCTCTATAATGCAAGCTTAGACCAAGAAGTCTTAGGCAAGGCCCTCGAGCACCTGGGCCTAGATTCTGCCTGGACAGACCTCCTAATGAAAGATCTTTTCTGGGTGGAAGGCCTTCGGGTGAAGGCTGAGATCACCAAGGTCAAACCCTATTCTCTAGAAGCGAGGGTGTTAGGGATGGATTTGCCAGGCCTAGCTCGGCAGATCCTTACATTTTTCCCCGGACAAGGGGGAGAAAGACCGTCATGTCCAAGAAATTAACCTATGCGGACATCGATTATGACCGGGTAACTCCGATGATGCGTCAGTACCTGGACACCAAAAAGGCCCATCCTGACTGCATTCTCTTCTTTCGCCTCGGCGACTTCTATGAGATGTTTTTCGACGATGCCCTGACGGTGAGCCAGGAACTCGAGCTGACCCTTACACAGAAGTCCTGCGGCCTCGACGAACCGGCCCCCATGTGCGGGGTCCCCTACCATGCCGCCCAGACCTACCTGGACCGCCTCCTGAAAAAGGGCTATAAGGTGGCGATTGGGGAGCAGGTGGAGGACCCAGTCCTGGCCAAGGGTCTGGTGGAACGCAAGGTCACCGAGGTGGTGACTCCGGGTACGGTTATGGAGCCGGGCTCCCTGGAAGCCAAAAAAGACAACTATCTTGTGGCCATCTACGCCAAGGGTACTGACCTCGCCTTGGCCTATGCCGACCTAAGTTCTGGGCTTTTGAAGGCCTGTGCCTGGGAAAATCTCTCCAGTCGGGACCAGCCCTTCCAGGTGGCCGACCTCCAAGCCGAACTCACCAAATTATCCCCCACCGAGCTCCTCCTCCCCGAGGATATTCCCCAGCGGGAGGCTTTTACCCGCCTGGCTAAGGACCGGGGAATGAGCCTGACTTTTTTACCTGCTTCGCTTTTTTCCTGGGAAAAGGCCAGGGATTTTCCGCTCCCAGGTATGGAGGAAAAGTCCCTCCGGGTCCTTCCTGCAGCCGCCCTCTTGTCTTATATCGTCCGCTGTGAAGACACCCTTCCAGCCCACATCACCCAGGTCGACCCATTTGACCAGGAAGAATACCTGATTTTGGATGCTGCCGCCGCTAAGGGTCTTGAGGTTTATGAGCCTCTCAACCCTCAATCTGGCAAATCCTCCAGCTCCGTTTTCATCAAGGCCTGTGACCATTGCGTGACCGGGATGGGATCCCGGCTCTTTAAGCGCTGGGTCGACCGGCCCTTGCGGGACCGGACAGCCATTTTGGACCGCCAGGCCGCCGCCCGGGCCTTTGCCGACCACTTCATCCTCCGCCAGACCTTTCGGGAGGATTTGCGAGGGATCTGCGATTTTGAGCGCCTAGCAGGACGAATTGCCGTGGGAAAGGTGACCCCTGCCGAGTTGGTCACCCTCAAGCATGGCTTGGACCAGCTGCGCACCCTCCGAGAAAATGCCCTGGGGGCCCTGCCGCAAGCGGCGAGCGCGACGGCTGGCCTTGCTGAAAAACTCGCCGATCAGCCAGTTGCTTCCGATCCCATCGCCCCCCTTCGCTCCCGCCTGGAGACCCTGGTGGACCTCAAAGACCTCCGGGACCTCCTGGAGGATGCTTTGGTGGAGGACGCCCCCAACAACCTCACCAGCCAAGCGACCATCATCAAGGATAGCTTCCACGAAGAGCTTTTTTCCTACCGGGACATGCTCCTTCACGGGAAGACCAAACTTTTGGACCTTGAACAGGCCGAAAAAGAAAAATCGGGCCTGACCACCCTGAAACTTGTCTATAACCGGGTCTTTGGCTACTGCTTTGAAGTCAGCAAATCCTACGTCGACCAGGTCCCCCCCTATTTCATCCGCAAACAGACCCTCCGCAACGCCGAACGCTACTTTACGGAGGACTTGAAAGACCTGGAAAACAAGATCCTGGGAGCCAAGGAAAAGGCCGATCAAGTCGAACGGGCCCTCTGGCAAGACCTCAAAGACCAGGTGCGGGAGTATTTGTTAGCGCTGAAAACCTATGCGAAGATTTTGGCGGAACTCGACCTCTTTTCAAGTTTTGCCGAGATGGCAGTGAGCCTCCATTATAGCTTCCCAGAGATTACCGAGGACAAGGTCTTTCACTTGGTGGGAGCCCGCCATCCTGTGGTGGAAGCGGCCCTGCCTCCTGGTGCTTTTGTAGCAAATAATCTCGACCTGACGCCGGACCAGTCTTTGATGATTTTGACGGGGCCGAACATGGGCGGGAAGTCGACTTATATGCGCCAGGCCGCCCTTATCGTGATTTTGGCTCAAATTGGGGCCCCGGTTCCGGCCCAAGAGGCGACGATTGGTATCTGCGATCGGATCTTGACCCGGATCGGGTCTTCGGATGACCTGGCGGGAGGTCGGTCCACGTTCATGGTGGAAATGAGCGAGATGTCGAATATTTTGAAGCAAATGACCGAGTCTTCCTTCCTTATCATCGACGAGATTGGCCGGGGGACGGGGACCTGGGACGGTCTGTCTTTGGCCCAGGCGATTTTGGAGTATTTGGGGGGGCAAAGGGCCCATGCTCCGGCCCCGAGGACGATTTTTGCTACCCACTACCACGAGTTAACGGACATTGTGGACCAGATTCCCAAGGCCTTTCACGCCCATGTGGAGGCGGACCGGGAGGGGGACACGATTCGCTTTTTGCACAGTGTGTCTCTCGGAAAGTCCTATGACAGTTTCGGGACGGAGGTGGCCCAGCTGGCTGGCCTTCCCCGGAGTATTATCCGCCGGGCCCAGCGTCTCCGCGAGCGTTTTGCAGCCGAATCTTCGAAGTCTCAGGCCAACCTGGCCTTGGACTACACTTATAACGAGGGCCTGAATCTCACGAACTTGGTCCAGGCTAAGGAGGACCAGGAGAGCTGGGTGAACCTGCGAGCAGAGCTTGAGGACCTGGACCTCAATACCCTCCGCCCCCTGGACGCCCTTGCTAAAATTTCGGACTGGCAGGCCAGGTATGGGGGCCAGGGTAAGGAAGAAGAGTAGGGAGGACTGGGAGCTAGCCAGGCTACCTGGATGACTCATCTGGGCTGGAATTTCCCACTAGATCAGTCTTACCATGTCAGATCAATCCAACCATGAAGGAGGAAAGCCATGATTCAAATTTTAGATCCCCAGACAGCCAATGGCATTGCAGCAGGTGAGGTGGTCGAGCGGCCTGCCTCCATTGTGAAAGAGTTGGTAGAAAATTCTTTTGACGCCGGAGCCACCCAGATTAAGGTGGCCATCACTGGTGGCGGTATGCAAAGCATCGTAGTAACGGATAATGGGACAGGGATTCCTGCTGGGGAATTGGCCCTGGCCTTTCAACGCCATGCCACCGGGAAAATCCGCCGTCTAGAAGACCTGACCCACATCGCTTCCATGGGCTTTCGGGGAGAGGCCCTGCCCTCCATCGCCTCTGTCGCCCGGGTCAAGGTCCAGACAAGGGAGGCCGGGGAGGAGAAGGGGGCAGAAATTTTCCTTGAAGCCAGCCAAATTCTCCACGAAGGCCCTTGTTCTTGCCCTGAAGGTTCGCAGTTTGAGATCCGGGATCTTTTTTTCAATGTCCCGGCCCGGAAAAAGTTCCTTGCAAAGCCCTATGTGGAGGCCTCGTATATCTACGACCTTGTGCAAAAACTAGCCCTGACCCGGCCGGACGTGGCCCTTTCTTTCTGGAAGGATGGGGCTCAGCTCCTCTATACCCCGGGCGACGGCAACCCCCTCCATGCCTTCTTTGCCATCTTTGGCCGGGATTATGCTGACCACGCCCATTCCGTGGAGTTCCAAGATGGGTCCCTTTTTGTAGGTGGCTTTCTTTGTGATCCTTCACTTTCCTGGAATAACCGATCGAAACAAGTGATTTCCGTCAACAACCGCCTCGTGGAGTCACGCCTGATCCGCCAGGCCATCGATGAGGCGAGTAAAACTTGGTTCATGAAACGCCGCTACCCCGTGCTTTTGCTCTATGTCCATATTCCTGGCGACGAGATCGACTGCAATGTCCACCCTCAGAAGACCGAACTGCGTTTTACCGACCGCAATCGCGTCTTCCAGGCCGTCTACCGGGCCCTCCACAGCACTCTCCTCAAATCCTCCACCGTCTACACTCCTAGCCTCGGCGATGCTCCCGATCAAGAGACGGCTCCAGCTCAGGAGACGGCTTCTTCCCAAGAGGTGACTTCCGCTCAGGGGACGGCTTCCGCAGTGGCTCAGCTGGCGACCCCTGCGCCGATGATTCATGAGGCGACAACACCTGAGCCAACGGCTCTTAAGCCGACAACACTTGACTTGGCGCAAGTCTCAGCAGTGCCTGCCTCCCATGAAGAAGCCCTAGCAGCTTCAGATGATCAAACAGCTGCTTCAGAGCCACTTGCAGAAGTTACCCCAGAAGCGGTTGACGATGCTATTCAAGTGCCTGCAGCAGCTTCAGCCCCGGAACCAACTCCAGCACCTGTTTCGGAGCCGCCCCCTGAACAAATCCTCCCGCCCCCGTCCATCCTGGCTGAATCGCCAACCCCCTATCGGTCGAAGGAGGCTTTGCAGCAGGAAAGGGACCAGGGTTTTCGGATTGAAGACCTCCTTAGTGCAAATATTTTGGGGCAAGTTCTTCAGACCTATCTAGTTTTTGCTAGTCCAGCAGGCCTCATCTTAGTGGACCAACATGCAGCCCATGAGAAGATTTTGTATGAAAAGTTTGTTCGTCAGGGGGCCTTGGCGGACGCTGGAACCTTTCGCCAGCCCCTTTTGGTGCCAGTAGAATTTTCGGTGGGTCCTAGTAGTCTGGCTATCCTGGAGGATCAGAGGGCAGAAGTAGAGCGCTGGGGCTTTCGCTTCGATCGCTTTTCTGAAAGCAGCCTGATCTTACGGGAAGTTCCCGCTGACCTGCCCAGAAACGTTGATCCTATGGATATTTTCGGGAGTATTTTGGAAGAAGCCGAAAACAGAAACCTTGGTTTGCCGACGAAAAAGGAGGAGCTCTTGGCGACAATGGCCTGTAAGGCGGCGATTAAGGCTAATAAGGCCCTTAGAAGAGAAGATATTAAGGCTTTGGTGGCTGACCTCCAGATCCTGGAAAATCCCTATCATTGTCCCCACGGACGGCCCATTGCCATTCGCTTTTCCGGCACAGAGCTTGAAAAGCTCTTCAAAAGGATCATTTAAAGTATTTCTTAATGATTCTAGTTATCTTTTCCTTTCCAAAAAGTTTGCAATTTATTCTTTTTTGTGGTATTCTTTCATAATTTCTTTACATATGTAAAGTTGGATAACAGGAGGTCACAATGAATCGCTTTCAAGTCAGTATAAAAAGGAGTTTGGTAACTGTCGTAGCTATTTTGATGCTAGCGACATCTTTACCCTTGCCCTTATTGGCAGCAATGCCAGTATCTGTGGATTATGAACACATTGACAAGGAACAGAGTACAATTTTAAACGCTGATTCTGTATTCAAAGCTGCGGAATTTGATAAAGATCCTACAGCACGGGATGAGGCGAATAGACAGATTCAGAATCCTCCCATGCCTAAAACCTATACCTATGAAATAGACTATCTGGCGCTAAGGGGAGGAAGCAACGAGTCTGCCTATCAGCCCTATATTGCCACGGTAGGAGAATCGGCTTCTGCGGAAGAAAAATCGAGAATATCGAAAGTTATCACCTTTCCCGACCTGCCAGGTTATAGAAAACCTAGAGTTAGGCAGAAAATTGATTATGATAGCATAATAAAAGAGGCAAAGGACCAACCTAGGCCAGGCCTTACCCATTATAGGAAGGTCGACTCTAATCTTTATGAGCCGAAGCAGGTTACGATTATGGTAAAGCATCGCTTTGAGAGCCTAGATAAACCAGGGACTTTTGACGTAGATAAAGAGATTTCTGCCCCTATGACGGGTTACGTTGGGACAATTCAACCGGTACCTTTTCTTAGCGATGATAAGGTTAACGGTTATCAACCTGAGTCTGCCGATATCAGGATTTGTATGCCTGATCAAGAAGGCGCAAAAGGGTTTACTGTTGAGCGCCGCTACTATAGAAAATCCTATGATGTTGTTTATCATACAAACGGGGGAACAGATATTCCTGCTAAAAGACTATATTATGGGCAGAAAATCCCTAAGTTGGAAGAAGACCCCAGTAAAAGAGGGGTCACTCTAAAAGGTTGGGTAGCAGATCAAGACTTAATATATCGTGATGCTGGGATTGATACTACGATACCAAAGGGAACGTTAATTGAAAAGGATAAGATCAAGAGCAATAAACTAATTATGCCTGCCACGGATGTGACCTTTACGGCTCAATGGGATGATAAAAAAAAGGCCAACTATACCATTCAGTTTTGGACACAAAAAGCTGAATCGGGTAATTACGATGAAAATAAACTAGGTCCGGACGGATATGATTTTGCAGGTGCCACGGTGGTAAAGGATGCTGAGACCGGCACTGCACCCGACCTAGATCTAGTACGTCCAGAAAATGTTCAGTTTCCTGATATTCCTTCGGATATTCTCACTGAGATACGAGGAGGCAAATGGAAGCGTCTAGAAGAATACTATACTCGAAATGAGAAAAAGACCACAAAAGAGAATCTAGAAGATCCCAATGAGAGTCAGCCAGCAAAGCAGGTTATAAAAACAGTTCGCCCCGATGGGGAGACGGTGTACAACATATATTACGACCGACGGGAGTATACTTTACTATTTGAGAAAGCGCCTGCAGCTATCAATGATAATATTGAGCTCGAGTCTAGGATGCATGTGCCATCGTCGAATGAAAATGAAAAATTCATAGATTATGACTCTACATACGACCCTATAAAGGACCCTAAAAAGGAAAAATATAAACCTTATAGCACTACGGCCAAGTTTGGTGAGCGAATCAAAGGTTGGCCCAATGATTTCTGGTTGATTGATAAAGCCAAGGGCGTACTTTTTCCACCGCGTACATCTTTTTTGGGCTGGAATAGAAATACGGTAGACCAATTTAACGATCCTTATGTAGAGTTTAATGATACACCACCTTATTGGCTGAGTTCAAAGGATTTTATTGATAGGTATAAGTGGGGTGATCCGCAAGAAGGTAGGATTAATCCCGTGACTGAATCCACCTCAACGGGAGAGCCTTTGGATGAATACACCATGTCTTTTGGCCCAGTAGCGTCGATCAGTAATGGCCCTGATGATCATCAATTTGCAATTTACTATTTGGAATATATGTTTCAGGGAATGGAAGATGAGGGAAGGGATTCTTCATATCACTTTGATCCGGACATGAGTTCCGTCAAGATTGATACACATAATCCATATCCGTATCCTGCGCCATACATTCCTGGATTTAAATCTGACGCACCTATTGATGGCGATGTGCAAGCTATTTCAATTGATGATATGAAATGGGCATATCTTCTTGAAGGATCTACTGAGAGTAAGCTACATATTTCGTTAGATGAAGTAAGCAAGAAGAATCCTAATGGAAAGGTGTCTAAAAATCCCGAAGGAGAAGCTACATATAGACCATACAACGAGAGATCCTTCTTTACTGCGCCACCCATTCAGGATAATCAGATTAGTCAAGTTCCATTTGAAAATATTAAAAAGTATCACCTAACCTTTCCATACAAAAGGCTGAAGTATAATATTTTCCTGGATACCAATCCATATACCATTGACGATAGCAAGGAACTGGAAAGTAAGACCCTAAGCGATGGGTCTTCTGTAAAGATTGCAGGAATCTATTATCAAAAGCCCCTTAGAAAAGTAGATAAATTGGATCAGTTTGCTGCTAAGCTGACAGACCAAGATCGCCCCGAGAATTTGCCGGATTCTTACGTCTTCAAGGGCTGGTCTATGGACCCTGAAGGAAATACGATGATTAAGGACACGAGTAAGAATTTGGAGGCAGATAGACTCGAAAAAGAGATAGATAAAAAGTATAAAGAGCTTTCTGATAACTATGATAAAATGACTGGATTTTATAAAGCTTTACGCAATATAGAGGAGCGTGAAACTAAAACAGTAGAAGAAGAGGAAAGCGTTAAAGAAGAGAAAAAGAAAACGCAAGAAAAGATAGGCCCACTCACGAATACAGATAAAAAGCTACACGATGAGCTAAGCAAGCTTAAAGCCGAGCTTCAAGTGGCAGATCTTACTATGCCCAATCATGACATCGTGCTCTATGCTATTTGGGGAGAACCGGATCTGGAATGGACCCTTACTTTTGATCCAGATGGTGGAAAGTTCAAGGAGCCAGATGGTAAAAAGATCAAGACCATAGAACCTCTGAATCTTGCCACCCATAAAGAGGGCGATAGTATTGTTACGTCCATGGGCAAGGCAAAGTATAGTGTTCCTGTTCTCCAAAAGAAACCATCAAGCGCTGACGCTCCCCAGGTCTTTAGCGTGAAGCACCGCATGACAATCTATGAACCCAATGAGCCCATTAAAGAAGACCAACCCAATCAACCGGATGATCCTTTCTACTTCATTCGTCCCACAAAACCTGGCTTTGACTTTGGTGGCTGGGAAGTTATACACAAAAAGCCTGATGGTAGTATTGACACTGACTACGTGGAGCAATTTGGTGTCCGTGAATTATATGCCTTTGGCAATGAGGTTGTAAGTGATGTTTATCTTAAGGCAATCTGGATTAATAACGATCTGGTTACTGTCCAAGTAAAGCATCACATAATGGACGAGGACCTAAATAATGAAGTAGAACTTCATACAACAGAACTCAAAGAACAGAGAGTTGGACAGTATATTTATACAAATGCCAAAAAACATGGCGAAGAGTTTTTACTTGTTCCCAAAGATGAACTAACAAAAAAGGATAATCAATACTATAAAAAATACTGTGAGGAGACAGATCGCTCTAATAGTTTTTACCAAAATCTTCGGATTATGTCTGAAGAAGAAATAAAAGCCGCGAAAGAGAAGAACCCCTCTCTTACAGACGATTTCATCAATACCTTCCATTACTTTTATCGCCCATTTCGTAAAAGGCACTATAGGGTGAACTACCTAGGGATAAAAGACCCAAGTGAAGAAAGTGAGAACACACTCCTTTCCATCGCTGATCACTCGAAGCTGCCTAAGGATTCCAATTATAGCCATATCCTAGAGCCGGAAGAGGTGACCAACGGGAACCGTGACTACGATGCGAGAAATTATCGGCCTCTTCCTGGCTGGAAATTGGAGAGTGCTAATCAGGTTCAGCTGATTTTTGACCTGGATGAACACGGTAATATCCAAGGCATCAATGGCGTTCCTTCTAAAGAAGGTGTCCTTCCCCAGGTCAATTTTTACTACCAGGATGTCCGCGTGATTCACCGTAAAGGAAAAGAATCTGCTACTCCCACCGGCTATTGCCGGATTACCTTTAAAGCAGACGAGGGTGGATCATTTGGCACTGATAAAGACGGGAAGGAGATTAAGGAGCTCTATTATGATGTCATCGAGGGGCTTGAGTTCCGCAATCTTGGGGTAGTGCCCGCTACTCCTAACGATCCAGCATCTTCAAGTTATGCGGCGAAGCTTCAAGTACAACCTGGCTACACGTTTAAAGCTTGGGAAGATAGCGCCCTCTTGAATAAAGATACCGTGATTCGGGAGTCTTATACCTTTACGGCTAAGTTTACGAAACAAGATGCAAAAGAAATCGTGGTCTTTGAGTCATGGAAAGATGGTAATGACTGGGTTAATGATTTCTTGCCAACGGACAAGCAATATAATGACGCTTTGGCAGATCTAAAAACCGAAGAATTTACTGGATACGAATTAAGGGACAAAGACGACAAGGTCTATGAAAAACTGAAAGAAAAAGAAGGCGAAGCTCCGAGCGATCAACCGCCCCGCCATGAATCCATTGCTGCTGAAATCGAATGGAAAGGTGGAACTCCCTTCGATGTTGATATTCCAGTGAAGGTCTTCAAGAACATCTACCGGGCCTTGGATGATGCCAACATGCCGAGCGTCGTCCGAGAGAATATTATATTGAAGGAGAAGTTTGTTAAGGTCGTTGTAGATCCCACCAACTTGGCAATAGATAAGCAAAAGAAGACCTACTATGTTAATCCAGATGCAAAAGTCCTGATTCCGAATGAAACGCCTAAGCCCATTCCTGGCTATGTTTTTAAAGGCTGGCGCTATAAGGACGCTAATCAGGACGAGCAATCGATTGACCTTGCTCAGCGTCATCAGATTAAAGCGGAACGAACGATTTATGCCGTCTTTGAAAAAGAGTCAGAATTTAGTGCAACAGAAATCACAGTCCCAGAGTCCTTCCAGGAGGGAAATACTTGGGTCAACTCCTTCCTGCCGAGTGAGGATGATTTGAAGGACGCCCTTCGCCACCAGGGAGAAAAATCACTTCCTGGGGATGCCAAGGTGGACTTTGGTGAAGGAGATGCTAGCTCCTGGAAGACTTATTCATCCTTGGAAAAATTGAAAGAGGCCCTCTACGATAAGCTCCAGGAAAAGAAGAATCCCGACGACAAATCATCCCGTACAGAATACGTCACGGCCAAGATTACTCACGGAACGAAAGTTGCTTTCGTTGAGATTCCCATCAAAGTAATTAAGAACATCTATGAAGGGAAGACTCTGGAAGACAAGCCGGAGTATGTTCCGGAAGACTATGTCAAGGTGATTCTTAACCCCACCCAACATGCCAAGTCCCCTCAAAAGACCGTCTTCTATGTAAATCCCAAGGCCCAGGTGATCATCCCAGGGAAAAATCCTGAAGGGATCGATCCCTATACATTTGCTGCATGGACATATGAAAAGGATGGCGGGGATGTGGAGTTTGACCTAGCCAAGAGACACAAATTCACTAAATCTCCCACCCTAATTACGGCTACCTATACCACCCCCGACATCATTCCTTACGATCCCCAGGATCCAGAAGTTCGTCCTACAGGCTATTGGCGGGTCACTTTTGAACATGACTCTGGCCTACGTTTTGCAAATAATCCCAAGCCCCAAGCCTACCTTGTCCGCCATGATGCAGGCAAGAAGCTGGGAGATCCTGATCTTGTTAAACCAAGCGTTGAGGCCTTGATTGGCTACAGCTTTGAAAAGTGGGATAAAGCGGACGATCTTGTGATTCAATCCGACCTTACCGTGACGGCCAAATCAAAGGCAATACCGGATTATTTGAAGAAGGATAAGGATACGCCTAAGCCGGACGGCTATGTAGAAGTAGTCTTTGTGGCGGGTGAGCACGGAACGGTTCCAAAGACAACCTATTTTGTCAATCCTACCAAGTACCTCACTCTTGATCCACCGGCTACCACTCCCGATACTGGCTATGAATTTAGTTCCTGGGACAAGGATCCTAGGATTCCAACTCAATATACAGAGTCGATCACTACCATTACAGCAAGCTTTGTTCCTATCGGTGCCATCCAGACAGAAGAAACGCCCGGTTATGTCAAGGTAAGCTTTGAGATCGAAGGAGATGGCGGGTCCATCGTTGATGGTGAGGTCGTAACCTATTATGTCGATCCTAACCAAAAAGTAACCCTACCTGATCCCCATGTGATTGAAGAAACCGGTTACAAATTTGAAGGCTGGAAGCCTAATCCCAAAACCCCCACAACCTATACAGAGCCAACTACCATAAAAGGAACCTTCGGGCCACTGGATCCAATCATTCCGATTGAGAATCCAGAAAAACCTGAAGTCTCCAAGCCGGATGGCTATGTCCAAGTGACCTTTGTGCCGGGTACCGGAGGAACCCTAGAGGGGACAAAACTCTACTACGTCAATCCAAAAGCTGGAAAAACGCTCCGTGACCTTGCCCATCCGACGATTCAACCCTTTACCGGCTATCAAGCTAATGGTTGGGACAAAGCGTCTGATACATCGATTACTTCTGACCTTACAGTTACAGCCCAATATGCCCCTTATGACGATGTCATTGAAAAGACCAAGGAAGATGACTCTGAAAAACCCCAAGGCTACATCAAGGTTATCTTTGATACTACCGACAAAGGGACGATTGACGGGACCAATCCTGAAAAATCAGAAAAGACCGTCTTTGTCAATCCCAATAAACCAGTGATCTTGAAAGATTTTGCTCCCAAGGTGGCACCCAAAACGGGTAATGAATTTGCCCGTTGGGATGTAGACTTACAGAAACTAACGGTTTACCAAGACGGTGACCGAATCCTAGCCCTGTATAACACCTTGGACAACATCAAGACGGAAGAAACCTCTGGCTATGCCAAGGTGATCTTCAAGCAGGGTGATCATGGGAACTTATTAAAGACAGTGGGGGGGATACCGGTGGCTACGGTTTCCTATTGGGTCAAGCCGGGCGTTAAGATTACCCTTCCTGCTCCCCTTGTAAAACCGGACATAGGCTATCGCTTTGTCCAATGGGATAAGGATCTTGAAGTGTTGGCGAAGGAGGGTGATAAGCCCATAGAAATCACTGCTCAGTATCGGGAGTATCCGGACGTCATGCCTGGACCAGGCTTCAAGCCCGATGGCTACGTTACGGTAACCTTTAAGGCTGGAGACCACGGAAAGCTTCAGGGCACCACAGTTTACTATGTGAATCCCGAGAAAACTGTTGATCTTACACCGAGGGCAGATGCTATATATAAGAAACCGGATATAGGCTATAAGCCTAATGATAAGAATGTTTGGGCTCCGCAGATCCCCAGCAACCAACAGATCACAGTTGATACAGAGTATACTTTCCACTTTGAACCCCTTGCGGATGTCATCAAGGAGGAAGAAGGTAAGACAAAGCCAGATGGCTATGTAACGGTTACTTTTATTCCTACGGATAAGGCTACAGATAAAACAAAAGCCCGTTCTTCCTACTGGGTTAACCCCGAGAAGGAAGTTTCCATTACCCCAGGCGATCCTGATGGTCGTGAGGAGGATAATAATGGAATTTCTTGGACCTATCATTTCATCCGCTGGTCGACCAGCCGGGGTGACACCGCCTCCTGGGATAAGAAAGAGGGAAAGCCTACTGTGGTAAAGGGTACCTTTACTCAAGATACAGAGATTACAGCTCAGTACTTAACAAGCCTTGACCAACAGCCTATTTTACCCCCACCCATACCCAAGGAAGGCGTCACAACTCCTATTGGAGTCAGACCCGAAGCAAAGGAGCTTATTGAGAATATTCCAGGATCTAGTACCAAAGATCCTCTGCCTGAAAAAACCCAATTTAGTTACGTACCAGGAGGGGAACCGAATGTTGAGAAGCCAGGAGAGGTACCCGCAAAAGTGCGAGTTACCTATCCTAATGGCAAGACTGTGGATGTAGATGTGACCATTACGGTTGTTGCTCAAAAGAAACCAACCGCAAGGGCCATCTATGTTCCAGTGGAGGGTAAATTCCCCACTACAGAAGACTACGAGAAGGCACTCAGTAAGCCAGAAAGGGCCGAGCTGCAAAGTGTCTCCATCAAAACGAATCCTGATGTAAGTAAGGTCGGTCAGGCAGAGGCAAAAATCATAGTGACCTATACCAACGGACAGACTTTTGAAGTGGACGTCCCCGTGATAGTCTTCGGCGATGTCATTGAGCAAGAGCATGGAGATAGTATTCCAGACCTGGGTAACTAAGCTACCCCAAACCCTACTAAGCTAGGATAAGCCGATTCAGCTTACCTCTAGCACACCCATTTATCAGCAAAGCCTTAAATGCAAAGAGCGGATGAGAAATCATCCGCTCTTTTGCGTTTGAAAAAAACTTTTGCAAGTCATCCCTTAGCGCAGACTATACGACCTGCTGACCAAGCTTTCATCACTTGACTAATACGGAAGCACCTAGGATCTATAAGGTTTCTATCATGGTAACGCAGTCACGTTTTTCACTTGACAAATACTCCCTTGAAATCTATGATGAAGGCTACCAAGGAACCTTAGCCTTCCCCGCTATCCTGCAACAAAATGACGTGTTGTTGAGCTCCAGTGTAAGCAAAGCAAGAGAATTGATAATATAATCGAGGTGAATCAGCAGATAGATAATAATATGTGGAGGTCGCCAAAATGGAAACAATTATTCGGAAAGTTCAGCAGGGGGATGCAAACACCTTGGCATATATTCAAACTGAAAGCTGGAAGGCAGCTTTTGCC
>CAKZWV010000075.1 GCA_937922005.1 uncultured Clostridia bacterium | reverse complement strand
GTCCCATCCGCAACGACGGTGCAAATGGCAATTAAAGAATCCAAAATAACATTTTTAATCTCGGGCTCATAACTTTCCAAGGCCAACGTTCGATTTAGGTCTTCAACAAATTTTTTCGGATCATTGTTGCTTTTCAAAGCCGCTTTCATATCAGGGAATTCATCAATTATGGTTTTACATGTAGTCCCGGTATCAAGATCAGCAACAGCCATTTTAGCTATATCTTTCTTCTGCCTCAAACTTGTTAAACCTTTTAGCTGCTTAATTGAGCCAACACTCGAGTAAACGCCTGCGACAACTTTTGAAGTTGCTAAAATGGCCGCACTGAGCTTAGCATTTTTAAGATAAATCTCATATTGCTGTCGATCTAGATCAGTAATCCAGGAACTAAAATAACCATCATCAGATCTAGATTTAACTACCTGATATTCTGGCCCCGACTTCAAGTCCACATAATGTGACATGTACATATTTTTGGTTTCTTCGAATAGCTCATCATCACTAGGAGGTGTCGGAGGCAGGCCCTTTTCTTTACGTACTCTTTGTAAATTTAGAGTAGCCATTTCATAAGCATAGCCCCACATACTTGCACTGATCTTTGACTCTTCACTCTTTTCCGGATCAGCTTCTGGGTTAAAAACTCTCTCCCAATTCTTGCCTGGTTGCTGTGAATTTGAGGATTGTATACTATAGCCATCTTCTGCACTATTGGTTTTGTTTTCCATGACCAGTTCTTTGAGTCCTTCATAGAAAGCTGGCTCTTTTACCGGAATCTCCTGAAGATCAGTCAGAGATAGCCCACATGGCTTCAAAATTGCATTAATCTCCATCATTTCTGCTAAAAGTTCTTCTGCATATTCAGCATCTGTTAATTCCTCCTCTGTTTTGTCTTCTATTGCTAGAACGGGAATGCTTGCCATAGCTGGCGCTACGGCAAATATACATAAAGCAATACATGTGACAAGAGCTAAATACTTTCTCATGTTCGAAATCTCCCTTCTGTTACCTTGTCTCTCGTATATGTCACCTTACATGATAAATAAGAAATGACGGTAGAGCTGACAAACTTCGTCTATCTTCATTGCTCATTTTACCACATCTCCCCACCTATACACAAACTCCGATTCTTGCTATACTGGCAGGCAGGGCAAGGTACTGGAACCCTGGCTGAATTCTCGGCTGGGGCGAAGGTACCTTGAAATATGTCTAGGGGGACTTTCCTAAGTAGTGATAGCTTTACCGGATCCTGGCAACCATGAGTTTTCCAGGGTCAGCGAAAAGCAGGGCTTGCCTAATTGACTGAAAGCTCCGCCGGATCCCCGAGCTGCGAATTTGAGAACATTTGCACATGATGGAAAATTGCGAATGATGGAAAATTTGCAAAATATGCGAAAAAGTAAAGAAAGGTCTGATTTATGAATACCAATAAGAAACTAAAGCATCTGGCTCTTCTCCTGGTATGCTTCCTAGCCTTTGGCCTGGGAGCTTGTCAGGGAGCCAATCCCAAGCCAGCCTCTGAGGCAGGAACTTCTGCCCCCACTTCTGCGGCTGAGTCCGTAGCGGAATCTGCAGCAGAAACGTCAACCGAAGCAGAGACCGGCAAGGCCGAGGAGACAAGCAAAGCTGAAGAGACTACGCAGGCTGAGGAAACTTCGAGTGAAGCTCAGGGCGAAGAGACGACCGCTGCTGACGAAAAGGCCAGTGAAACGGCTGCAGCGGCTGAGCTCCCTGATTTGAAGGGGCGGTCCATGAACGTGGTCACCACATCAGAAAAATACAAGGAACTCTTCGATGCCTTCGGCCAGCTCACAGGGGCCAAGGTCGATTTCCTCTCCATGAGCTCCGGGGAAGTGATCGCCCGGGTCAAGGCTGAGGGTGGCAAGCCCATGGCCGACCTCTGGTTTGGGGGCGGGCTCGATGCCTTCCTTGCGGCCAAGGCTGATGGCCTTTTGGACTCCTACAAGTCCGAGGCCCTCAAAGATGTCCGTCCGGAATATTACGATCCAGAAGGCTTCTGGCTCTCCAAGGGCATTACCGTAGCAGGCTTCATCGTCAACAACGACATTCTCAAGGAAAAAAATCTGAAAATGCCGGCGACTTGGGAAGATTTGGCGGATCCCCAGTATAAGGACGAGATCATCATGTCCAACCCCGCCATTTCTGGCACCAACTATGCTGTGGTCAAAGGCCTCCTCGACCAATTTGGCGAAGAAAAAGGCTGGAAGATTATCGAAGGCTTTAATGCAAATATTCCCTTCTACAGCAAACGGGGCAAGGATCCCCAGGAGAAGACCGTGGCCGGTGAATTTGCCATCGGGATCATTCCTGCTGATAAGAGTGCCTTTGATGCTGCCAAGGACCACAACTGCACCGTCGTCTACCCTGACGTCGTCCCTTGGGTTCCCGAAGGCATTGCCGTCTTCAAGGACGCTGAAAACGCCGATGTAGCCAAGGCCTTCTTAGACTTTATGTTGACCGATGAGAATTTGCAGAAACTGGCCGAACTGGACGGGAAGGATCCCGGCCAAATGCTCAAGCCCGGTCTGAAAGGCTTTGATTTAGGTCTGCCCGTCGATCGCCTGGCCAAGTCGGACTTGTCGACCTTTGGCTCCGCTCGGGAAGGGGTGCTCGCCCACTTCACGGAGATGGCAGGGGAGAAGGCCAATCAAAAGTAAGCGTTCTCTCACTCTTCCATTTGCCCCTCAGCGCAGCCTGCAGTTTAACCTGGTGAAGGGGCTGGACCTAGCCCTCATGGCTACGGTCGCCCTCCTCATCCTGGTTTTCGTGGCTTGGCCCTTTGCCAGTGTCTTTCTGGAAGGCCTGCACAACCAGGGGGGCAAGGAAAGTGTGTCTTTTTTCTCTATGGTCCGGGATGCCCGAGGGCTCTTGGAGCATTCTTTGGTGGTCGCCCTGCTCACAACAGGGTTGACCACCTTTTTTGCGCTCTGTTTGACCTTTTCTTTCTTTTTTGCGAATAAACTTATCCGACAAATCATCCATAGCCTCTTAACCTTAGGCATGATTTCTCCCCCCTTTGTGGCAAGCTTGGCTTACCTGAGCCTGTTCGGCAGGCGGGGCCTCATCACCTACCGGCTCTTCCGTCTCTCTTGGAATCCCTATGGGCTCAAGGGCATCGTCTTGATGCAAAGATTTTCTTTTATTCCCCTGGCTGCTATGGTTCTCTTGGCCCAATTAACCAATATTGACGCCAGTCTCCTAGATTCAGCCCGGTCCCTAGGGGCTAAGACCTGGGAATTGATCCGGGATGTCCTCTTTCCTCAGCTTCGAGGCTCCCTCCTCGTAGTTTTGATGCTTACCATGATCCGGAGTCTAGCAGATTTCACCACCCCAACCATCATTGGCGGAGCCTATGGGGTTCTTTCGACCGAGGCCTACTTAGCCTTTATCGCCGAAGGGAATCTACCCAAGGCCATGGTCCTCAACCTCATCCTCCTCGTCCCGGCCCTCCTGGCCATGCTGGTCTACCTCCGGGCCTACCGGAGGGTGCAGACGGTCACCCACGGCCTTGCGACCCCGCAAACTTCTGGGGTTCTCTGGGGCCGGGGCTTTGCCATCCTGGCCTCTCGCCTAGTGGCGGGGGCCTATCTCCTGGCCCTCCTCCTCCAATACGGGACCATCCTTCTCATGGCCTGCGGACGCTGGCAGGGAGGGGTCTATGGCTTAACCTGGGCCAATTGGGCAGACAGTGTCAACCACCTAGGGACGAGTTTCCTGCGCTCCCTTGCCTATTCCTTTGTGACAGCTGCGGCAGCCACCCTCATCGGCTTTCTCCTAGCTTACTACCTCCACATCCGCCAAATCCGAGGCTTTAAGCTTCTTGATAGCCTGGCCACCCTCCCCTATATCATCCCGGGGAGTTTCTTTGGCATCGCCTATATTTTGGCCTTCCGGAGCCCGCCCCTGGCCCTGACAGGGACCGCCGCCATCGTCCTTCTCAATATGACCTTCAAGCAGGTCCCCCTGGCTGCCAAACTGGGAGCTTCGGCCTTAGGGAACATTGACGCCGGGCAAATCGACTCCGTCCAAGACCTGGGCGGTCACCCCCTCTTGGCCCTTCGTGATGTCCTCTTGCCCCAGAGTCGATCCAGCCTCCTTTTGGCCTTTTTTCGCAGTTTCACCTCGGGCATGACCACCATCGGCTCGATTATCTTTTTAGTCTACCCCCAAAGGAAACTGGCCACCTTGGTCCTCTTTGACGTGGTCCAATCTGGCAAATACGGGGTAGCCTCGGTCATCGCCGTCCTCCTCACCCTCGTTTGCTGGGGGATGGAATATTTGGGGAGAAAAGTTGGAAAGGTAGGAAAAGTCTCATGAAACGGGACCCTTGCTTTTTAGAAATTCAAAGGCTGATCATCCAGTACGGGGATTTTGTGGCAGTGGAAGATTTCTCCCTGACCATCGAGGAGGGGTCTTTGACTTGCCTCGTGGGGCCTTCGGGCTGCGGGAAATCCTCGATCTTACGGAGCCTAGGGGGCTTTCTGCGGCCTGCCAAGGGGACCATTCGCCTGGCTGGCGAGACCCTGGAAGATCAGGGAGGAGACGGCCCTGCAATCCATATCCCACCAGAAGATCGGCCCATTGCGACAGTCTTCCAGTCCTATGCCCTCTTTCCCCATATGAATGTGCGGCAGAATATTTGCTACGGGTTGAAGCTGCGAAAGGTGCCAAAGGCCGACCAAGCTGAGGCTCTGACCCAGATGCTGGATAGGCTCGACCTGAAAGGCTATGCCGACAAAAGGGTCCAGGAGCTTTCCGGGGGCGAGCAGCAGCGGGTTGCCCTGGCTCGCAGCCTTATCATCCAGCCCCGTCTCCTCCTGCTCGATGAACCCCTTTCTAACTTGGACGCCAAGCTCCGAATTGCCTTGCGGGCTGAGCTCAAGCAGGTCCAAAGGGATTTTGGGGTGACGACCCTCCTCGTCACTCATGACCAGGCCGAGGCCTTTGAACTGGGCGAAAAGATCGTCCTCCTCGACCGGGGTCGGAAGGTGGAGGAAGGGACGCCTCGCACCCTCTATGAGTCTCCCCACGCCCCCTTTACGCAGGCCTTTCTGGGTGAAAGTAGCGGCTACCTCCGTGAAGGCCTAACCCTCCGTCCGGAAGCCTGGGCTCTCTTACCCCCTGGAGCAGGTCCCTATCCTGCCCGTGTCCTCCGACAAATATTCCAAGGCCCCTTTTTCTACTATGATTGTCTTTTGGAGGAATCGGCAGCAGCGAAGGCGGTTGCGGCGTCGCTGGCGCCGGCATCGCTAGCGGTGTCGGAAAAGGCGGTGACCGAGGAGGTGGCGGAAAAGAAAGCGAAGGCGGCAAAGGCCCCAGTCCGCCTTCTAGTCCTCAACACCCCTGACGCCTACCTGCCTGAAGTAGGGTCCCTTGTGAGTTTAGCCATACGAAAGGAAGCTTAGCCAGCGGAACTTGCGTTGAATCGTACGAAACGTTCAAGCTACGCAAAATATTTAGCCATAAGAAAGTGAGTTTTTATGCGTATTCTTTCTACCCTAGCCCAGATCCCTGATATGACGGGGAGCGGGACCTTTGCCCGCAACCTTATTAAGTCCTTGGACCAGCTCGGTCACACCCAGGCCCTGGTCTACGGGACCAATCTGGGTCACCCCATTCCCGATCTCCCCTGTCCAAGCTATCCGGTCTCTTTTCAAACCCCAGACCTCCCCTTTCCCGTCCCAGGGATGAGTGACATCATGCCCTATCCGGCTACGGTCTATCACAAGATGACTCCTCTCATGGTAGACCAGTGGAAAACAGCCTTTCGCCAGGTCCTGACCCAGGCCATTTCGGACCTCCAGCCTGACCTCCTCCTCTGCCACCACCTCTGGATGCTTACGGACCTGGCCCAGAGCTTTTCTCTTCCGATCCTGGCCCTGGCCCACGGGACCGACCTCCGCCAGGCCAAGCAAAACCCGGCTTTTTTTAACCGTTATGTAGGGGATCTGTCCTCCCTCCCCTGCGTATCCGCCCTCACAGCCGACCAGCTTTTTGACCTAAGTGCCGTCTATGGGATTCCTCAAGAACACATCTTCGTCGGCGGGGCAGGCTTTGACCCCAGGATTTTTCGTTTTACCCCCCGCAAGGCCGACGCTGGCAGCACCGTCCGCTTCCTCTATGCTGGCCGCTTTTCTCATCCCAAGGGGACCTATGAGCTCGTCGAAGCCTTTTTAGGTCTCCCCCATGAGCTCGACCTTTCTCTCACCCTGACAGGAAATACGCCAGCCGAAGCTGAGGCTTGGGTGGAAGATTTGTCGAAGGAGGATGGGCGTCTCACCCTCCTCCCCCACCATGAGTCCCAGGCCCATCTAGGTCAGGAAATGGAAGACTTTGACATTTTTATCTATCCCTCTTACTACGAAGGGCTTGGCCTGGGAGCCATCGAAGCCCTGGCAGCCGGTCTGGATCTCGTTGTGACCGACCTCCCCGCCCTCCGCTCTTTCTTGGGGGAGGAGCTCTGGAAGGACGACCACATCCGGGTGATCCCCATGCCAGCCTTGCAGGGTCTGGATGAGATTCAGACTGCAGCTAAAGAAGGCCATATCCGCCAGCTCCAAGAGGCCATGCTAGCCGCCGCCCAAGCCTTCCGGCAGCGCTCATACCAGAAGGTCGACTGGACCAGGCAGCTAGAAAAATTCACCTGGCAAGGTCTGGCAGAGACGCTACTGGAAAAGATGGAGGAGATCAGGGGATAGGGTCCGATTTCAGGGGTCGGGGGCTAGGGATCTATCGAAAAGATCGGAAGCCCGGGATCCCCCTAACAGACTGGGACCCTAGGTGCTCCCCCCCTAGGGACTCCTCCCCATAGGGCAGGTAAGAATTTTTTGTTCTTGTTAGAATAGGGCACCAGGCCATCCATCCACGGGCTCCTGGGGCCCTTTTTGCTGCTTGAACTCGGGGCTGGATGGCGGTGATCAGCGGTGATCAGTGGTAATTAAATGTAAACAAAAGCAAGCAAGTTGGCGGGAATACGCAAACCAGTTGGCGAGGAACCCGCAAGCAAGTAGGCGGCGAATCCGCCAGCAAATTGGCGGGGGGATCCGCCAGCAAATCAACTAACGAGCAGTGAATGAAAGAGATAAAAGGTATGCAGAAAGATTTTTCTGATGCAAGGGCTATTCTTGGATTAGGAGATAATAGGGAGTTCGACCGAGAGATCGAGGCTGCGTATCGGGAAATTGTAGAAATCGCCAAGCCCAAGTGGGTGACCAAGGAATACCCCCTCCAGGGTCGAAAGATTCCTGATACGGGTCTTAGTCTCACCGGCAGGATGGCGGACGAAATGCTCGAGGATGCGACTGCCATCGTCTTGATGGCCGTGACCCTGGGAATCCAGGTCGACCAGTATCTGAGGAAAATGGATGTCCTTGACCCCACTCAGGCCCTGTATTTGGATGCGGTGGCCTCCCAATATACGGAGGAAATCTGCACCCAAGTCAATGAGCAAATCATCCAGACCTACCGCAAGAAAGAACATTTCTTGACAATGCGTTTTTCTCCCGGCTACGGGGACCTTCCCATAGGCCTCAATCAAGACATTGGGAGGCTCTTAGATATAGACCGGCAGATGGGCCTCAAGGTCAATGCCAGCGGCCTCATGATCCCCCGGAAGTCTGTCATCGCCCTGATGGGGGTCCTCGACCGACCGAGCACCTATGTCTACCACAGATGTTCAAGTTGCCTTTTACGTTTTCACTGTAATATCAGAAAAAACGGAGGTTTCTGTGGAAAATAACTTTTTACTTCTCGATGGTGCTATGGGCACCATGATTCAACGCAAGGGCATTGCCGTAGGCCAAAGACCTGAGATTCTCAATCTCCTCGAGCCTGAAAAAATTACTGAAATTCACCAAGAATATATCGATGCGGGCAGCGATATATTTTGTACCAATACCTTTGGGGCCAATCGCCTCAAGCTCGAAGGCACGGGCCACGGGGTTGAAGAAGTCGTCCTGGCCGCCTGTCAGAACGCCAAACGGGCCCGAGATGCCCGCCATCAGCTCGATCGCACCATTACGATCGCCTGCAATATCGGCCCCCTGGGTGAAATGATGGAGCCCAATGGAACCTTGACCTTCGAAACGGCCTATTCTTGTTTTGAGGACCTGGTCCTGGCCGCCCGAGACCACGTCGACATGTTCATCATTGAGACCATGACCGACCTCTTTGAGATGAAGGCGGCTATTTTGGCCATTAAGGAGCACTCTGACCTACCGATCTTTGCCTCCATGTCTTATGAAGAGGATGGCCGGACTTTCACCGGAGTCGCCCCAGCCAATTTTGCCACCTTGGCCTCCCGGCTCGGAGTTGACGCCCTCGGTGCCAATTGCTCCGTCGGCCCCGAAAAGATGTTCTATATCATCCGTGAAATGGCCGCAGTAACAAATACTCCCATCCTCGTCAAGGCTAATGCTGGCCTCCCCGACCCTGAGACGGGCAAGTATAACCTGGATGCACCCACTTTTGCCCACAAAATGCTCCCGATCGCCGACCTAGGGGTCAAATACATCGGAGGCTGTTGCGGGACGGGCCCCGAGTATATTGCCGAAATTAAGAAGGCCCTCCAGGGTCGCACCTCCCACCGGGACCCTGTTCCTCTCCGGCCCCACCTCTCTTCGAGTACGGCGACCTACCACTTAGACCGCCCGATTTTAGCAGGCGAGACCCTGAACGCCACAGAAAATAAACGTTTCCTCCAGGCGATTGAGGATAAGGATTTTCCCTATGTCATGAAGGAAGCTGTCCTGGAGGTGGAGGCCGGGGCTGCCGTCTTAGATCTCAACCTGGGGGCCCCTGGCATTGACCAAAAAGCCACTTTTCCCCAGCTAGTCCGGGCCATCCAATCCATCTCGGATGCTGTCCTCATGATCGATACCACGGATCCCCAGGCCATGGAGGCGGCCATCCGGGTTTATAACGGTTGCCCCATTCTTAATTCGACGACGGCCACCCCCAAGTCCATGGATGCCATCTTCCCCTTAGCCCAAAAATACGGGGCTTCCGTTGTCGTTCTTACTTGTGGCGAGAAAATGCCCCAGTCAGCCATGGAGCGAATCCAGGCTGCTGAGACCGCCATCCAGGCCGCTCAAGCCTATGGGCTAGGCTTAGACCGTCTGATCTTTGACTGCCTCACTTTCACCGCCTCTTCGGACCAAGAGGAAATTCAAGCTACCATCGAGGCCATGCGGACCCTGAAGGCGAAGTACCAGGATATCAAGCTTACTCTGGGGGTCTCCAACGTCTCCTATGGTCTCCCCCAACGGGGTCTCCTCAACGCTACCTTTCTCACCCTAGCCCTAGGCGCTGGTCTCGACCTGCCCATTGTCAATCCCGCTAATCCCCATATCCGAGACCAATGGGAGGCCTATCAAGTTCTAGCTAACCTTGATCCCGGGGCCAAACGCTTCCTAGCCCACGAGGCAGCCCGCCAAAAGGCTAAAGCTAAAACCAAGGCCAAAGGCTCCGAAGATTACTCAGATCAGCAAGGACCTGAATATCACGATGAAAGCGCCGGGCCCCAAGTTCATTCTCAGGAAGACTCCAGTGCTCCTTGTGTTCCCTCCCCCGCAGCCATGACGGCAGCCATCGACAAGGGCCTCAAGGAAGAAGCTAAGCGCCTGACCCGTCAACTGCTCGCCACCCAGGACAGTCTCACCATCATCGAACAATACCTTATCCCTGCCCTAGACTATGTCAGCGACAAATACGACCGCAAAGAGATCTTTCTCCCCCAGCTGATCAGCGCTTCGAATGCCGCCCAAGAGGCCTTTGAGGTCATCAAGACGACCATGGCCGAGGCAGGAAAGGAAACGATTTCCAAAGGATCTATTGTTTTTGCCACCGTTAAGGGGGATATCCACGATATTGGCAAGAATATTGTCCGGGTTATTGTCGACAACTACGGCTATACAACCATTGACCTAGGCAAGGATGTTCCGCCTGAAGTCATAGTTGACACCGTCGTTCGGGAAAAAATCAAACTGGTCGGTCTCTCCACCCTGATGACGACAACCCTCCCTAGCATGGAAGAGACCATCCAAAAGCTCAAAGCTGCCTCCCCCGATACTAAAATCATCGTCGGTGGAGCCGTCCTCACCCCCTCCTTCGCCAAGAAAATGGGGGCCGACTACTACGCCAAAGACGCCAGCGCCAGTGTCGCCATAGCTCGAGAAGTTTTTGGCGACTAGGATCCTGGCGACTAGGAGCCTGCAGGCACTCTCCTTGGTAATCTAGCAACTAGGCTCCGAACGACGAAGCAAGGCCACAGCGAGTGAAATCTCGTTGTGGCTTTTTCTTTTGTTATGAATGATTCTTGGTGATCTGATATTCTGACTTTTGCACCTGTTTGTCCCGGAGACTAGTTCGGTATTGCTATCGCTCCTACTCAGTGAAGGGCTTATTTTTGTTTGCGTTAGCGCTTAACTTCTTTTTCCCAATAGAGTGGGATGAGACGATTAGTGAGAGGAGGGTTACCTAATGCCGAGACCTATTGATCCCTCAAGTTCATATAAAATCTCCATTCACGCCTATTCCAGTCACCGCTACGCCAGTACGCAACCAGCTTGTATTGATACGCTACCGCAAAACTTAGAGGTCATTGTCTATACCCTAGAAGGCCATATGCCCGTCTACTACCGCTCTTTCTCTGGTAATGTTCCTGACTCTCGCAGTCTTTCTGTGATCCTTGAAGACCTTAGGCAAGCAAATTTCAAGGATGTGGTTCTGGTAACGGATCGAGGCTACGAATCTATCCGCTCGTTTGAAGTTAAACCTGTACTTTGATCCCATGCGTCGAGGCCAAGAACTCATTGATCTGGATATTACTCTCGACACCCAAAAAGCAGCCTTAGAAGAGTACCTAGAAAACAAGACTCCACTCGATGACGACGAGACACTCAAGCGGGTTTACCGTTTCTATGATCTCACCTATGACCACACTACCCGTATCCTTAAGGCTTACACCTT
>CAKZWV010000074.1 GCA_937922005.1 uncultured Clostridia bacterium | reverse complement strand
CCTGGTCGTCTATCGGCCGATGATGATCCGCCTGACTGTCGAGGCCTACTTAGATCGCAACGAAATTAAGGATTTTAAGATCCAATCTATCGAGCCCTTTCCGGCTGTCCACGGTTACCTGGTCCACCTCACGAATCAAGACCAGGAGGAGCGTTCCCTTACAATCATCTCCAAAATGTGGCCCACCAAGGTCACGTATGACTCCCAGCTAGCCAAAGAAGATATGGTCAGCAAAAAGAAGCGAGAGAAATAGGCGGGAGAAATAGGCGGGAGAAATAGGCAGAACCAATAGACGGAAATCGAGCCAAGAAGGAGATAGGAAAAGAGACCAAGAAGTAGGCCAAGAAATCACCAAAAAAATAGAAGGGATCCCTTTTTGTAACCTTTCTGTGATCTATGTGATATTTTTTGTCATTCATGTTGCTTGCTTGTCATTTTTTTCTAAAAGAGCTACTATATCTGCCGTTGTGCCTACCAACCCTGCTCCTTGCTGGAGGGCTACAGACCTAGGAACAGATAGACAAATGGTCTGGTAGGACCCAGCACCAGGTTCTGGTGCCATGATAGATGGAGGATTTGTTACATATGAAATTGCAAAAGAAGATGATTTCATCCGTTTTAGCCCTGTGCTTAATCGCTAGCTTGATGGCAAGCTGCGGCGAAAAGAAGCCCGCCACAACAGGAACGCCTGCCACCACGGCCCCAACTGAGACCACACAGGAAGTTGCAGACACCACCGCAGCCGAGACCAAGGAAGGCACTGAGACTTCTGAAGGTCAAGAGACCAAGGAAGGCACTGAGACTTCTGAAGGCCAAGAGACCAAGGAAGGCACTGAGACTACTGCCGCAGATGCAACGGAAGCCGCTAAGACGGAAGAAGAAAGTACCGAAGCCGGTGAAACGGAAGCTTCCGAAACCGCTGGCGAGAGCAAAGCTGCTGAAGAAACCAAGGCCGAAGCACCGGCTCCTGGTGAATACCAGTACATGGACCGCAAGGAAGTCAAATACGCCATTATGGGTATGGATCCCGACTATGTTCTGCTTGACCTACGCAAGACAGCAGACCGGGAGAAAAGCTATATTCTGAACACTTATGCTGCCGACGTGGACGCTATGGTTAGTGGCAAGGACAAGGAAACCGCTCAAAAGAACATCGAAGCTGCCCTCAAAGAAGCCACGGGGGAAACCACAGGCAAAGGAAAGAAAATTGTCCTTTTCTGCTATTCTGGCAAAAAGTACGCTAAGGCTGCGGCCGATATCCTAGGCGAAATGGGCGTAGACCCTGCCACCGTCTACATCCTGCAAGATGGTTACAAGGGCTGGACCAAGGATGACCCCAACGGCGAATATCAGTATCTGATCGATGCTGTAGAAGCCTCCAAGGGCACCAAGACCCCCGGCTTCTATTCTGGCAAACTTTGCCAGGTTCCTCGCAAGAGCGATGCCTACATGACTTGTGACGACCTCGCCAAGAAGATCGAAGGCAAAGACATGGCGGAGGTCTATGTGATCGACCTCCGCTCTGCCAGCGAGTACAAGGATGGCCACGTGGTGACCGCCGTCAGCATCCCCGGCTTCGAAGAAAAGAACCCTGAAAAGCGGGTCTTCGTTTCTCGTGAAACCATGGTGGCCAATATCAAGGCTGCCTTTGAGAAAGCCCCTGTAAAAGATGACCAACATATTGTCCTCGTCTGCCGGGGTGGTGCTATGGGCGCTCAGCTCATGGATGGGGTCCTCCAAGAAGAATTCGGGATCGACAACGCCCGGATCCTCACCTTGGAAGGCGGCACAGGTGCTTTTGCTAAAGCCTATAAGCAATACATGGTCAAGGTCGAAGAGCCCGGCACCGCTGAAGACGTCGCCAAATAGGCCCTAGCCTTCAATTCGCTTTCATAGCAATCTAACTCAACCTCAGGCTTAGCCCTACCCGTCGCATTGAGTTTTCCACAAAAAAGATTCCTTGGCCCTTGGCCTTGGAGTTACCTATAAAAGCAAAAAAGAGACTGGAGAGGCGCATCGTCCCTTCCGGTCTCTTTTTTCATGCTCACCGCAAGGCTCTGGGGCCCGGGTGCCTTTTAGGGGCCTTAGAACACAACTTGCTATCACACGCTCTGACAGAGCTGAGGCCAGCCCCAAGGCTTGAGCCCTAAGCTTGGTCCCTTAAGATCTCATCGACATCCTCTAAAATATCGCTGCTATCGACAAAAGAGGGATCCATATGGGTTAAAAAATGCCAATCGTCGTCAGCCTCTGCCTCCCCAGTGGGAGTCTTGCGGTATAAAATGGCCTCCCCATCCTCGGAACCAGCATAGGCCCGGCTGACCTCATAGCCCTTTTTCCTAAGATGATCTTCGACCAGGGCCGCATGCTGATTTCTTGCTTGAATATAAGCCTCTAGCTCCTCATTATTGATGCTATAGGCATCTACCAGGGTGGCTCCAGGCACGAGACCCGCACCCGGGGCCGACAAATTCGGGATCTCGATCCAAAAAATTTCAACCCGTCCGCCTTCTGGGAACATCATCCGAGAAAAAGGCACGATATGACCCTTACACTTCACTTCAAAGTAGTCAGGCCAGATCCCAGCTTGGAGATACTCGTAGACAAAGCCGTCCTCCTCCACCCGCTCATAGGTTGGAATATGGGAAACAAAGGCCTCCCCCTCCTCCATCGTCTCAAAAGCCCCTATGATCGGCTTTCTCTCTCCATCACTCGAAAACAATTGTAAAAGAAACATTCCTTCCTCCTTCATCTATGCATGTGCTCGAGGCACATCTTTCGCTACAAAATAGGCACTACTCAAAATAGCAACCAGGGTCAATCCTATCAATCCCAGGCCAAAACCCATATTTTCGCCTGGAACAAATATTCCCAACATGGTGTTGACGAAGCCATGAAATCCCATACACACAAGGATCGATTGGGTCGCATCATAAATAGCACAAAGCCAATAACTGAAAGCCAAACCCAGGATGGCAAAAGGCAAAAATGGGGTTCCCTGGTGGACATTCCCTGGGATCCACCACAGGGGAAGATGCCAAAAAACCCAAACAAGACCGACCAAAAGAGGTGAAAGCCAGGAGGGAATATTTGCTACAAGTAGGAGATGAAGAGTCCCCCGCCAGCCTAATTCTTCATTACCGCCCCAAAAAATGGATGCCATAAGCCACATCAAGAATGCCCCCACCAACATCTTAGGATCCAAGGAAATGCCAGCTTGCAGATCTTGGGCAGTTAAAGCAAAAAGAAGGAAGGCTAGGCCTGCGAGAAGGGCCGCCAAACCTAGAGCCAGGCCAAAATGTTCCTTACGGCGGGCACCCATGAACTTTTTCAGCTTGGACCAAGAATAGCCCCCTGGAAGGCAAAGACAGGCGGCCACCGTCGGTCCAAAGCCCCCAAGGACAAAAAGAACAGCTGGGCCCTTTTGGAGCTGAGGCAGCACCCGCAAGAGAAGACTCTCACACAGCCAACAAAACCAGGTAATCCCATAGGCTAAAGCCAGATATTTGCCAATTTGTTTCCATGCTAAAGATTTCATAATCATACCTCCTCAACAGCTGGAACAATCCGGCTGGGATTATCTAGAAGGGACAATCCGGCTGGAACAATCTAGCTGCTCTGCAGCTGTTGATTGATTCGCCCTTACTCATCCATTATGGCACATGCTTTGGCATCTTTTCCCAAAGATCAGGTGGCAGGGGAGCGTCGGGGAAGTCGGCCACAGAGTAGGTGCGCTGGGGCTCGGAAGATTTTGTGGGCTTGGTCCGTCGGGGACGTCTCTCGGTGGTCTCTGTCTCCTCATCGGAATCAGGTGCCATGACAAAGGTCATGGTAAACTCTCCCCCTTGTTGCTTTGCAGCCTTGTCCTTAGCAGCCTTTTCCTCCGCCTCCTTGTCCTTAGCAGCTTTTTCCTTCGCCTCCTTGGCCTTAGCAGCTTGTTGATTCTTTGCCTGCGCCTTGGCATCTAGTTGCTTGATCCAGTCGGCGACAAAGTCAGAAATATCATAAAGGTCAGGCGGCAAGACCATGGGGCCATCATCAGGGTCAAGTTGAAAGGAGACCTGGCGGTCCCGGTAGACACTTACGAATTGATTGAGATGAAAGTCATCGCCTTTCGTATAATTTGCGACAATCACCGTAGCCTCGTGCAGAGAGCTGGGCACAATCGAAAAAACATTGGTAATATCCACCTGCCCATCCGTAAAACGGGCCGGATCATAACTTAAAACAACCTGGCGGGCGTATTTGGGAATGAAGAGGAAATATTCCTCGCCTTCAATGGCCTCCTCCCCATCCTCCTGCTTCCAATCTAGCATCACCCCCGAGTGAACCTTTTCATTTTGTATGCTTTGGAGAAAGTAGCCGACCTTGGACAAATGCTCAAAAATCTTGCCGCTTGCCCCCAGGCTGCCAATGAAACCCACCAAGGCAAAGGGACTATTTGCAGCTTCCGGGTCAAAGTTCAAAACTTGTGCCATGCTCCGATAGACGGGATTAATCGGATCCTTCGTTTTGGTCAGCCCCTTGATGACCGGCAGTTGGTCATCCCCCAGGTCAGGTCGATGGAGTTTGAGACGGAGAATCCCATCATCTCCGCAAACTAGCTGGGGATTTAACTGATGAAACCAGAGTTGAAGTAGAGGTGTCGTCAAGTCTTTATTTTCCCCTACGGAATCGCCTTGCAATAGAAGATTCGGCAGTTCCGCCATCTCATTCATACTAAAACTATGGTAAATCGTATCCTCACAAATACTCCCGAAATCCTCCAAATGAAATTCCTCCATCAGTTTCTGGTCTTCTGGGCTAGGGGTCGGTGCCCAGCTGGCCGTCTTGGCGTCTTGGCCTTTTGCAGGAGCGGGGCTAGGCTTAGAAGGGTCTGGAGCTGCTGACGGAGAGGAAGATGGATTGGCCTGGGAAGAGGCAGGAGTCGTCGGCTGAGCCGCAGCAGAGGATGAAGGCTGGATGGAGGCAGGCATAGGTGACTGACCCTGCGGCCCCATATAGGGAGTCTTGGCTAGAGGGCCGAGCTCGTCATCCCGAACCAGTTGATACTTTTGTTTTGAGGAGGAGTGAGAAACATCGGCGGTGGATTGGGGCGACTTTGTCGGTAAATGTAAAGCTTTATCCTTGTTTTTTGCCCCACTACAGGCAGCGGTACCTAAGGCGGTGGTGCCAAGGGCCAGGCAAGCAGCCAAAATAAAAAGACGTATCCTAGGTATCATAACAATCATCCTTTCCCCGTGAGGGCCGGTCCACATGAGAAACCGAAAGGGGCCAAGCCCGAGAAGGGCAAGTCAGCCCAAGAAAAATGAGTGAAGGGGGCAGAGCAAGTCGCCCAAGGCTTAATCCGGTAAAAACTGCGCTATACCTTCTATGGTGACGTAAAAGAGATTATTTGTTTCAAGGCGGGGTCGACGCTTGATTTGGCGGATGGGATCGCCCACATCGACAAAACCCTTCGGTAAATCAAGGATTTTTCCCTGACTATCCACAGAAATCGGGACTTCAACAAGCATATTGCGGGTGCGAATGCCCAAGTCCAAGGCGCTGGAAGAAGCTGACTTGCCTAGAACCAGCAGCATCCCATCCCCAATATTAGCCGATCGATCTTCCAACTTGCGATGGATCTGTGGGTCTTTGTTACTTATAAAAACCTTCGCTTTGGGATCTTTGGGGATGACCAGATAGACGTCTCGGCCCACCAGGGTAGGATCGGAGTAATCCTCCGGATAGGCCAAATGGTAGGTCGCCAAGGGTGGATTGGCATAATTCATTACACTATAGATGCTGGCAACTTTGGTAGCAAACTCTTTAATTTCTTCGTCTGTCTTATGGTTGAGGGAGCCTAAATAAGCTATAAAACAAACTGGGGCAGAGGATTGCTCGGGATCGACATCGGTAAAGGTCTTAGCAAAACGTCGATATCCTTCATTGATCTTAGTAATTTGACGTCGAGGCAAAATAACTGCATCACAGGTAAGATAATCCAGCTCGATGTCGGGATAGAGCAGATAGGCTACCACGTCAAGGTCGGGCGTGTTATTGCTTTTCCATTCCTTACGGGCGTCCTCCATGGCCTTTCTTTCCTCCATGGTCCGAGTCTGACAAAGGACCTTGAGCTGGCCTGCAGGTCCCAGATAGAGGGCTTTTGTGGTGTTTTCCCAGAAGTTAGGGAAGGAAGCGCAGAAGGCATAGCTCTTATTCTGAAACGTCTTGCGTATCTTCCCTTGGTAATTTGCATCGCCTAGGAACTTGGTAAAAATACTATCTTCAATCACATCATCTGGATGCAAATACTCCCAGCCCAGTTCTTTCAGTAATTCTTTATCGGAAAGTCGCTTCCCCTCTGGGAGCTTGAAGTTATAGGCTTGGGACCACATGGTAGAATCCTGCCCCAGCTTATCGTGGTAGCGAAGGGAGTAGATGACAGATAGGATGTTTTCATGGCGGACGGCTTCCGTGTAACCTTCCATGGTGAAGGATTCATCGGACTTGCTTCTGTCGATTCGGGACATAAATTGATTGATGATGACATTGAGGACTTCCAGGGTGGCTTGGTCCCCATCTTCCCCATCCAAAATGATGTCAGACAGGTGGACGGAGTCCAGGGCTTGGGGGTGGCGTTCAAAAAAATCATCATGGTCTAAGCGGAGCTCCCGGATCAGGTCCCAATCCACGATATAGGGCAGGAGGGAATCCTTCTTATCTGAAGCACAATCCTCTTTTTCTCCCGCCACCATGCCTCCCGGTAGCAAGACTAAGCCAAAGATAAGCCCAGCTACGATCAAAACGATGCTAAGAGCTTTTTTGAGATGGCCGTACCCAGAATTAAAGCACTTGTAACGCATACTGTCACCTCCTCCACGAGTTGTTCTTCTATTTTAGGGAAAAACCGGGAATTGGGCAAATATCCGGCACAGAGAGCGGAACAACACGATGCCCGGAGTTTGCGGACCTTGTGGGTCGTGGACTGCGCAGGGACATATCCCTTGTCCAAGCGAGAATATAAGAAAACTTGGCTGTCCAAGCGGGAATATTTGTGGCAGAATAGGAGGAGCAATTCAAATCACGATTTACTAATCACGATTTACCAATTATGATTTAATGAATCTGATTCCACGCACAGGTCAGTCAGCTTTCATGCGCAGGTCAGGATGAAAGATCTGGAAAAAAGATCTGAAACTTGGATAAAGTTTCTAGGAGGAGGGCTTATGTTTATTGGACGCCAAGCGGAATTGAAGTTTTTGGAGGATCGCTACCAGAGCAAGCGAGGAGAAATGATCGTGCTCTATGGGCGACAGCGGATCGGAAAAACGGAGACTTTACGAGAATTTTGTAAAGACAAGCCACATATCTATTTTGCTTGTACACAGTCGATTGACAAGGTCCAACTGCGTAACTTCTCAACAAGAATGTTTACCCAAGACCTGCCACAAAAAGCCTATATCTCCGAATTCGCTTCTTGGGACCAGGCCTTCCAAGCCATCTGCGATCTCCCTTTTGGCCAGGCAAAAAAACTCGTTGTGATTGATGAGTTTCCCTATTTATGCCAAGGAAATCCCAGTATCCCATCGATTTTGCAAAACCTATGGGATCAGAAACTCCATGCAGAAAATGTCATGATCATTTTGTGTGGAAGTGCCATGAGCTTTATGGAAAAAGAGCTTCTAGCGGAGAAAAACCCCCTTTATGGCCGAGCTACTGGGATCTATAAAATGGAGGAAATGAGTTTTTATGATGCGATCCAATTTTTCCCCAAATATTCTCCCCGAGATCTCGTTGTAGCCTATGCCATCTTGGGTGGGATCCCCCATTACCTGCGTCAGTGGGATCCCGATTTGTCGATCCCGGATAATGTAAAGGGCCATATCCTGACCAAGGGCTGTGTCTTATACAGTGAAGTGGAATTTCTCCTCCACCAAGAGTTGCGAGAGAGCCCGATTTATAATGCCATTTTAGAGGCCGTCGCCTTGGGGAATACCCGCCTATCTGACATATCTCAAAAATCTCTTGTCGAAAACACTTCAAAAACGAGTGTATATTTAAAAAACTTAACCGACTTGGGCATCGTGGAACGGGAGTTCTCGGTAGACGCTAAATGGAAAACCCAAGCCAATCGCCGTCGAGGCCTATACCGGCTACGGGATCATTTTTTCCAATTCTGGTACGCCTTTGGTTTTCCAAACTTCTCACAATTAGAAGATGGGGACGTGGAAGAAGTCTACCAATATGTGATCGAACCGAATCTGGACGCTTTTGCCTCTTGGGCCTTTGAGGACATTTGTCGGGATTTTGTGCGTGGCCTACAGAAACAAAATGCCCTGCCCTTTCGCTACCATCAGATGGGGCGATGGATGGGAAAAACGACCGTTCGAGATAGCTCAGCACCCAGTGGTCTCCGCACGGCCGAGACAGAAATCGACCTACTCGCCGTCAACCGAGAGGGCACAGCATACCTACTCGGCGAATGCAAATGGAAGAAACGCCCCTTTTCCTACGGCGAGTACCTGGATACCCTAGCTAAACTGTCGTCGCTCACAAAGACGGCCAGCTTCCACTATGCACTTTTTTCAGGGCATGGCTTTGATCCCAAACTCAGCGCCGAAGCCGCTGCCAACCCAACAAGGCTGAAACTCTATGACCTGGAAACAATCGTGAGCGGAAAAGCCGAGGTTTGGAAGGAATCGTGAGAAGAAAGGTGATACCCAATGCAATCGTGAGCGGAGAGGGCAAGGATCGGAGAGGGCAAGGATTGGAAAGAATCATAGGCGGCTTCGTAAACTGCACAGTCTCTACCATATCCCCTCACTTCATACCCCCTACAAGCTCTCTCATGCATCTCTCCTCGCCACTCAATCCCTTAAGCAGGCAATCGGCACAACAAATACTCCATCCTTGCGCTGGTAGCCATAGGGAGTCCCCGTGATCAGGAGTTTGAGGTCTGGAAGGCGGATGGGTGTCTTGGTCTTATCTTCGTTATTGACTTGAATTAACCTTTCGATCTCGCACAGGTGCCGGGCTCCTTCATCTAGCTCAGCTTGTCCCAGTTTGAATTCGATTAAGGCATATTGTCCATTGGCTAAATGTAAAACCCCATCTGCCTCCAGCCCATAGCGGTCCCGGTAATAAGACATCTTACCTCCCAGGGCAGCTGAGTATATTTTAAGATCTCGGATACACAAAGACTCAAATAAGAAACCCAAAGTCTTAAAGTCCGTGTTAAAATAATCCGGTTCCAGGCCTAAAGCTGCCACGGCGAGGGAAGGATCGATGAGGTTGCGTTTGTTGCTGGCCCGGATCGCTCCTTTCGAACGAATGGCTGGACACCAGGCTTCTAGTTCTTCAATGATAAAGAGATCTTCTAGATCTTGTATATAGTCAATAAAGCTTTGCCGAGATAAATCGGTTGTTGCTTGAATATCTCCATATAGCGTTTTACTCGTTGCTAACGTGCATAAGTTACGAGCATAGGATTTAAGAATTTTTTCCGCCCATTTAGGGTTGCGTTGAACGCCATGAATTTGAGAAATATCAACATGACAGGTTTGGTAAAACAAATCTCGGACAACATCCAACTGAACAGCCTGACGCTCAATCGTTAAGCACTGGGGCCAACCACCTCGACAGATGGCAAAAAGAAGTTCATCAAAAGAAAGGTCTGCCTCTATCCAGGGAAGACTTTGTTCCTGAAAAAGGGCTCGTAACGAGACTGTACCTGTGGATTCCTGACTTTCAAAGAGGCTCATAGGATACATCTGCATGGTGGAAATCCGTAAGGTTCCAGTGTGGGGAGTTGCGACCTGTCGTGAGGAAGATCCTGTCAAAATATATTGGCCTTTGGCCCCAGAATCATCGACATCTTTGCGAATGGCTCCCCATATCTTGGGGGCATCTTGCCATTCATCAAAGAGACGTGGTTTATCACCAATTAAGAGTCTTGAGGGCATATTCTCGGCTACGGCAAGGTAGTTTTCCCTTTGATCCTCATCCTGAAATTCAATATAACTTTTCGCAAATCGCTTTCCTGTTGTAGTTTTGCCACAGCCCTTCGGGCCAACAATTAAGGTAGCTCCAAATGCCTCTAACTTCCGTTGAAGCAAAACATCTGTCACGCGAGGGTAATAGTCCATACTTTCAGCTCCTTTCACCCTCTTATGATAGAGCATTTGACACTTTTGCGCCATTTCACTTGACACTTTTGTGTCATTTCACTTGACACTTTTGCGGTGTTTTGTTTGACAAATTTGTGGCATTTTGCTTGACACTTTTGCGCTAGCCCCGAAAAAACCAAGGGATCTATCTGCTGGGAGATCTCCAGCGAAAGATTCGCCCGCCAGCTGAATGCCAGAAAGCCCCCGCCCCCTGCCTAGGGTTTCAGCTCTTTCCTTTGAGGATACAGACGTGACTGCTTCTTATGAGGATGCAGATGAGACTGCTTCTTAGCATCGTCGAAGCCTATATGGAAGCCTCGTTCATCGTAGCCCACTTTCCAATGATGAAGCTGACAAATCCGTCGCACGTTGGCAAGGCCCAAGCCCCTATTTTGTTCCCCACTTCGGCTCTCATCTCCTGTCACCATGGGTTCAAATATTCTTTCCCACAGGTCTTTTTGTATGCCAGGTCCGCTGTCTTTTATAAAAAGAGTCTGATCCTCAAAGCGAATTGTGATGGTCACCGGCGGCTGATTGTGATCAATACTGTTTTGGAGGATATTTTGAAGGAGGCGGTCGAAGAGCTCTTTGTCAAAGGGAGTCATGAATGACTCTTTCTCTCCAAAGAGCACATCGATGGTCGCCTCATTGGCTGCATAATAACTGTAATTTTCCCCTACATAACGCCTCACTTCTTCTAACAGATCAGCCAGATTAAAATGATACAGTTGGGCATTGCCAAGCTGGGTAAAGCTCAAGAGTCCATTGAGACGATCTCGCAATAGGTAGGCATTTTTCGTGATTTTCCCATAGTAGCTGTCTAAGAGATTCGGGGGAACTAAGCCTTCCTTCATAGCTTGATTGTAACCAATAATGGCAGAAAGGGGTGTTTTCATATCATGGGCTAGGCCCTTAAAAAGCCGGTCCTGTTCTGCCATTTCCGCCTGAAATCGCCTTTCTTGATCCGCCTTCAAAAATTTGGATAACTGCTTCATTAAAAAATACACACCCAAGAAGTAGAGGGCACCGATAGCAATCATGATAAGGGTCATCGGATAATCTTCGGCCGTCATACCGGCCTTCATCTGTAAGGTTGGAGTAAGGGTGACATGGCTACTGGGAATAAAAATCAAAAGTTTCGTCTGTCCCGCGCAATCGTAGGCAAATAAGCTTTGTTCACTATCAAAATAATTATTGGCTGCAAGGACCTCAAAAAGTTGGATCTGTCCACTCATCTTCTTATTGAAGGACTGAAGAATATGACCTTGCTCATCTACGATCAGACCATAGCCCCCTAGCTTTTGAAACTCATTCCAGTTGATCTGTTCGGGTACTGCCTTCTCGCTTTGCGGGATTATTTGTAGGATATTACGAGATTTCGGTAAAATCATCCCGCAGGCTATTAGGAGGGCAAACATCAAGAAAGAAAATATGATAAAAGCAAGGATGAAAAGGAAACTAGCCTGGAATATTTTATTCTTTCTCATAAGATCTCATTTTCACCATTGTGTAGCCAATCCCTCGGACCGTTTTGATAATCTGAGGATCTTTCGGATTCTTTTCAATCTTATCCCGGAGCTTACTAATATGTACCATAATGGTATTTTCTCCAAAAAGGTAAGGTTCTTGCCATATTTCTTCATAGAGTTCACTCTTCGTAAAAATTTTACCAGGGCGCTCCATAAATTTGGCCAGTAAGAGATATTCCTTGGCCGTTAAATCCAGCCTTTTGCCATCCTGATAAATGATCCGCATTTCCTGGTTCCATCTAAGATTTCCATTGATAATTTCCTGATTTTTCTGGGCAGACGGAAGTCTTCTTAGGACAGCCATGACCCGGGCCACCAGTTCGCTGGGATCAAAGGGCTTTTCCATATAGTCGTCCCCACCTAGGTTGAGCCCTAGAATTTTATCTTGGACGGCTGTCCTTGCAGAAAGGAAAATAATTGGAAAGGACCGAGCAGGCCCCAGTTTTCGGATCAGAGAGAAGCCATCGAGTTTGGGCATCATGATATCCAAAATCATCAAGGCGACCTCAGTCTTTTGAAGGACTGCCCAGGCTTCTTCTCCATCCTTAGCTTCAAGGACCTCAAATCCGGCATTTTCCAAATAAATCCTTATGACATCTCGAATATCCTCAGCATCGTCAACGATGAGGATCTTGCTCTTCATATTTCCTCCTTTGGGCCGTCTAGCTGCCTCTTAATTACCTCCTGGGCGACTTCCGCCCGCCTCTCTACCTCCTCCTGGCTGCTTCCTGGCCTAGGCGGCCTCTTAGCGCTGGCGGCCTCCTAGCGGATACAATCTTCCAAGCTGCTCGCCTTTTTAAAATCCAAATCCCCTAAATGACCCTGGTCGCAAAGGATGGCAGTCTTCAGCGAACCTGATACATAAAACTTTTCCGTGCCCTGGATAAAATTTCCTGCAAATTCTCCATTCAGCTTCTTATTGTAGTATGCCAAAATTAGATTTTCCATGAATCTGGCTGTACCTTCCAGCAGTTCCATCTCTTGCACCTGCTCATGGTATAGCTGGCTACGGTCCCGACTCAGACTCCTATCCATGTAAGCCTCCAAGGCAAGCCCTGCCCGATCATAGTCTAGCCGCCCTCCTCCTTTTTTCCAGGTCATGAGGCCTTCCATGCTGGCGCACCACAATTTCTGGTACTCGGGATCATGATCCAGGCGTTTCACCAATTCATAAAAAACCTGCCGGTCCGCTGCGTTCAGCCATTTACCTTGTCCCTGATATTCATCCACCAGCCCTTCCATCCCGTGGTCCATCTGATAGCAATGAAAGCCCTCATGAACTAACATAGAAAGATAATCTTTCTCCACATCATCGTGAGCGCTGCTGCCCATGTCATAAATATTCCTAAAATCACGAAAAGGCATGACTTTGAGCACCGGCCCTTCCTCGGTCGGCACGGCTGAGAAGGCCAAAGGGTACTGAGGCCTCTGTTTGCGCACCCTTCCATGAAAGCTTCGAAATTCTACACTGCCATAATTCACATCGATGGAATATTTGCTAAGGTCAATGCTTCGAAAGAAGGCTTCCTGCTCCTTCGGCATCTGTGGACTTGCCACCTTTCCTTCCTTTTCTTGCGCATTTTCTCTTTCCTTTTCTTGCGCTTTGTCTTGCTCCTTGTCGGGCACCTCTTCCTGTGCCTTTTCTCTGACTTCCGTGGCGATCTGAACAAAGTTTTCGCCCTTCATGCCCTCAGCTTGCTCAATCAGGGTGGCAGTGATCGGATCTAGGCCGTTTATCCTAGTTACATACAAGGAAAAGATCAGCAATATTCCCAAAAAACCATAGATTATCTTAGTTTTTGCCCACATCATTTTTTGTTTTCCCCCAGATTGCTACGCCTATCAGACCCAATAAAACCCAGCAATAGAAAAGGCAAGCAAAAAAGCCATGCCAATCATGCAACTCCCCAAAAAATAAGTCTCTCGATACCTGACCAAAAGTCGATAGGGGCGGCAAAATCTGACAACAAGCATTGAGTACTTTTGCAAATACTCCCCCAAGATTTCCTATGACAAGCCTTAATACCCCCCTGACACTTCCTAGGACAACCAAGAGCATCCCCAGGAGGATGCAAGCTGGACCAGGCAGATAAAAACTCAGACCGCTAATCAGCAAGGCGATGCATCCAACGGCCAACAGATAATTGCCGAAAGCCAACATCGTAGAATGAAAGGCAACATCTGGTCTTTTGATAATCAAAGAGATGATCATCCCCACAAGTAAAACCACGGCCATGGTCATAGAATTGCCAATATTTGCGAGGACGATCCCCCAATATTGTTTTTGTTTCGGCAAACCATGAAGCTGGATGAGGTCCGCAAAGTCTCCCTTCTCATGCTTTTCCACGGTATTGCCTGAAAGACTGACCGCCGCCACGGCAGCTACCAGGGACAGACAGGTCCATTGAAAGCCGTATTGGGCATAGTCGCTCGTGACATCGTAGGTCGCATTGGTCGAAAAAGTCACAAAAGAAATGAGCACAGTCACTAAGGCACCCAAAATACCAAAGATGAAAAAGAGGCTTTTCTGCCGAGTTTCCCGCATTTTAAGCTTGATAAAACTGACCATGATTTCCTTCCTCTCTCTGGTTTTCTGCCAATCTTTGCTGGTTCGCAAGTTTTTGATTTACTGCCGGTTTTTGCATTTCCTCCGGTCTTTGCATTTCCTCCATTCTTTGTTTTTCCGCCGCCAAAGCCAAAAACATCTCCCCTAAAGATTGATCCTCCAGGTCTTCCCGAGAAAAGCAGCGAACGAGCCCCGGCCCAATGATAATCACGCCCCTGTCACAAATATGTTCGACATCCAGCAAGAGATGCGAGTTTAAAATAATCGTCTTGCCTTCTCGCTTAAAAGCTTGAAACAAATCTGTCATCTGCCTCTGCCCCAAATAATCCAGCCCCGCTGTTGGTTCATCTAAAAGCAGCAGGTCGGGCGACCCAATCAAGGCCTGGGCCACCCCTAGCCTCTGTTTCATCCCTTTCGAGTAAGTTTGAATGGTCGTTTCATCGTTGGCCTGGAGGCCGACTTTCTCTAAAAGGACAGAGCTATCGTCATGAGATTTTTGGATCTTAATGAAGAAGTCAAGAAGTTCTTTGCCAGTTAAACAACCCGGAAAGTCCGGGCATTCCGGTGAGTAAGAAATCTTTGTAAAGTCATCCTTCTTGATCTCCCCTGTATAATCTTGGTCCCAGCCCAAGATCATCCTCATGAGCGTCGTTTTGCCTACTCCATTGGGGCCAATCAAGGCAAATATTTCACCTTTTTTAATAGAAATATTCATATTTTCATATAAAATCTTCGAGTCAGCCTTTTTCTTTTCTTCTCCATGCCCCATACCAGGCTGTTGCCCAGGCTGAATCAGATTTTTACTTGACTTCCTACGATGACCAATGCTTTTAATAGATCTGCCACGATGAACAAAGGCCTTGCTTACATTGATGATTTCCATGTTTCTATCACCTCCTAGCCTGAGTATACTCAACCCATCTTTAGCCCACTTAAGCCCTCTCTTAAATTAATCTTAAATCGGATATGGCGGTACACCATACTCCCGCTTTCATCAAGATCACTTTGCAAACATCATCCAAGCAAGTTTATAATTCTGCGACTTTTCTTGACCATTTTCTTTCAAGTCCTGCGATCCATTTTTGCCCCTCTTTTCTAGGCTTAGCGCTCGCTTTTTTGACCATCTATACCTAATAGGCTAGACTATTCCTAACAAGCTGTTTGCATGCGTGACCATCGCATACGTTAAGTGTTACGTTAGGAGGTAACTTATGAAAGAAACGAAACAAGCGGTAACTAAGGAAGCAGCCATGACAGCATCTTCAGGCGGAAGTTCCCCAGTACCCGGTAGCCCAGTTGCCCACACCTGGACCAGTAAAGATGTCGCCCTCTTTATTTTCTATTCCCTGCTAGGGATTTTTATGTTCTTCGTTCCCATTCCACTTGGTGGAAAAAAGACCATCCCTATCGACCATATCGTCAATGCGATCAAAACCATTCCCCATTACGGGATTATTTTCGGCACCATCATGGTCGTAGGCGGGCTTTATTTTGCTATTAAGAATAAAGAGTGGGAGGGAGACCTCTTTCGGAAGATTTTCTTTGGCTTGAAACTCACTTCCGTGATTTTTCTCGTTATGCAGATCACAGGCTGGGGGCCAGCTGCTCTCCATGAAAAAGGCATGCTGCCCATGATTTTCAATGCGATTCTAGTCTCCGTTACCACCATTGTCCCCATCGGGTCTATTTTCTTAGCCTTTTTGGTAAGTTTTGGCCTAATGGAATTCATTGGAGTCTTTATGGAACCGGTTATGCGCCCCCTCTTTAGGACACCAGGACGAAGTGCGGTCGACGCTGTTGCCTCCTTCGTCGGAAGTTATTCTTTAGCCCTGCTCATTACTAACCGGGTTTACCGAGAAGACGGCTATACCCAAAAAGAGGCAGCTATTATTGCTACCGGCTTTTCTACCGTGTCGGCAACATTCATGATTATCGTAGCCAATACTTTAGGGATTATGGATCATTGGTTGTTCTATTTCTGGTCCACCCTCTTCATTACCTTTATCGTCACGGCCATTACTGTCCACATTTATCCCTTACGCAACAAAAAAGATATCTATTTTTCCGGAAAACCCAAGGTGGAAGAAGCGAAGAGAAAAGTAAGCTTCCGTGCCGCAGCAGAAGCTGGTATGACGGCCTTTAAGGCTGCTCCTCCCCTCCTTGAAGTGGTAAAGAGCAATTTCGTCGACGGTTTTAAGATGGCCCTGAACATCGCCCCCTCCCTTCTTGGCGTGGGTATGATTGGCCTGCTCATCGCTACCTACACCCCTGTCTTTGACTTCATCGGTTACATCTTCTACCCCTTCACGGCCCTCATGCGGATACCAGAAGCCCAATTAACTGCGAAGGCTGTCTCCCTCAGCATTGCCGAAATGCTCCTGCCTGCTCCTCTTGTAGCTGGTGAAGGCGTATCTATTATCACCCGGATGCTCGTAGCCATCGTCAGCGTCTCCGAAATTTTATTCTTCTCAGCTTCTATCCCTTGCATGATGGGCACCGACATTCCGTTAAAATTTACGGATTATTTGATTATTTGGGTCGAGCGGGTCATTCTGAGTATCATCTTGGCAGGCCTCTTATTGATGATTGTCTTCTAGCAAATAATCCACAATAATGCTACACTTTTCAAAAATAACCCATAGGCAACAGCCAAGGTAATCTTCCAAAGACGGGAGTCAACCAACGGCCAAGCTAAGCTCTCTACAGAATAAGTATAGGGAGGAAAGCACGATGATTTTGCAAAAGCTTACTAAGAATGCAAGACAGAAAGCGAGCAAGCTTTCTTGGATCCTCTTCATCTGTACGGCACTTGCTGCGCTAGGATTTATGCCCTTGCCAAGAGCACGGAACCCGGTTTTGGCAGAGGGGGCGATCGAGAAAAGTTCGCACAGTCAAGGCAAAGATAACTCCGTATGGGCTTCCAAGTCTAACTATGACGGCAAAAGCATTGCGGTATCGGCCTGGGGTTCCATTAAAGTCGTCCCTGATATGGCTGAACTCCAGTTCACCGTCGAGGGTTCAGGCGTAAGTTTTATAGGAAGTATTTTAACCTGCTCGCAAAAGGTCAGGAAGTTAGTAGATTTCTTGCAAGAAGAAGGTATTCCATTTGAAGATATCTTCCATATAACTGAGCAATTTATTACGAAACCTAATGACGAGGACACGTCTTCTAGTGGAGAGTACAAAAATATAAAGACGCTCTATGTCGAAGTATACGATTTAGAAAAGCTCGATCCTATTTTCAAGGGCGTTCAAGACCTGGAGAATGTATCCCTGGAGGCCATACGCTTCCAGAAAACGGATTTGTCTGACGTTTATGACTTAGCTACGCAAAAGGCGAAGGCCATGGCTGAATTGCAAGCCCAACAAATCGCCAAGATCAACGGCCTGAAACTAGACCCTATTCCGACCAACATCTCTGTAGACGCTGTTGTACGACAATTTAGTTCATATTCGGAATACATCCGTTCGCTCAAAGACCTAAATGAAAAAGAGAACCAGGCCGTAGATTCTAACAACTTTTACGGCATGGTTCCCCTCAACGTAAATTTGGTCGTTACCTACCGAGTGGTTGACGCCAAGTAAGAATCTTTAGGAGGAAAGCACCATGGTTTCGAAGTCAAAGGGAAATAAAGAAGCCACAAGGATCTCCAGAATAGGGTGGATCCTTCTTGTCAGCGCTCTGCTGATCCTTCAAGCAACGCTAGTTCATCCAAGCGTCTGGTGCCAAGTCCAAGCCCTAGGAACTAGCAATAGAACGATCCACAAAGCTAGCAATAAAACTAGCAAAGAAACGAACAAGAAAACGAACAAGAAATCCAAACAATCCTCTAAAAAAGACTCAGGGGTCTTGGTGGAGAAGCCTAAAAAGGCTACGAGGACGATTACCGTCACCAGCACTGGGTCTGTTTCTGTTGTTCCTGACACAGCAAGCATACAGTTACATGTTGAGGTTACTGACACTGAACTTTTGGCCACCATTATCAAATCTAATGAAGCTATGGGACGCATCTACAAGCTCTTAGAAGAGAGGGGCGTCGCCCAAGGAGATATTCAATCTTCCTGCAAAACGATTACGTGCGACTACAACTATGAGACTAGTCCTGAGACCATTGAAGGCTATCGAGTCTATCAGATTTTTAGCTGCACCGTACGGAACTTGGAATATTTGTATGAAATTATGAACGAGGTCATCAATAACCATGGTCGACCGGAATTCATGTATTTGAACAAGACGGATTTGACCGAGGCCTATGCAGAGGCGGTACAAAAGGCTAGGGCCTTGGCGGATATCCAAGCTGAGCAGACTGCTGCACTCTATGGGCTGAAAATCGATCCAGAGCCCGTTGAGGTCATTAGCGATGAAGTCGATGATTCCATCAGCTCTTATTCAAGCTTCTATTTTGACGAGAGACCACAAGATGAGGATGTGGACGAACAGGATGCCTTTTTCCTCCATTACCTACGAACCAAAATCCCGGTCAATGTAAAGATCAAGGCCAGTTACCGCATCCTGAATGATAAATAAGTCTCTCTCATCGCACCGCTCATTTCGCTGTCAGTCGGCCTACTTCTAATATGGCTGCCAGTCAGCCCACTCATGGCTTCCAACGAGCCATTTATCCTAGAAAGGAAAGTACTATGACGAACCGTATCCCGATGAAACAAAAAGGCATAAGGATTTTAGGGATCCTTCTTGCCAGCCTCATGCTGGCAGGCCTAGGAACCCTTGCCTTGACCCCAAGCAGGAACCAGGTATTGGCCGAAGAATCGACCCCATCTGCTAAGTCTATTCCTAAGAAATCTACTCCCCCAAAGAAAGCTAAAAAGCCTCGGACCATATCGGTAACAACTACTGGTGCAGCTAGCGTCGAGCCAGACTTGGTAGAAGTACAACTACAGGTGCAAACAGCTGATCCCGATTTTATTACCGCCACCTCCCAATGTAACACGATCGTTGAGGATTTGATCTCTTCCTTAAAAAGCGATGGAGTTACACGTGAGGATCTGGTATTTATGAGTTTACAAGTCTATACCGAGACCGATTATCCTGACTCTCCACAAACCATCCTTATGTATCGGGTGAATCAGGCCATCAGTGTCCTGATCCACGATACGGAGAGGGTCTTCGAAATCATCGACAAAATCCAGAATGGGAACGTCACGGCAAACGCCTACTTTCCGCACCGAACCAATATCGGAGATGCCTATGCCAGTGCCGCAGAAAATGCTATGCAACTTGCCAAGATCCAGGCGGAAGAACTAGCCAAAATCAGCGGGGTAAAATTGGATCCCGTGCCCGTCCAGATCAAAAGCGAAGAAGTCTCAGATCAATTTGCTACATATTCCATATCTCTCCCTGTTCTGCCAAGCCAAGGCGGAAAAATTGCCGATTCAACTTTCTTCGGTTCTATGACTATCAGGGTCCAATTAAACGTCGTCTACCGGATTGTGAACGAAAAATAGCGGTAGAAACAATTTTAAAACGGATCATTTTGACTAGCTAGGGGATACCCTCCGGATCAGGGCTTGCACCACAAAGCCGCTGATCCGTCTTCTTATGGGCAAATAGTCCCTCGTTAGGAGGGATCCGTCATTCCTTCTAGAATAGGAGTAGAATATGCTTAGCTATAAATGTCCCCAGTGCGGGGCCCCCATCGAATACCAACCCGGCACAGACGAGGTCAAATGTGAATACTGCAACGGAGTCTCGACTGTAGAAGAATTAGAGGCATATGCGGCAAAGCTAGAAGCAGAAGCAAAAGCAAAAGCCGCCAAGCTTGAGGCAGAAAGCCAGCAAGCAGCTGGGAATGCGTCTCTTCCTGGAATGGGCGTTCCCATTGCGCCACAATCTGGAGCTCCCACCACTGGTCAGGCAGGATGGACAGCTGCCCCAGGAACAGCCCCAGGATCCGTCCCAGGCTCAATCCCTGCCGCTGAAGATATCCAGGTATTTCGCTGTCAAAGCTGCGGGGCCGAGATTATTTCAGAACCAGGCACAGCAGCTGCCATCTGTCAATATTGCCATAGCCCGGTGATACTCACGGATCGCTTGGCAAATGAATTTCGTCCTCATCAAATTATCCCGTTTAAATATGATAAGAAGTTTATCAAAGACTATTTCAAAAAACAGATCGCAAAAAAATTTTTTATACCGAGAAGTTTTAATACAGAAACTCAGCTAGATTCGATGGAAGGCGTGTATTTACCCTTCTGGAATTATGCCTATTCTGCTCACGTAGATACCTCCGGATCTGGCAAAGTGATCAATAGCTGGGAGGAAGGAGACGATATAATCACAGAGACTAAGACCTATGACTTCGTTGAGACCGCAAATCTGACTTTTAACCATATCTCCTGCTACGCCTCTAAGAAACTGCCTGAGGAATCGGTTGCTATGGTTACGCCTTTCGTGGAGGATAAGGTTAAGCCTTTTGCCATGCCCTATTTGACCGGCTATCGGGCCGAAAACTATCAGACCGATGCTAAGACAACAGAAAAGCAAGCTGAGATCCAAGTCAATACCGCTATTGACGAAGAGATTCGCGATTTAACCCATGATCTATCTCAGGTCACGTTCAACAAGAAGGAAAGTTCCTATGACATGACGAAAGACCCAGATCTCATTTTAAAGCCAGTCTATGTCATGACCTACCAGTACATGCGAAAAAAATATGTCTTTACCATCAATGGGCAAACGAAGAAGATCCACGGCGAAATGCCCCTCGACGTTCTCAAGCTTAATCTGGTGAGCCTTCTCGTATTTCTCTTGTGTTTGGCCCTCTGGTTAGGGGTTTTCTTCTTTATTGGCTCTCCTGCGAATGTAATCGAAGAACAAACAGTCCGATCATACTGGTCCCAAGTGGTAGGAGATGAGGTGCAAGCCATGGAGATCGTCCAGACTCCCTCGCAGTCCGAAGCTCCGCAGGCCATACCCTCGCAGATTTCCCACTCACAGACTTTCTCCTCGCAATCTTTCCCCTCTCACTCCACCTCAGGCCCCCTGCTGGCTAGACCCTACCAAGTCCAAGCCAATCGGGGTACCAGTCGGGCCAAAGAAGATTGGGAACAACTTCCCGATGTCGCCTCTACCTCGGGTCCCCCAACGGGTTCCTGGGACGGAACGGATCCGGAAGAAATGGACCGCATTGAAGATTTAGGCGAGCTTTTTTCCGAAGAAGAAAAAGAAGCCCTGAACAAACGCCTCAATGAAGTTTCCAAAAAATACTACACCGACTTCATTCTCTTGACGACCAAGAAAAACAAATACCGGGACCCCGTCAAATATACCGAACACTACTATGTGGAGCATTTTGATAAGGACCAGGATAACATTATCATCTTATTTGATATGGACTTACGAGAATACCGGCAAACCTTTAAAGGAATCAGTCTCTGGTATTTCGAAGATAACCGCCAACAGGCCATCGTCCACGAGGTCTTGCCTTTTCTCAAAGATGCCGACTACGTAGGTGCTGTCAATACGGCTCTTGACCAGATGTCTGAGTGCTTTGATAGGGGAGCTTCAACGACGGAATTACTCAGTATTGAAAAAGGAAAAGGCACAGTCGACGAGTACACGAAAAAGCAATACCATAAGATCCAAGAAGGTGAATTTGGCCTTTCCATGATCTTGGCTGGCATTATGGCATGGGTTTTCCGCCATAAGGTGAAGCGGGCCTATCGTCCGAAGCGTCGCAAGTGGGCCTATGCCACATCTGAATCTCCCGAAGTCGATCACCTGGTCCACCGTCGTACCCTGGTATCGACAGACCGCACCCGCCGCAGAAAGCCACCCGAAAAGGACTATTCCAGTGGCTCTGGAGGCGGCAGCTCTTCCGGAGGTGTCTCAACTTACAGCTCCGGTGGCTCAACATCCTCGAGTAGCGGAGGAAAATTCTAATAACGGTCTAAAACTCTAATAGCGGCGAAAAATTAGGAGTTGTGATCCAATTTTAAGTAGTGAACCATAATCATAGCAAAGGAAAATCCTAATCCATATGTCACGTCAACTTCGTGCTCAGTTTTATCGAGCAAATATTCCCTTCCTGATCCTTGCCATCTTAGCCGCTCTCGGAGCTAGTATGGTCAATCTGGGCATTTCTTGGCTGATGCAACAGATTCTGGATGCGGCTGCAGGCAAGGATGCCCTTCCCTTTGGCACTCTCCTTTACATCAGTTTTGCCTTATTTGTTGCCTTGCTCCTTGTCTGCCTCTTGACATATTATGCCAATCCCCGCTTCTTGAAGCGGGCCATGAAGCAATATAAGGATTTTGCCTTTAAAAAAAACACCGAAAAGGGGATTGCCTCTTTCCGGACAGAAACTACCGCCACTTACCTTTCGGCCCTCACCAATGATGCTACCCGGATCGAAGAGGATTATCTGGCCTCTATTCCATCTCTGGTTACCCTAATCGTATCCTTGGTCGGGGCCCTCCTTATGATGATTTGGTATTCTCCCACCATGACGGCGGTGGCCTTGGGCCTCTCAGCCCTCCCCGTCCTCGCTTCTGTCATGGCAGGGGGACGTCTACCCGAAGCAGAAAAAAAAGTTTCGCAGGAGAACAAGAGTTTCACGGAGATCATGCAGGACTGTCTAAGTGGCTTTTCCGTTATTAAGAGCTTTCAGGCGGAAAAAGAAGTAACTGACCTCTTTATCCAGCGCAATGCGAACCTAGAGGAAGAAAAGAGCAAGCGCCGGGGCCTCAAAATCTTACTTTCTTCCATGGGAAATACCACCGGGGCCATCGCCCAATTGGGGGTCTTCCTCCTAGGGGCCTATATGGCCCTCCGGGACCCCCGCCTGACCCCAGGCAAGCTCATCGTCTTCCTCCAACTCATGAACTATGTTCTAGATCCCATCCAGCAGCTTCCAACCCTAATCGCCGGTCGCAAGGCCTCCCTCGCCCTCATCGACAAGCTTGCCCTAGCCCTCGACCAGCACACCGGTAACACCGGCACCACCAAGCTCCCAGCCCTCCAAGATCGTATTGAAGTCAAGAAGCTTTCCTTTTCTTATGACGGTGAAAAACAAGTGCTCACCGACATTTCAACTAGCTTTGAGGCAGGCAAGTCCTATGCCATCGTAGGGGCTAGCGGAAGTGGCAAATCCACCCTCCTCCACCTCCTCATGGCGGGAAGCGACGATTATCAAGGGAGTATTTGCATCGATAAGACAGAGTTGCGGGAGATCGATCCGGAGTCCCTGTATTCCTTGATGTCGGTCATCCAGCAAAATGTCTTTATTTTTAATGCCTCCATCAAGGACAATATCACCATGTTCCGCGCGTTCCCTCGCAAGGACCTAGACGAGAGCATTCGCCGGGCCCACCTGACCGAGCTTTTGGCGGAGCGGACTGATGATTTTCTCTGCGGAGAAGGAGGAAATACCCTATCAGGGGGCGAAAAACAAAGAATTTCTATCGCCCGATCTCTGCTGAAAAAGTCCTCCCTCCTCCTCGCCGATGAGGTCACGGCCGCCCTCGACGCCCAAACGGCCCACCAGGTCACCAGCGATATCCTGGACCTCCAGGGGATGACCAGGATCATCGTGACCCATGCCCTGGAGGAATCTCTCCTACGCCGCTACGATGGCATCCTTGTCCTGAAAAATGGAAAAATCGAAGAAACTGGCACTTTCAACGAGCTCATGGCCAGCAAAGGCTACTTCTACGCCCTCTTCACCGTAGCGCAGTAACTTTAGCGAGAGGCCCGCAGTAGGGCCGCAGCTTTCTCCCTATCCATTGATCATCTTCAGTTCTTTCACCATATCGAGGCGGGAAATTCGGACCTTTTCGAAGATTTGAATCAGAATGAAGATAAGAACGTTGACGGCTAGGGCCTTGAAGTAGGTGTTGAGAGGGATATCTACGAGCACATAGGCATCGAACTTGGTCATGGCCAGGTACATGAGCCAAATCAGGAGTTGATTGAGGAGCGGAATCATCAGGAATTGGAAGATAACCAGTAAAATCAGGATACCCTGGACATAAATCTTAGTAATCTCCCGATCATGGAAGCCAAAAATCTTCAGGTAGCCGATATTGACCCGAGCCTTGTCGACGATCAGGTTGGTAACGATAACCGTCACAATGATTGAAAAACCAATGCCGATGTAAAAGAACATCTCAAAAACAGGCCCAAAACCCTCCAAGAAATGTTCCATGAATTTGGTCATGTTCTCTTTGTCAATGAGGGTCAGCAGGTTATCCTTGTTAATCTTAAGCTTGACATTGCTGAGATAGGCATTCATAAAGTCGGGATCTTGGTCCACCATCTTATTCAAATATTCCCGCCTCGTATATATCTGAAACTGGGTAGTGGCGTCGTCCACGTCTTTAATGCGAAGGCTAATGTCTTTGGTATGGAAGGGTTCCCGGACCTTGATCTCATCTCCAATCTTGTAGGAAAAGCGTTCTAAAACCCCCTTGGATACTATAACTTCACCAGCTTTGAGCCCTTCCCAATCAGGAATTTTGTAAGCTGACCCCTTGTCTACCCCGAATATTTGGACTTTTTTATTCTCTCGGTCGACCAGCTCGACCGTAAGAATGGTGGCCTTGGCAACCTGAATCTCCCCTCTCTCTTGCCCCTTATCGTCTGACGGAAGCTCCTGGTGGTCCTTCCCAGCCTGGGGTTCTTTTCCTGTCCTAGAGTTCCCGGACTCTGCCTCAGCTGCCTGGAGGCCCTTTTCTTCCATTTTCACGAAATAGCTATAGTGGTAGGGCATGTTGTTTTTCATTTCTTCGGTGTATTGCTTGAAAATGGGTTGGACGGAAAGGCCGTAAACCAAGAGAACATTGGCCAAAATGATCCCAAAAAGCAGGGAAGCCAGGTTGAGCTTATTGTCTAGAGCCACCCGGATCCGATATTTCATGATAAAATCGGGGAGAGATAATTTGACTTTGCTCTTCTTCTCTTTGCTGAGCCGACCCCGCAAGAAATCCAGGGGTTTAAAGCGCAGGCTCTTGGCAATAATGAGGCCATTGATGGCCCAGTAAATCAGGAGGGGAACGATACAGGTGAGAAGGAAAGACCGCAAGGTAATCCGAGCCTGGAAGCTGGGCAAGTCAAAGCTCTGGTAATAGAGGGCTATATACTTTTGATAGGCATACAGGTAGGCGAAGATGTTGCCGAGGATCCCCGCCACAATAGCTAAAATCGTTGGGGTCATCATATAGGTGGTCCAGAGCTCTTTCTTCGTATAACCAGAGGCAAGGAGGGTTCCAATGACGGGAGCCTCCCTTTCGATGAGACTTTTGACCTGAACGGCACTGATGAAGGCCAAGGCGACGAATAAAATCACCATAAAAGTTATCATCATGGGGACATCCCCGTTCATATCGTCCATCAGATAAGTGATGCAGTGGTTATCCTGCTGAATCACCCCGTCAATGATCCGGTTATCCTGGTTGACAACTTGGATGAGGTCCTTGAGCTTTTCCCGCCCCTCCTTTTTGTCAAGGGGGGCCTTGGTATGATAAACATAAGTATAGCGAACGGGCACATCCTGAAAAGACTCAAAACCCTTCTTCGCCAAAAGACAAGTCCCGAAATGCCCCGTATCCATCACCAAATCATCCCTATGCGCTAACAAAGACGAATAATCTGGCAAAGAAATGAGCCCCGTCACCAAATACTCCTGCCCCTCCAAGGCAATCTTCTCGCCCACTTTGATCTTGTTTGCCCGGGCATAGTTGGCGGAGATAGCCACTTCGTCCACTCCGCTCGCCAGACGCCCCTCCAAAATCTGTGGAAGATTAATATCCTTCCGGTTGACATAAGCTTTGAGGGTCTTGTCGGGAGTATTTGCTAATTCGAGGTAGAAAGACTCGTAAAGCTTGATGTCTTTTTTCTCAAGTTCATTTTTGGCGGCTTCCGTCAGGGGGAAAATCGTTGTAAATTGCCCGTCTTCGATGGCACCCTCGTTGAGCTGCTTGTAGTAGAGGTGCTTAGCAGAGTCCTGAGAGGTAAAGAATGAGGACGAAAAAGTGACAATAAAGACCATCGCCAAAAAAAGGGGAAGGGTCTTGCCGGGGCTCTGGATGATTTGGCGGAGGATGCGCTTGCGGATCGGATTTTTCATTACCAGCTTACCTCACTTGCAGGAATTTTCTTTTCGTTTTCCGCAAAGGATTTGATGGATCCGTCGTGGATCGAGAGGATGACGTCACACATTTTGGCGATTTGTGTGTTATGGGTGGCAATAATGACGGTAGACCCGTACAAATGATTGAGTTTTTCGATCAATAACAAAACCTCTTTGGCACTTTCATAGTCTAGGGCTCCCGTGGGTTCGTCGCAGATCAATAGTTTAGGTCTTTTAATGATGGCCCGCCCGATTGAGGTCCGCTGGGCCTGGCCCCCGGAGATTTCATTCGGATACTGGTCGATATAAGGGCGTAGCCCCAAATCATCCACCAGGCTTTCAATATCCAATGGGTTTTTAGCTAGGTATTTGCCCACCTCGATATTTTCATAGACATTCAGGTGGCTCACTAAATTGTAAAATTGGAAGACAAAGCCCAGGTAATTACGCCTGTATTGTTCGAGCTCCTTTGCCTTCATATCCCCCAAATTGTGCCCGTAGACTTCAACACGGCCATTATCGATGGATTCGATGCCGCCCAGGATGTTTAAGAGGGTAGACTTGCCCGAACCGGAGGGACCCAGGACGCACATCATTTGTCCTTCTTCCAGGGTAAAGCTCAAACCCTTGAGGACTTCCATTTTTTCTTTTCCAACCCCATAGAATTTATGTAAGTGATCGATCTTGATCATATTAGCCTCCTTATGCACAGCGCTCTCCCCATACGACCCGTCAGTCGGCCAGATGCCCTAACTTGGCGTCTGGGGTCCTTCCTTATGCGACTGTGCCAGCTTATTGCAGGGCCTAGTTTTTTTGCTGTAGGCTCTAGTTAGATGATTCTAATTCTGTTTTTTTTATATGTCAATCCTCCCCAAGATGCCTCTGGTGGTTTTCGATGGCTTACGGTGGCTTCCGGTGGCTTCCGGTGGCTTCCGTCGGCTTCCGGTGGCTTTCGTCGGCTTCCGATGGCTTTCGATGGTTTCTTTACTTAGGCCTCAGTAATTTTTTCTTCCGGATATAGGAAAGTAACGAGTGAGCTATTGACAAGGATTTGCAGACTAGATATAATTCCTCATAGTTAGTCGTGTCTAACTTATTTTTATTTTCCCATAGGAGGTAAGCGGGATTCTCATGGCTATTGAAGAGCAAATGGTCCGCTATGCGGCTCCTACCCTGGCAGGGTGTAAGGTGGCCAATCTCATCAATTTACCCCAGTATATTGCAAGTCGCAGGGATCTTAGCTATTGTCAACGCTGTCTTGCCTGCAATGGCGTGAATATTCATGTTCTCCTGGAGAAAGGTGGACGCAAGTTAATCTTTGTTTACCGGCGGACCGCCTTACAAAGGCTCTTGAATGAGTGTGAGGTTCAAGTTTTTTTAGCTGCCTATGGGTATATGGACTTTTCTGTAGAGGCAGCGTTGGACCAGCTTGCCAGGCATTGCGCTACTCAGGGCAATTTTCCCCATGAGATTGGGATTTTTCTCGGCTATCCCCTGAGCGATGTCCAAGCTTTTATCATCCACCAAGGGCAAAATGCCAAGTTGACCGGCTATTGGAAGGTCTATGGCAATGAAGAGGAGGCCCGTAAGACCTTTTCTTTATATAGTGATTGCCAGATCAGATTATTTGCCAAATATCGTCAGGGGGTCGGCTTGGCCGATCTCTCTGCCATTGGATAATTTTTAAGGAATCATGATGGGAATATTGTGATTGAAATATCAAGGTTGTAAAAGTTTACCCAAGCGAACGCAGGGGTAAAAAGCCCCACAGACATGTGGCGGCAAGATATCATCACGGGACCATGCTGGTGGAAATCACCGTGGAACCTGGTGGTCAAGAATTATGATGAAGAAAGGACTGAGTATGAAAAAGCTTGCTGTTGTTTACTATAGCATGACAGGAAACACGGAGGCCATGGCCAATGAGGTTGTGGCTGGTGCCAAGGAGGCCGGGGCTGAAGTTAGCCTCTTTAGCTCGGCGGATTTTAAGGCAGATATGTTGGATCAATTCGATGCCATCGCCTTCGGCTGCCCCGCTATGGGCAATGAAGAACTGGAAGAAAACGAATTCGAACCACTTTTTGCCGAGTGTGAGGGCAAATTAGGGCAGAAACCCATTGGCCTCTTTGGCTCCTACTCCTGGGCCGTCGGTGAATGGATGGATACCTGGAAAGAGCGTTGTGCCAATGGCAATCTACGAGTGGTTGATACCGTCATTGCCTTTGAGGCCCCGGACGATGCCGCTAAAGAAGCTTGTGCAGGCTTAGGAAAAGCCCTGGCTACAGCATAAGAGCTTCAGCAAACGAACTTAAAAAAACAGCTTAAAAGGTAAATACGAAGGGAGCCCTCCGGCAGCTAGGCTGCTGGAGGGCTCTTTGCTTGGTCAGGATCACCGGGCGCGCTTAGGGTGGTCGGTAACGGCTAACGAATGATAGGAAAGCTTGGCGGGATTATTTGTCGGAGCCGAGCTCACGGTCAATGATCATTCTGGCCGAAATGTTGTCGCCTGCCAGGGTGAACTGGTCGACGATTTCTCGGGTAAGGTCTTCCTCTTCAGTCTGCTCTGCAATGAACTGATGCATGAAGATTTCAGTCGCATAATCGTCAGCCTGCTTGGCTAGATCATGGATCTTGTAAATCCGCTGCGAAACCTTCTGCTCGTGCTCCAAAACGGCTTTGGCCACTTCGAGGGGTTCAGTGTAATTGGCATCGGCCATCTCAATCTGATGCAAGGTTGGTTTTACCCCGCGTTTATGCATGAAATCGATGAAATCCTTAGCATGAGAGAGTTCTTCCTCGTAATGCTCGGCCAGCCACTTGGCATAGCCCTTGTAGTTTTTGTCTTCCATCGCCAAAGATAGGCCCAGATACAGGTAGCCTGAATAAAGTTCAAAGTTAATCTGCTCGTTGAGGGCTTCCATTACTTTTTGTTCCATACTGTCCTCCTTATAAGTTGAACATTAAATTTAGTTAGAATCGTCTAACTTGCTGCAGTATATTCGTTTTTTCATGTGTTGTCAAGGGCCGACATGCATCACCAAAATGTCCCGTCAACATTTGGCGGGCCTTTTAAAATGATGTACTACGAGCGCTAGCAAAAGCCCTAGACCAGGGTTGGACTAGGGCTCTTCTTGCCGCTTTCTATAGTATCCTTGGTCGGCTGGCAAGATAGCTAGACCATGGATGGGTTTTGTGGAGCTTCCTGGTTGGGATTAGCTTTTGGGCAATTCCTTCTCAGGATGAACTTATTGGAGTTTTTTCCTCAGAATGAGAAGGCCTGCTGCCATGGCGAGTAGGGTTAAAGCATAGACGACGGGTCTACCGTCTTCACCCGTCTCTGGCACTGCATGGAGGGGCTTAACATTGTTGGCTGTTACATTCTGGCCTCCAGGCTGGTTCCAGATCTGATTCGGCGCAGTTGGCGTGTAGGGCGGGAAGGTAAAGGTTGTTGGCTGGCCTGGTGGGCTCTGCAAAGCTGTGCCTGTCACGACCAGAGAGTTTTGCGGTGGCGTGCCTGGTGTATTCAGCCAGCCAGTCCCTGTTCCGAGCCGGTAGGGCGGGACCTGACCGTCGGTGGAGGGATGCTTGGTAGAAGGATCTTTGTCCGGATCATTGGAGTCTTTCGACCACTTGGCATACAGGGTTAGATCGGATTCTACCCCCTTGGTAAGGTCATACTCTTCCGTACATGCTTCATCTCGATACCACTTCAAGGTATAGCCCTCTTTAGTGGGAAGTTTGTCCTTATCGATGAGGCCCCCTTTGGTGACCAACTGGGTACCTTCCTCACTACCGTTTATGATAAAGGTGACTTTATATTCTTGATCCTTGGAATCTGGCATAGGAGGATTATTTCCCGGCTTGGTTGGATTTTTGCCGGAATCCGATCCAGGATTCACGGGCGGAGTGGATGGATCTTTGCCTGGGTCTTTGCCGGGTTTAGTTCCAGGATCGGTTCCAGGTTCATTGCCTGGTTCAGTTCCAGGTTCCGTGCCAGGTTCATTGCCAGGATTAGATCCTGGGTCAGAGGACTTATCCTTCCAGATGGCTATAATGACAGTGTCATTGTCAACTGCTATCTCAGCACCTGGCGCATAATCTGTATCTCCTACCTTCCAGCATTTAAACTCCATATTCTTAGGAGCCGCAAACTTGCTAAGAGGTAGCTTGAAAGTGCTACCTTTTTTGACGGTCTCCTTGTTCATAGTACCGGAGCCTGCACCTGGTTCAAAGTTTACATCTACCATTATTGGTTTATACTTTGCTATTACTGTTGTATTGT
>CAKZWV010000073.1 GCA_937922005.1 uncultured Clostridia bacterium | reverse complement strand
ATGCTGAGAATGCTATTTTTCAGGCTCCTACGATGCCATGCAACTTGACGGATCATGAGGCTCTTTTTTTAGACTTGTTGACCGAACAAAAACAGGGGACCTATTCAAAGGAATCTTTGACATTTAGCCCGGATCCTGAAGTCTTTTCCCCAGGTTTTGTCCGAGAACTCGTGACTTGGCTCTTTAGGCCTGACCGGGATGCTGTCCTACCTTATTCCCGCCAGGATTTTGACACTTTTGCAAGAGATCTGGATCAGGCAGGAAGTTTTGATCTCTTTCAATCACAATTTGCTAGTTTTCTCGTTCGAGATCTGGCGATCTTGTACCGAGAAGATATTTTAGAAGCCACATATCAAGAAATCGTCCGAGATGCCAAACAAAGGGAGATTGAAATCCTTCGTAATCAGCTGGGCCAAGCCCCTTCTCGTGAGGCTGCACAGGATCTGTTACGGAAGATGGAAAGCCTGGCAGCAGATCTTTTGACCGATTAAGCTAGGGAAGCGCAGGGATTCGTAAGAAGCGCATCCGATCACATCTGAGAAATGAGGTAATCTATGTTTTTTCATTGCACGATCATGACCAAGATTTTTTCACCCTACTGGGCCGCTGAAACAGCTGAAGGTGACGCTTCTACGCCGGACCAGGCTAAGGATAAACCCCAAAAAAAGGCGGCAGCTAAGCCTACAAGCAAGGCTACCAGTAAGACCACGAAGGGGGCTAAGGCGTCTCCTGCGAAGGCCACCACAGCAAAAGCCACTACGGCGAAAGCTTCAACAAGTAAAACGACGACCAGCAAATCTTCCACTGCCAAGGCTGGGACCAGCAAGGCCACGAGCTCTAAAACGGCTGCAAAAACTACCAGCAAGAGCACTGCCAAAGCTGCAACAAAGAGTACAACTAGGGGCAGTGCTAAGAAAGCGGGGCAAGGAGCAACAAGCAAGGCCGGTCTAAAAGCTGCTGACCTCCAGGACAGGGATGATTTGGAGGAGGATGAGAAGGATTTTGCAGAAGACGATGACACTGAGGAAGAGGCCACCTTCGAAGAAGACGCAGAATTCGAGGAAGAGGAAGATTTAGATAAGGTCTTCCAGGAGGATTTTGATGTCGACCTAGAAGATGAGATTGACGTCTCCGAAGTGGAGCACGTCGCCGAATCCATTACCGGGGACCCTGACCAACCCCAGGAGACCGATGAGGAAGATGAAGAGGATCAGGATGAGAAAAAAGATGATCCCTTGAGCCTAATCGATGATTTACGCTCTGACCATACCATGCCTGGCTGGATCATGAGGGATAAGGCCATTGAAGCCCTGGTGAACCTCGCTATGACCCACAATGGGGAAGTCCAAGAGGAAACCATCATTGATTTTGTTACACAGATTCGCCTGCCCGACAACTATTTCATGGATATTTTCGAGGGTTTGGAGAAGAATGGTATCCGGATTATTGGCGAAGACGATGACGATGATGACGACTCCCATAAGAGCAACTCCTCGTCCGATAAGGGGGTCATTGATGACCCTGTCCGTGCCTATCTCAAGGAAATCGGTGCTGTTGACCTCCTTGGCGTCGAAGATGAGCGGGAATTGGCTGCCCGGATCGAGGCAGGTGATGAAGAAGCGAAAACCCACCTCTCTGAAGCTAACCTCCGTCTTGTTGTAAGTCTGGCCAAACGTTATACCGGCAAGGGCATGGGCTTTTTAGACCTCATTCAAGAGGGCAACCTCGGACTCATCCGGGGGGTGGATAAGTATGATTTCCGTAAAGGCTACAAATTTTCCACCTACGCTACCTGGTGGATTCGTCAGGCCATTACCCGGGGTATCGCTGACCAAGGCCGGACGATCCGCCTCCCAGTTCACGTCCATGACACCATCAATAAGATCAACAAGGTCCGCCGGGAGCTGGTACACAAATTGGGCCGTGACCCTGAAGTCTTTGAGATTGCCGCTGAGATCGGCTTGCCTGAAGATAAGATTCGGGAGACCCTACGGATTGCCCAAGAGCCTGTTGCCCTCGAGCGCCCTATCGGGGAGGAAGAAGATAGCCGCCTGGGCGATTTTATTGCTGATGATAACGCCCCGTCTCCGGCTGACCAATCCATCAATACCATGTGTCGGGAAGAAATCTTCACTATTTTGGATAATATCAGCGCCCGAGATGCCAAAATCATCAAACTTCGGTACGGACTCATTGATGGACGAGCCCGGACCTTGGAAGAGGTTGGTAAGCTCATGGGGGTCACCCGGGAGCGGATCCGTCAAATTGAAGCCAAGGCCCTCCGTGGCCTCAAAAACCCCAAGGTCAGCAAAGACTTGAAGGGCTATTTGGACTAAAACCGGTCCAAAATCCGGACTGAGCTCAGTCCGGATTCGTCTAAAATTCGGACGGAATTTTTAACTAGAAAGCAAGCGATGACCTTGTCAAACCAATCTTCTCTTGATTTGTCTACTTTTCTCCCCCCTTCGGGCTTTTTACCAAGCTGGCCGGAAGGGGACGAGACCCTATGGGGTCGGCCTACCGTCTATCGGGGCCGCCCCCTTCTTTTGACGCCCCGTCTTCGCTTCCTGGCAGGCCTTGCCCTGGCCCTCTACCAGATGGCCCAAAGCCTGGCCGAGAAGGTCCAGGCCACTAATCTTGCTTTCCCTCGGTCTGATCCAATGCTCCCCCAGCTGCCCCGAATCTTAGATATCGGCTGTGACCACGGCAAGTTGGCCATTTTTCTTGCTGCCCACCCGGATCTCGGGGAGGTCTTGGGGAGTGACCTACGTGCCCAGCCCCTAGCTAGGGCTGAGGCAAACGCTGCCCACTACCTGGGGACCTGTCCCCGCCTGCACTTTCATCAAGGAGACGGCCTCCAAGGCCTCGACCTCCAGCCTTGGGACATTATCATCGTAGCGGGCCTTGGGGGTCTAGAAATCAAAAAGATCATGGAAGAAGTCCATGCTCGACCTTCTCATCCCCCCCTCTTATGGATTCTCCAAGCTAATACAGCCCGCTCTGCCCTCCGCTCTCTCGCCTTGGACCAGGCTTTACCCATTTTCCGAGAGTATGTCAAGGATTTTTCCCACTTTTTTTATCATTATCTCCTGCTATTAGATCCAGGCACAAATTCCCAGTTAGCCGAAACTCTTTTTACGTCTGCTCCTGATTTAAATTCTCCCGCCCCCCGGCCTGGTGATCTTCTCCTTGGTCCTTATTTTGAAGAGCTAGTTGCCTCTATGCAAGAGACCGATCCTCACCTGGCAGGCCGTTTTTTTCGCTTTCACCAAGGGATCCTTACTGATCAACTCCGAGGCGATGCCCTCAATCCAGACCTCTTAGCCGCCCAAAAGAGACTGGAAAGCCTTGATCCAACCATGGATACAGAGCGCATATAGAGACAATATGGGGCCAATTTTATAAAGGAAAGCATTTATGACCAAAACAATCTTAGAAATCAGCCAAATCACCCAACTCCTAGCTCCCCGCTCATTAGCCGCCTCTTGGGACCAAGAAGGTTGGGAACTCTTTTTTCCAGATGCCCCTTGCCAGGGGATTCTTCTTAGCTTGGACTTAGATCGCCTGGCCTTCCAGCATGCCATGGCCAATAAGATCAACCTGATCATAACCCACCATCCAAGCATCTTCTCCCCCATATCTGATCTCCAAGGGGGGGAAGCTTCCGGTCGCCTTCAGATCGACTGTCTCCAGGCTGGAATTTCCCAGATCTCCCTCCATACCTCTTGGGACCGGGCCCCAGGCGGAGTCAGTGACAGCCTGGCCCAAGCCCTCAATCAGGCCTTCCTAGCCAAAAAGCTGAGGGCTTCAATCAGGCCTCAGGACAAGGTCCAGGCCCTCATAGCCAGTCTTGAGGACCCTCGGGTCCAAAAAGAGCTTTCCTTGCCCTTTCTTATGACCCCCAAGCTCCTTGCGACCCTCCAAGAAGACCTCCCCTATCTCCGCCTCATCGACCTGGAGGCCCCCCTATCTCCGGATGAGCTGGGCGCTTCCTTAGGAATCCTGACTAGGGAGATCCTCCAAGGCCCCACTTCCCGCACCATCCTCCAAGGAGCTTTACAAAATAACTATGTCGGGCAACCCCTTTTGGGGCGTTGTACCCAGGCAAAGATCTTAAACCAGGCCTTCACACCATCCTTCCTTGTCTTCCCTGGCGCTGCTCCAGCTGGCATGGTTCCCCTCCTTGATTGCCTCCAAATCCTTCTAGCCCCAGAGGGCCGTCAAGTCGTTGGCGTTCTTACTGGAGAACTCAAACACAACCTCATCGTTGACCTTGAACTCCGTGATGTCCTCTCCCTTCCCCTGGGCCACCGCCTAACTGAAGCCTACTCGCTAACAGCTTTGGGCCAAAAACTTGAGCACAAGATAAAAGAAGGCGGCAAGGATGACATTACATCCCTACCGCCCATCTATCTTTCTACCGATGAAGGCTGTGCCAGACTCGGCTGCTACCAACCGAGCCAAAACGAAGGCCGTTTTAACTAGCAGTCCCAAAGCACAAAGCCTGGTCAAGCTACAGTCACTCCTTGGCATCGGCTCTAAGCCCCCCCTCACGGGGTCCCAGAGCACAAAGCCTGGTCAAGCCGCAGTCACTCCAGGACTAGCGCTGATCAAATTGATAGGTTTTATAAAATTCCTTGACAAAGTCCCCATAGGAATTGGCCAAAATAGCCTCCCTGGCCTCCTTCATGAGATGGACCAGGTAATACACGTTATGGTAAGAAGCGAGGATCAACCCCAGCATCTCCCCCGCCTTAATCAGATGACGTAAATAGGCCCTGGTAAAGGTCCGGCAGACCCGACATGAACAAGCCGGATCAGGCGACGTAAAGTCGCTGGCGTATTTGGCATTACGTACCGTTAGCCGTCCCGTATGGGTAAAGAGGCAGCCATTTCGCCCCATTCTCGTGGGAATAACACAATCCATCATATCAATGCCTCTCATGACTCCCTCGAGCAAATAATCCGGCGTTCCGACCCCCATCAAATACCTAGGTTTCTTCTCTGGCATACATGTTTGAAGGACGTCCAAGATTTCAAGCATGCTTTCTTTGCTCTCTCCAACAGAAAGACCACCGATCCCATAGCCTGGCAAGTCCAATTTAGCCAATTGTTCAATGGAATCTTTGCGGTAGTCAGGGTAGAGTCCCCCCTGGACAATCCCAAAGAGGGCCTGATGGTCTGGGGCCTTTTGTGCTTCGGCGCAGCGCTCGCACCAGCGGATACTGCGCAAATATGAATTTTTGACATAGGGCCTAGTGGAGGGCAGAGCCACACATTCATCGAGCTGCATGATGATATCGGCCCCAAAGGCATGCTGGAGGTCCATGGCCTTCTCTGGACTTAAAAACTGTCGACTTCCATCGATATGGGAGGCAAAGGCGACCCCCTCCTCCGTGATAGCCCGGTTTTCCGCCAAACTAAAGACCTGAAAGCCCCCACTATCGGTCAGCATAGGATGGGGCCATTTGATAAAGGAATGCAGGCCACCCGCCTGGGCGACAATTTCAGGACCTGGCCGCATCCAAAGATGATAGGTATTCGATAGGATAATCGAGGCCCCGATCTCCTCCAAATCCCACGGATAGAGGCCTTTGACCGTTCCTTGGGTCCCCACCGGCATAAAGACAGGAGTGGGAATATCCCCATGGTCGGTATGGATGACTCCTGCTCTCGCCCCCGTTTGTTGGCAAATATGCTGTAATTCAAAAGAAAACATCCTTACTCTCCCTTCTCTGCTTCAGCCACCAAGGCCTGGGCTTGATCTGCGGTTTTTTCTTTAGCTTTCGCTTTTGCCCTGGCTTGACCATTGCCCAGGGCTTCCGGAAGAATCAGCATGGCATCCCCAAAGCTAAAAAAGCGATAATCCTTGGCGATCGCCTCTTCATAGGCGGCCAGCATCCGTTTTCGCCCATAAAAGGCACTGACCAGCATCAGGAGGGTCGACTCAGGGAGGTGGAAATTCGTGATCAAGCCATCCAGGAGACGGAATGAAAAGCCGGGATAGATGAAGAGCTGGCTCTCTCCTACTTCTGCCTGCAACTGACCGAGCTCACCCTGGTCATTATATTTTTCATAATGTTGATTTTGGGCTATGGTCTCCAAAGTCCTACAGGAAGTGGTGCCAACGGCGATGATCCGTCCTCCAGTGGCCACGGTTTCATTGATGAGGCGGACGGCCTCCTCATTGACCTCATAATACTCTTTATGCATATCGTGGTCCAAAATATCATCCGTCTTCACCGGGCGGAAGGTCCCAATCCCCACATGGAGGGTAATTTCAGCCAGCTTGATCCCCTCCTTTTGCAAATCCTCCAAGAGCTTGGTTGTAAAATGGAGGCCTGCCGTAGGGGCCGCTGCTGACCCATCAAATTTGGCATAGACCGTGTTGTAATCATCTGGATTCTTTAGTTTTTCTGTAATATAGGGAGGAACAGGCATTTCACCCAGCTCTGCCAATACTTCTTCCCAGATGCCATCATACTGGAAGCGGACCAGGCGGTTTCCATTAGGCAAGACTTGGAGGACCCTGGCATCGAGCTTGCCTTCCCCAAAGGTGACTACGTCCCCTTCTTGGAGATTTTTCCCAGGTTTGCCGATGACTTGCCAGTCATCCTTGGTCCCTTCTTCTCGGCGAAGGAGCAAGAGTTCCACCGCTGCGGTTCCCGTAGCCTTCCGTCCATGGAGACGGGCTGGAATGACCTTGGTGTTATTGACAACAAGGAGGTCTCCTGCCTGCAAAAACTTTCCAATCTCATAGAAGGCATGGTGGGAGGTCTTTCCCGCCTCCAAAACCATCAATCTACAGATATCCCGCTGCTCCGTAGGGTGTTGGGCTATTCGAGCAGGATCAAGAGAATAAGCGTAAGAAGACTTAAGCATAGTGGCCTTTTCCTCTTGCCAGATCTCTCGGATATCTTGCTTCAAGATCGGGGCAAGGGCTGCCTCCCGGTCCTTCCTGTGCCTCACCATCCTGGGATTGGCAGCCTTTTGGGCAGTCAGATTTTGGATCCCCGCCCAGAGAGCATAGAGATAATTGAGTCGGAAGGCCGTTGCCAGCTTGGCCTGACTAAGGTCTAGATGACGATTGGCCCAGGTCGCGACCGTCAAGAGCGATCGCAAAACCAAAACTAGGCGGAAAGACTTCTTGCCAAAATCCTGGTATGCCAGATTGTGATCCCCCATGATCCGCTTGGTCTTCGCCTTATCCACAGGCGACAAAAGTCCAAAGACCCCCTTCATGGGAGCAAAATGATCCGGATCCTCCTGGCTCACATAGCGGGACAGGGCCCCCGTAATCGTAGAAGTATAGAAAGAAGATGCAAAGGCCTCATCCCCCTTCATAACAGACAGGGCAGCCAAAAGCCCAGAAGAAATCGCCTCCACATAACCTTCCGTCCCACTGATCTGACCGATAAAATATACATTTGATTGATTTTTAAGATGATAATTCAAGTCCAAATGCTTGGGAGAATTGAGATAACGATTTTTGTGCATAAGACCGAAGCGGGAGTATTTGGCGGAAGCTAGGGCAGGTATCATAGAGAACAATTCTTTTTGTGCTTCATAGGTCAATCGAGTCTGAAAGCCCACCATCCCGAGGAGATTGGCCGCCTGGTTATCCTGTCGGAGCTGGACGACAGCATAGGGCTCCTTGCCCGTTTTCGGATCGATGAGGCCCACCGGCTTCAAAGACCCATGACGAAGGGTTTCCGGCCCCCGACTTGCAATGACCTCAATGGGCAAACACCCTTCAAAGACAGCCTTTTGATCAAAATCTTTCACAGGAGCCTGAGGGGCCTGACGCAAATACGTATAAAACTTCTGATAGGTCTCCTCATCGAGGGGGCAATTGAGATAATCCCCCGTCTCTTCCTCTGGATCCCCATAGCGAGAAGCCCAAAATGCCTTAGTCTGGTCAATCGAATCCGCCTCTACCAGGGGTGCCGCCGCATCAAAGAAAAACAAATCATCCAAATCAAAAAGTGTCTTATATTCTTGACACAAGGCATCACTGGTCAAAGGCCCCGTGGCCAGCAACAAATACTCCTCCTCATTTTTGGGCAGAAGGTCTTTGATTTCTGTAATTTCTCCCTCGTGATAGTGGAGATTGGGATAGGCCTTCATGACTTCTGCTAGGGCCTTAGAATAGCCTTCTCGATCGATCGCCAAGGCTTGGCCAGCAGGCACTTGATGGTCAAAAGCTAGGGGCAAAAGGGTCGAGCCCAGCTGAAGCAATTCGGCTTTCAACAGACCCGAGGCTGCATGCAAATATTGGGATTTGAGGGAATTACTGCAAACCAGCTCTCCTGGTCCCGGCAGGTGGTGAGCAGGTGAATAAGTAGTTGGTTTTTGTTCATAGAGCTCAACTTGATAGCCCGCCTTAGCCAAGGTCAGGGCAGCTTCCGATCCTGCTAGGCCTGCTCCTACAATACGAATGATTTTGTCTTCTACCTGAGAAGGCTTTTTTTGTTCTTGATCTATTATATCCATGTATTTTCTATCCTAGTTCTTTCTCTATTACCCTGTTTCCCAATGCCACAAGACCTTGCTTACACCTAATCTTATCAGCTTAGGCCTGGTCTAGCGGTGCAACTTCTGGCTCAGGCTCAGGACTAGCCTTAGCCGTCTTGGTTGAGGTCGCACTTTTTCTTGTCGTTGTCTTCTTTGCTGCCGTTGTCTTCCTCGCTGTTGTGGTCTTCTTAGTCGTCGTAGTCTTCTTAGTCGTCGTGGTTTTCTTAGCTGATGCGGGCTTTTTAGCTGAAGTAGATCGCTTAGTTGTTGCTGGTTTCTTGGCTGTGGCTGTTGTCGTTGCGGTCTCTGCGCTTTCCTCCCCTTCACTCGAAGGAGTTGATTTTACTTGATCATTAGCAGCAGATGGAGCCGCAGCCTGAAGGAGTTCGGCCCGCTCTTCCTCTGGCAAAGCCAGCCAGGCCTCCTCCGTCTTATATTTCATGAACTTATTGTTGGGACAAGATAGACTAGAGCAGGCCTCATAGGTCCGACCTCGGGATTTTTTACTCACCAAATAAGCGTGGCATATGGGACAAGTTTTTTCCAAAGGTAAATACCAGCTTATAAAGGGACAATCTGGGTCTGTGCCTTTTTTATCACACACATAAAACTTCATAGACCGGCGCTTGCGAGTTGTCTTTTCTAGAAGGCCAGACCCGCAGAGGGGACATTTGCCAGGGGCTTTGATTTCAATATTTCTCGTATAATCGCAGTCAGGGAAACGATTGCAGGCAATAAATTTTCCAAATCTTCCTGCCTTCGTCACCAGGTCTCCCTCCCCACACTTGGGGCATTTCTCCCCAATTTTTTCTTCCTGGAAGGTAACTTTTTCAATTTTTTCGTCGGCGCTCTTTACTTCCGCATGGAAGGGCTTATAGAAGTTGTCAATGACCTCCACCCAGTTTTCTTTGTTGGATTCAATATCATCTAACTTATTTTCCATCCCTGCTGTGAATTGCGGATCTAATATCTTATCAAAGTTTTGCTCCAAAAGATCATTGACAATGATCCCAAGCTTTGTGGGATAGAATTTGCGATCTTGGAGTTCCACATATTTTCGGGCAAGGACCGTACTAATGGTCGGAGCATAGGTCGAAGGCCGCCCAATTCCCAATTCCTCTAAAGTCTTGATGATGGAAGACTCATTGTAGCGAGGCGGGGGATTGGTGAATTTTTGTTCGGCATCCAAATTATGACAGTAGAGGGTCTCTCCCTGGGCCAAAGGTGGGAGGTCGGCCACCATTTCCTCAGCTTCCTCTTCTTCTCCCTCATCTTTCTTTTTCTTGCGCTGGGCAGGCTGACTTGCTTGTTTTGCTGCCTGCTGATCACCCCCATAGGCCTTCAAAAAACCCGAGAAGAGCAATTGCTCCCCCCTTAGGCGGAAAATGTGCTGGCCCCCCTGAATGTTGACCGTCACAGATTTGTACTGGGCTTCTGCCATTTGTGAGGCCATAAAGCGCTGCCAAATCATCTGGTAGAGGCGGAATTGGTCCCTGGTAAGTTGGGCCTGGAGCCGAGCAAGAGGAATGGACATATCGACGGGGCGGATGGCTTCGTGGGCATCTTGAGCTCCCTTTTTCTTGCGAAAATACCTTTTCTTACTGGGCAAATACTCCTCTCCATACAGGGCCCCAATCCGATCCCGGACCATGTCCAAGGCTTCTGGGGCCGTTCTCGTGGAGTCAGTACGGATATAGGTAATGAGGGCTACGGTCTCTCCCTCAATGCTGACCCCCTCATAGAGCTGTTGGGCCACACGCATACATCTTGAAGAGGAAAAGGACAAGAAGCGGGAGGCATCTTGTTGGAGGGTACTGGTTGTATAGGGGGGGCCAGGTGATCTCTTCCGGGTCCTACTATTGTATTCGTACACAGAAAAGTCGACCCCTTGGAGGTCAGAAACGATAGACTCGCACTCTGCTTGGGAGTGGGGAACTAGGCTTTTGATCTTACCTTTTTCATCCAGAATCCCTTGGTAGGCGGCAGGCATCAAAGGCCCCGTGGCCTTAGCCTCCTCTTTAGCTGGATCAGAAGGGCTATCTTTTCCCTCCTTCACCAGCTTATAGGAGACCTTCATCTTTTCCCCTGCTTTCAGGCCTTCTTTCGCAAAAAGGGCCTGGATTTTCCAGTATTCTTCAGGGACAAAGGCTTTAATCTCGTTCTCTCGATCAATGATGAGCTTGGTCACTACAGATTGGACTCGACCGGCTGATAAGCCTTTCAGTATCTTTTTCCAAAGAAGGGGACTTAATTCATAGCCTACCAAACGGTCCAAAATCCGCCTGGCCTGTTGGGCCTCTACGAGGTCGATATTGATGGGACGGGGCTTGGTGACCGCTTCACTGACTGCTTTAGGGGTAATCTCATTGAAGCTGATCCGAATGTCGTCCTTGGGGTCTAATTTCAGGACTTTTGCCACATGCCAAGCAATCGCCTCGCCCTCACGGTCAGGGTCGGTAGCGATCAAGATTCGGTCGGCCTGCTTGCCTTTTTTCTGTAAATTACGGACCACAGAATCTTTGCCCGGCATAGTAATATAAATGGGCTTGTAATCGTTGTGAACGTCCACCCCCAAGGTTGAAGCGGGGAGATCTCGAATATGACCAACTGAGGCCACAATCTCATATTGGTCCCCTAGAAAACGTTTGATGGTCTTGGCTTTTGCCGGCGACTCCACGACAATAAGTGTTTTTCCCATGTTCCACCCCTCTCCTGCCTGGACTTCATGACGTCCAGTGTAAAAAAGCACATTTATTTAAACAGAACCCAAAAATTAAAGCAAACCAAAAATCAGCCTCTTGCCAAGGCCCTGCCAAGAATCTATCGCCCCTATCCTAAAGCCTGCAATATAGATAGTCCCTGGTCACTCAAGGCCAGCCGAGCATAGTTTTTTATAAGATCTTTTTTGGCCAATCCCCGGCCAACAATGAGGGTCACCTCCTCCGGCGAAAGACCCGCTTCTTGGGCCATTTGTCCAATATTTTGCAAACCAGACTCGATTGCCGTATAGACAAGGCGAATCTTTTCCTCTTCCGCTAAAAGATTTCTCCCGGTAGCTGGTAAAATTTGTTGCGTACTCTTTCTCTGGGCCTTTGTTCCTTCCCCCTGCCTTAGAATCACAGTCTTCCTGACCTTTGCCTTTTCTGGATAGGCCCAGGAAAAGCGAAGATCTTGTAAGGCCCTAGGGTCCTTAAGCTTCCTGAAGTCAAGGCTCTGCACCAAGATATCCCAGGGCTCCTGGTAGCCTCCAAGAATCTCCTCCCAGCTTGCCACATGGTATTCATAATCCGGATCAATGGTGCGCACCAAGATCCGATCCAAATCATCCGGACCGCAATAAATAGCCGCCCCATCTTGGATCAGCCGGTGGCAGCCCAGGGATTCCGGTATCGTCACGGGACCTGGAACTGCCATGACTTGTCGGTCATAGTCTAGGGCATAATCGACTGTGATCCTCGTCCCACTTTTCGCCCCAGCCTGAATGACAATAAGGGCCTCCGAAAGGCCAGCAATAATCCGGTTTCGCATGGGAAAAAGGTAACGTTTGGGAGGCGTATCTGGCGGATTTTCTGAGAGAATGAGCCCTTGGCGGATGATGGACTGGTAGAGGCGTCGATGCTGGTAGGGGTAGCAATAATTGACCCCGCAGGCCAAAACTCCTAGGCTGACCCCACCCTTAGCAAGGAGAGCTTCCTGAGAGGCCCCGTCAATCCCTAGGGCCATCCCACTTACCACCAAGGTGTGAAGGCTTGCTAGATGCGCTGCAATATCCCTAGCCATCCGCAGCCCATAGCTAGTGGATTTTCGGCTTCCCACCATGCTGACACAAAAGTGGGCATTGATCTCTTCTACGGGCAAATCCCCCAAGGCCCACAAAAAAGGCGGTGGTTCTGGGGTATGGAGGAGGTTTTTGGGATAATTCGGATCCGCTAGGTCCAAGGTGAAGATCCCAGCAGCCAAATCTTTTTCGGCCAGGGCTATTTCCTCTTGACTGGGATCCTGGGATAAAAAGGAAAAATACTTTCCTAAAAAGCCTGGCCAAATCCGCTCCCACTTATCTTTTTCTTCCTTGCTCAAAGGTAAGAAGTCATAGGAAGTCGGGGTGGGAAATTTTTCTTGCAGGGCCTTTTGCAGACATTCCAATCCGTGGCGGATCCCAGCTATACAGAGGCCTCCAGCTTTGATCAACAAATTTTCCAAAATCCTTGCCTGAAAGCTATAGGGCATATTTTTCAAGCGGCGGGCCAGAACACAGGACTCTATAGGGGAAGGATTTTTTTGGGTTAGTTTGCCATCTATTTTTTCGGTTACCTTATTCTCTTTTTTGTCTTTCATCTCGCAACCTTTTTCTTTCCTTCTTCCCCTAAAAGATCAAAAGGGGTAGTCATCAGGGCCATGACTTGGTAAATATCACTAGCTTCGACTTCCTCCCTACCCTCTAGGTCAGCCCAAGTCCTTGCTAGGGCAAGGTGTTTACTGACCACCCGAGCACTAAGGTTGCGGTCTTGGGCCTGGGCCAGCAAAACCGACCAAGCCTCCTCTTGGACTTGAAAAAGCTCGTGGCAAAAGCCAGCATCTACTCGGCCATTAAAGGGGAAAGTTCCCGGGGCCCCTTGGTTGAGAAAGGTCTCTGGTGAAGCTTTGCCTAGGCCCCTTGGATCCTCCTCTTTAAAGATGGTCTGCCAATCCTTTCGTCTAGCAAGTTGCCTGAGATAGGCATCTTGAATTTTTGCTTTTTCCGCTATGAAAAATGCATGATCTTCCTTGGTAAGCAAAAGCTCCGATAATTGCCTAGCTGGAACCTTGGGCATAAAAATACAAAGGTCAATCCGCTCCAAAAGGGCTAGGCTAATCCGGGTCAGGCGCTTTCGAATCACATTCTCCGAACAGGTACACTGGTTGGCGTAGCCCAAATTTCCACACTCACAGGGGTTGGCGGTTCCTAGGAGCAAGAAACGAGAAAAAGCCTGAGCATTGTCAGGGGGAGTCCGGGAGAATTGCTGGTCGAGGGAGTATTTGATGATCTCAAGACTAGATTTGGAAAATTCGTTCATCTCATCTAAAAGGAGGATCCCACCATCCGCTTGGGCAAGGAGACCGGGCGTCTGGGAGGAGGCCCTTTGAGAGCCAAGAAGGTCGGTTTTTGTGACGCTGGGGCAAGGGGCGATGAGGGGAAAGGGTCCCTTGGAAGGGTAGGGACCAGAAGTCAAAAGATAGGGCAAGAGCTGGGCGGCCAAGGTCTTTCCGGAGCCAGGTGCTCCAAAAATGAGGAGGTTATGCCAGCCTGCTGCCACAAGCTCGATGGACTTGAGGACCACATACTGCCCCTTCAAAGCTTTTAAAGCTTGAATGGCCAAACGGTCCCCTGAAGAAAGCCAGTCTGAAGAATCATCATCCTGCCATCCTGGCCGCTCCGAAAAGGAAAGGGAGGGGGACTTTAAGGCAGCTTTAACTTGGCTGGGATATTTGTCCAGGAGCCTTTGCCTGACAGTTGCGAGGGAAAGACAAAATCGACCACCTGTTTCCAGAATGCCAAAAGCTTCCTGGAGAGTACGAACAAGGAAAATCTGAGGACCTTTCTGAGGGGGTAAAGGAGATGGTTCTTTACAATGAACAGAAGAAAGGATCTCTTGGCAAGGCGTCTGAGAAAGGCTTTCAGTCAGTGGCGACAAAGGAGGCCTTTCTTGAAAAAGTTCGACGAAAAAAGCCTCCCATAGGTCCTCCGGCCAATAGGGCTGATCTTTGGACAAATGAGTATGAGGGTGCAAAAGTTGGGGCTCCAAGAGCCCAGGTTGGATATAAATCTGGGACAGGTCAAGCCTTTGAAAGATCCCGCATGACTCATCTTTTCTTTTTTCAAGGTCCAGAAACCAGGCCTGCAAATAATCCCAGGGCAAAATATAGGTCCCTCCTTGGACTGACCGATTATCTTTGGTCCACACCGCAGGCAACTGCTCTCCCTGTTCTTTCGATAGAGATATGTGAATACTGCCGTTGAGATGGAGTTCTCCCAGAGCATTGACCCTTGGGATGACAGAACGAATTTGTCCATCGGCGACCATGGTGGCCAGAGCTAGGGGGAGGTCAAAATAGGGGGCCTCCAGGGCCAGTGTACTTGGAGAGATCGCTAGGAGGGTGCGTTTGCGAGGAAGGCGGCAGTTTGCAGCCGCTAAGGCTCCCTTGATTCTGACTAAGGCATTTTTCGCAGCTCTTGCCGTCATCCCACTAATATCCTGTCGAGGAAGGCCAGGCATACAGGTTGCTTCAACTGTAAGGGGCACCAGCTGGCCTGAAAAAAATCCTATACTCTGGACTTTTCCATAGGCCAAGGGATCCGATCCTGTTGTTGGTCGCTTCCCCTCCATCCCCCCTTCCTGGGTTAACAAAAATGAAGACTCAGGCGATGACGTCTTTTGATGCTCTTGTCTTGACATGATTATCCTCCTTCCTCGTCTCGTTTCCTCCTAGTTTTTGGCAAAACTTCTCATGCTTATTCGTTTTCTTGAAGAATAAGCCATAGGCCAGATATTGTTTCGTGTTCAAGCGTAGGAAGATGACTTGGTTTAGATTTAGTCTTTCAATCTTAATAAATTTTGCAACGAAATCCACAAGAATATTTCGACAAACTTCGACAATCTTCGACAAATGCTTCACTTTAAGTGATTATTTGCTATCATAAGGGAAGGCATAAAAAACGGATTGAACAAAAAAGCAAAGTCCTACGACAAAGGTAACTACAACTAAAGACAAGTAGGAAATAGGACAGGCAAAAGAAAAGCCGGGAATACTAGTAAAAAAATTATGAACAAAGAGATAAAAGGTTTTAATCTTGTTATAAAGAAGTGGTATTCCATTGTGAAATACGCTAAAATGAGGGGAATTGGAGAAACCAAGCATAGAAAGGGAGTAAGAATATGAAGAAATTGTTAAGCATTCTATTGGTACTCATGATGGCGATCTCACCCTTAGATCCCGTGTGGCACCAATACGTCCAAGCCATCGAGACTCCTAGCCCTGATACGGGTTCGTCAGGAGCTCAGATTATTCAGCCTGCGCTAAATCAATCGAACTCGGAACCAGATCCACTTACTCAGCCTAGCCCCGTTCGTGTTCCTAACACCATTCTTGTTACCATTGACTACATTGCTAACGATGACAGTCGGATGTTAGCGCCTCCCTATCAAGCCTCTGTTCCGATTGACCCTCAAGCGGCTAATCTGGTGGTTTCTTCACCGACAGTTCCCCATTATACCCCTGATCAAACAGAGGTTACTGTGCCTTTAGCTACTCTTACGGAGGATAAAATATATACGGTTTCCTATGCGCCTGACCAAGGAGAGTATACGATCGTCCATCGTAAAGAAAATGCAGATGGTGGTTTTGATGTCTTTGAAATGGAAGAAAAAACCGGAAATATAGGAAGCCCCTGTAAGGTAGAAGTGAAAGATTACGCAGGATATTTTCCTGTGATGCCCCTTCCTAAAGGAACCGTTCCTGGCACGGATCCCAACCAGCCTGGTTCTTCCTTAACCTTAAATGTGGACTATAAAAGGGTCTCCAACTACCTTACCTTGGAGTCCAATGGTGCTGACACTCAGGTACCCGGTGCCTTACTTCCCTTGGGAGCACCACTCTCTTCATTTATAGAAAAAAAGCCATCTAAAAAAGGCTTTGATTTTGTAAAATGGGTAGTAAAAGATGGTAAAGAGGCTGCCCCGCCCAGCACCATGCCTGCCCATCCTTTGGTGCTAGAAGCGGTCTGGGAACCCAATCTGGCATCGAAGTCAACCCCTTATCTCATCAAGTATTTTATTCAAAAGCCTGATGCCACAGGCGCTGCCGATGAGGATTATGAATATGCTGGTGCTGTGGTAGAAACAGGGAATTTAGGCGAACTGCCGACCATACCATCTTATGTTGACAAAAAAGAGATTCCAAAAGACCTTGTCTTCCCTGATCTTTCTCAAAAGCAGCAACAATACTGGTACCGCTGCTACCAAGAAAACGAAGAGAAAACCAGAGAATATAACAAAGATAAGAAAATAGAAAAAGATGGCCAAACGGATGTTCGGATCTATTTTGATCGTAAAACCTGGCGTGTTGAGTATCGAACACAAGCCACCATGGCCAATGGCGACACCTGGGAACCGGTTATAACCAAGGGTGGCCAAAGCTTTAGAAGCAAGAATCCCTATTCTTTCGACGTTAAATTGGGAAAAAATTTAACCAATCTTTGGCCAATGGTTGATGAGTTTTCTGGGATACCGGATGGTTTTGCCTTCTATAGTCATCAGCTGCTCGTTGCTAAAACTGCCACCAACAGCTCAGGTAAACGGCTGATGCCCCAAGCATATGGTAAAGC
>CAKZWV010000072.1 GCA_937922005.1 uncultured Clostridia bacterium | reverse complement strand
GTTTTTGTGGGTATTTAGGGAAAACTATCGCGCCAGAGCTTTTTACGAAGCCAATGGGTTTGGGTTGACGAATACTTCGAAGCCTGCATTTGACACAGAAGAAGTCCTTTATTTCAAAAGAATCTGATAGGAACAGATTATTATTTATCTGTTGATTGAGAGTGATTTTTTGGTCTAGTGGGGCTAGCAGTGCTATGACTTGCTTCTGATTCTCGATATTAGGGATGTTTAGCTCAAAGTTGTTGAGCGTAGCAGCTCTAAGACTAGGCACTGTCGTACCTTCATTTAAAAGTTCAAGGTTATACTGCGACATTAGATAAAAGAGAAAGAGCGGTAGCACTTTTTGGATGTCGATTTCGGTATAAAACATGGTGTCAACTGCCCAGAATGGTCCATCAACATAACGTACCTTATTGATAGTACCTTGACTTCCCTGGCGTGCGCATCGTGTTTTAAGTCAGTACTAGCGACTTTCCACTGCCCACTCCGCCTTCACCTCCGCCATCAGCCTAGGGAGGTCAGAGATCCGAAAGTCAGGACCTCCCCGTTGGCTGCCAAAACATTGGAGCATGGCAGCTAAAGTAACTGCTAAGAGAGGAGGAATGCCTTGGCTTAGACAGGCCAAAATGCTCCCAGTCAAAGTATCCCCGCTCCCAGCCTTAGCCAGCTTTTTAGTTCCATAAGTCAAAATCTGGGCAGTTAAAGTCCAAGGCTCTACCAAAATGGGACGAGCTGATTTCAGGTAGACGATGGCTTGACATGCCTGGCACAGCTCTCGGGCCGCCTTTACCGGGTCGAGTTTGGCAGTTTCTACGGGGTCCATTTCCTTCGCCTCTATGGGATCGGATTCGGCCGCCTTGACGGGATCTAGCCTCGCAACCTTCACCTGTTCTACCACCCGCCCTGCACTTTGATCAGGCGAGAGGCACTGTACCAGACGCCGATACTCTCCCCAGTGGGGAGTGAGAATAGAGACTTTTCCCTCTTTTCCTCGCCGGGTGAGGAGTTCCATGAGCCCCTCATCACTGGCAAGGAGGTTGAGTGCGTCAGCATCACAGACAAGAACCGCAGAACTTAGAAGGACCTTCCTCAGGAGGTCACGGGCAGTCTGACCCGTCCCTAAGCCTGGGCCAATGGCGATGGCCTGGTAAAGGTCCGTGTCCCAGTCTTCTGACAAGGTCAAGGCCTCCGGCAAGAGCTCGGCCAAGAGAGTCTTCGTTGCCGCCCCCTCATCTATGGCTTTGATGGTGAGGTAAGGACATCCTAATGCCAAACAAGCCCGGGCTGCTAAGACCAAGGCTCCGGTCATCCCTACGTCGCCCCCGATGAAGAGAGACTTGGCGAAGGATAATTTGTGCATGTTGGCAGGTGTCGCAAAATGTCGCAGAATCGCCTGCCCGCAGGAGACTTGAGGCCAATAAAGAGGCGGTTCTGCCCCGGTCTCATCCAGCCCTTGGATGGTTGCTTTCAGAAAGGCTTGATGCATGGAAATCGGCACGGTTTCGACTTCCCCCACGTCCATAAAATTGGGATCCAGGAGGAGAGAGGCCTTGGGTCCCGACATCGTCATCGTCAAGTCCGCCGTCAACACAGCCTCGCCCCGTCGACACCCTGCCGCCTCCAAACCGGTTGGGAGATCCACAGCCACCACGGTGATTCCGTCCCTTTGCGCCCGGACCTCTTGAATCGTCTCAATAATCCTGACAAGCTCCGGATCCATGGGCCGTGACGCCTTAAAACCCGAGCCAAAAATCCCATCCAAAATGTAGGCTCTTCCTCCCTGCTGCAAATACTCCCTCATCTCTTCCCCGTCCTTTTTCCAGTCGACCAAGCACTCCTTTAGCTTGGGGTCGGCAAGGATGGCCTGATATTGAGCTAAGGCGTCCCCCTGGAGGGGTTTGGGGCTGACCAGGTAAATTGTGAGTTCAAGGGGCAAACGGCGGTCAGTCAAAGCAAAGAGCTGGCGTCCCACCGCTAGGGCATCCCCTCCATTATTTCCACCCCCAGCCAGAATAAGGAGGCGAGAAGCCTCCCCTTGACCTTTTTCAATTGGGCCTATTTCAATTTGGCCCTTTTCGATTTGATCCTTTTCCATAAAATCGAGGATTTTTTGACTGATTCCCGAGGCCGCCTGCTCCATCAAAACGAGAGAGGGGAGGCCAGACTGACGCACGAAGGCCTGGTCGGCTTCCTTTTGCTGGGCGGCAGATAGACAAAGCTGGGCGTGTTTAGCGATGAGCTCAAGGCTAAAAGCAAGATCACTTGGAAAGTCGACAGTTGAAGCTGACATGGCAAAAACTCCTAAATCATAAAAAACGTTTAGAAAACGTCATAAAAAAGATTATAAATGATCAAGACGAGGGAAAATTTCCTAAAAAAACGCCGCCTTTGTGGGGCGGCGAAAAATAATGGATAAAAATAATTAGATAAGCTTATCTATTTTTTCCTTGAGGGCGTCTTCAGCCTGCAAGCCGATCATCTGATCTTCGACTTCCCCATTCTTAAAGAAAAGAACCGTGGGAATACTCATAACGTGGTATTTCGAAGCGGTTTCCCGATTTTCATCAACATTCAGTTTAAAAATGGGAACTTTTCCTTCGTACTCCGTCGCAAGCTTATCGATCACGGGACCCAGCATCTGACAGGGTTGACACCAGGGGGCCCAAAAATCGACCACAGCAGCCGGGGCCTTTAAGACTTCTTCTTGAAAGGTTGCATCACTCGTATTATTTGCCATCAGTAGCTCCTTTGCATGAGACGCTATCAGCTAGCGTCTCCTCATTTCCGCAGCGTCCCAGAAGAAAATGATCGTCTGGAGAGAGCTGCGGGATCTTTTAGAACAGAACTATTTTACCTTTTGGGAAGACTTTTTGCAAATTGGCGACATGGCATGAGATTGGTGACAGATAAAAGCAGCCCTTACGAATAAGGACTGCCTTTCTGTGAATCGTGCAGATTCATATTTTTCAATGCTCTGAGCTGATCCCGCTTGGCATAGATTACGTTCAGAATATACACCTTACCGGATGTTGAGGCTCCTTTCCAGATCGTCAAACACCGCACTCATTGGTCTCCCCTCACCGGCAATCGCCTGTGCGTAACTGTGTTGGAGTTTTGCATCGAGTTCGGCGTCAGACATTGCATCAACAGTTCTTGGCTCTGATGGAATCGTCAGAGAGAAGGGAACACCATGATGATAAATGATCTGACGGTAAAGGGAATTGATTACAACAGAAACAGGAACGCCGAGCTTTTGCAGGATGTCTTCTGCTTCAATTTTAACATCATTTTCAACGCAAGCACTTACGGTTGAGTCTTTCATATCAAACACCTCCTGGGCTTAGTTTTCATCCTCTTCTTCATCCTCTTCGGAGAAATAAAAGAGCTCGAGATTTTCATCTGTAGCGGCCAATTTCCAATGGCCATCTTCTTTTGTCAACCGATAACAAATGGTTACATCCCTCGGGACGGGGAAACAAATCAAGATATTTCCGTCATTTAATCTCACAGCCTGGCAATTTTCAATTTTTTCCGCTTCCCATGGCTCGCCACTCACGCCGCGGTAGACCTTGCCATGATGTTCTTCATATAGGTGAGGATCGCCTTCAAAAAATTGCATTTTTTTGATGAATTCATCAGTAAAGTACTTCTTAGCCTCCGTCCGGAGAGCTTCGATCGTGGGAAATCTAGGATCGGTAACCTCGACCAGCCAGCTATCATCGACTTCTTCATAATCATCCGCTAATTGCATGCCATTTCCTGTAATAAATTGGTTCTCAGCTTGGATGATGGCATTGACCTCGGATTTGATTTTCTCAAATTCTTTTGTCGGGACGAATCCCTTATAGTCGGGTCCAGCAGTGAGTAAACAAGTCACGTAAAAATGTCCCTTCACCTCTTTTAGCATGAGCAGAACGGTCTTTCCCTGGTTATCCGTAGTCTTGACCTCATAGAGAGGATAGGGGGCAGCTGGATCTGAGAAGGGTTTGATGGATATGGCAATAGGCCCTTCGCCTGTATAGTAGTTTTTTGGGATTATTTCATGAAATTTTAGCTTATCTTGGCGAACATAGAGACGATTATCTTTTTCCCAAAAGTTCGTGAGATCTGCATATTCTGCGTTAAAAATGGTAAAAAGGCGACGGGCATAGTCAGCGTCAAAGACCTGAGTAACCGCATCTTGAAGTTTCTGCATGGTGGAGTATTCTGGGTCTAAGATGAGATGATAGGGATTGAGGGAATCATCCATGAAAACTTCCGGATCAATCGTTGCTTCCTCTTCCTTTTCTACCCAGCCAGCTAGGGTATACAGGCGCAGATCTACTTGGTGGATGAAATCTGTAATCTCTGCCGTTGGCACTTCCTGGGCATTCTCCTTTTTGCCCTTGTTGTTGATCTTGTCTTTACTGTCCACATCGCTCTTGCTTTTGCTCTTGCTGTCTACATCGCTCTTACCCTTGCTTTCACTCTCGCCTTGGCTATCATCCTTGGCGTCAGCTTCGACCGGCTCAATATCCTCGTAATCCTCGTAATCCTCGTAATCATCCTCAGAATTTACAAATACTCCTTCATCATCGTCGGATTCATCAGAGTTTTCATGCTCTTCAAGTTCTTCTTGGTCGTCGGATTTTGGGTTCGTGTCCTTGTGCTCGGTGTCTTCTGAGTCTTCTTGATGCTTGACCTCTTCCAGATGGTCTACGTCTTCAAAATCATCCGAATCCTCATCATCTTCAAACTCTTCGTCATCTTCGAAGTCTTCTTCATGTTTCCCCTCGTCAGCGTCGACGTTCCCACCATTGGCGTCAGTCTTTTTCTTTTTGGCGGCTTTGTCAGCGTCAGTATCTTCATTGTCAAAGGCCGCACCAGACGTTTTTTTATCCTTTCCCGTGGCAGCTTTTGCCTTGAGCTTTTTTCCACTACGCTCTTTAGACTCATTTGTGCAGCCACTTGCCCACAAGGCCAGCAAACTCACAAGAATGAGAACGAGAACCAGGGACAGAGAGTGCTTTGCCGTGCCCTGTCCGAAGAATTTCTTTATCTGCTTCATAGTTTATCTCCTTAGAATATGAAAGAATATGATATGGAAACAAGAAGTTGCTAGATATTTCTTC
>CAKZWV010000071.1 GCA_937922005.1 uncultured Clostridia bacterium | reverse complement strand
AGATGAGGGGGATCGAACCCCTTACCTCTTGAATGCCATTCAAGCGCTCTCCCAAATGAGCTACACCCCCTTGAACAAGTTCGTTATGTAGTATAGGCCAGCTAAAAAAATAATGCAAGGGATTTTGGCAAAACTAGTCAAAAAGATTGAGATAGTTCAAATAAGTTATAAAAATAGAGAATTTGTTCAATAAAAAGACCGATGATGCCAAGCAAAAGCATCGAAACGGCCCAGTTTTTTCTATCTTTGCTGCCCGTCTCCATGTAGAGAGGTAAAAAGAAGCACGGTTCACCGACATTGCACCATTTGACGTGATGCCGGGCTTCGTATTCAGTTCCACTCCTCAGCCAAAAGGAAATCACGGATATTCCGGTGCTTGATTCCGTTTCGGCTCATCTCGAACTCATCCAGAGAAACAACGTACTTCGGGAAGTTGTCGCGGATGCTATCATATGCGCCAAATTCGCGGCTCACTTTTTCTTCCGACACCAGCAGGTAGCACACCTGAACGTACAGCTTTTCGCCGCGCTTGTTGCATACAAAATCAATTTCCTTGTCGCCTGTCCTGCCAACGGTTACTTCATAGCCCCGGCGCAGCAGCTCAAGATACACGATGTTTTCAAAAATGCGATTGATGTCCCGCATATTGCCGCCGAAGACCGCCTCGCAGATGCCGTGATCGACAATATAATACTTCTCGTTGGAGGCAAGGACCTGTTTGCCCTGCAAATCTTCCCGCTTCACCTGATAGAACAGGTACGCCTCGCAGCAGTATTTGATATAGTTCAGAATGGTTTCCGGGGCAACCGTGCGCTGCTCGTTTTTCAGGAACTTTGCAAGAGAGGTTGCGGAGAAGGTCGTCCCCACATTGGCAATCACATAGGCAATGATCCGTTCCAGCAACTCTACATCCCGGATTTTATTCCGCTTCACGATGTCCTTGAGCTGGACAGAGTTGAATAGATCGTGAAGATATTGCTTGGACGGCGCATCCGCATAGCGGAGGTTTGCGAGATAGGGCATACCTCCGGCAAGCAGGTACTTTTGGAAACACTGCTGAATGGACGCATCAGCAGCAATCGAATGGTAAAGCTCCATGAACTCCCCGAATGAGAACGGATAGATCACGAACTCCACATACCGGCCGGCTAAATAGGTCGCAAGCTCGCCGGACAGCAGCTTTGCATTGGAGCCGGTGATGTAGATGTCGCAGTCCAGCGAGACGCGGAAGGAGTTGATGCACTTTTCCCAGTCCTTTACCTCCTGAATCTCATCAAAAAACAGATAGACCTTGCCGCTGATCTCTGCGGCTCTTGCGATGATCTCATCATGCAGGGCCTGAGCGGTTTGCAGATGGGAGTAGCCCATATTCTCAAAGTTGATTGCGATAAATTGCGTCGGGCTGACGCCGGACTCCATGAGCTCCTGCTGGATCAGCTCCAACATGACCGACTTTCCGCAGCGGCGGATACCGGTCATGACCTTGATCAGCTCCGTCCCAATAAACGGACGGATGCGGCTCATATACAGTTCGCGTTTGATCATAAAACCTCACTCTCCTTCCGTGGCTGACCACAGTATATCTAACTTACGATTGAAACTCAATGGCGAAATGACAAAACTATAAGTTATAACTGATAAAATATAAAATCAGACAAAAGATTTTAGATAAGGCTTAACTATTCAGGTGAAGCCCTCAAAAGGGATGTATGTCATTGGAGGCGGGACTTTTATGTGGGCTTTCGATATAATCACAAGGAAGGGAGGAGAGTCATGCATCAAGAAAGCGATAGGCCTGCCCTAAGATTTAAGGGCTTTGAAGGCGAGTGGGAGGATAGAAAACTGGGGGAGGTTGCCGATATTATTGGTGGCGGTACCCCAAGTACCAGTATTCCAGAATTCTGGAATGGAGATATAGACTGGTATGCTCCGGCAGAAATAGGAGATCAAATTTTTCTCAGTACTAGCCAACAAAAAATAACGGAAGAGGGCTATCAAAAATCTTCCGCCAAAATGCTTCCCATTGGAACTGTGTTGTTTACGTCTCGGGCCGGTATTGGCAAATCAGCAATTCTTAAGAAAGAAGGCTGTACCAACCAAGGCTTTCAATCCATTGTACCTCAACCTGCACAATTGGATTCTTACTTCATTTATGCACGTACGGCAGAATTGTAAAAAAATACGGGGAAACGGTCGGAGCAGGATCCACATTTTTAGAAGTGTCTGGTAAACAGATGGCCGATATGGACTTGTTAATCCCACCAACTCTGGCAGAGCAACAGAGAATTGGAGTATTCTTTTCCCATCTCGACCTCCTCCTATCCCTCCAAAATCAAAAGCTTGAGAAGCTGCAATCCTTCAAGAAGGCCATGCTTGATAAGATGTTTCCGCAAAAGGGAAGCAGGGTTCCAGAGATACGATTTCGAGGGTTTGCAGAACCTTGGAAAGAGCAAAAAGCAAGTTTTCTTTTTGCTTCAACTGCAGATAAAGGCTATCCTGAACTTCCTGTTTTATCAGCCACCCAAGATCGTGGCATGGTTCGCAGAGATCAGAACAACATCAATATTTTCCATAATGAGGAAAATGAAAAAGGATACAAGAGAGTACTGCCAGGTCAATTTGTTATCCATTTGCGCTCGTTTCAAGGAGGATTTGCCTATTCAGCTATCGAAGGGATTACATCGCCAGCATATACTGTATTCGGTTTGATTGAACCCGATAAGCATTGCTCCCAGTTCTGGAAATATATATTCTCTTCAGAGTCTTTTATTAAAAGACTTGAAACCGTTACCTATGGGATTCGTGACGGTCGAAGTATCAGTTACGATGAATTTTTAACACTCTCATTTTTGTTCCCTTCAAAAGAAGAACAGACAAAAATTGCCCAGTATATTGACTCCCTCGACCGCCCCATCGCCCTTAATCAGCAAAAGCTCGAAAAGCTCCAGTCCCTTAAGAAAGCCATGTTAGAACAGATGTTTCCGCCAGCAACGAGGTAGAACGAGATCGACACCAACAATCAAGCGAATGGGTAGACCGAGATGGCTGACAGCGATCAAGCAAAACATAAAAAACTGCCCTGTGATCGCACCGGAAAGCTGACGCAAAAATCACAAGGCAGATCTGAACTCTAAAAACGAATTCAAATGTAGGGTCTTTTTTCTAGGAATTTTCCTACGGATTTTCCTACGAATTTCCCTCCGTCATCTCGTCGCAGATATTCTCGCCCAAAAGGCGGCTGAGTTCATCCATCTGGTGGGGAGCCTGACCCAGGGCCCACATCATCTTGACCAGGGCGGCCTCCGTCGTCATGTCTTGGCCAGGAATAACCCCGAGCTCGAGGGCCTGCTCTCCGATGCCATAGACCGCCAGGTTTACTCCATCGTAGGGACACTGGGAAATCATAAGGACCGGAATTTCATGGGTGTGGATCAACTCTCGCATGGTGGCATACATGCCCCGGTTGAGATTGCTGATCCCCCCTGTCCCAAAACCTTCAATCACCAGACCCTGATAGTCCTGCTGGTAAACAAAGTCCAAAACATCAGCATTCGTACAAGGGGTCATCTTCAACAAAAAGACATCATCCACGAGTTTGGTGTTGAGGGTCTGACTCTTGTCCGCAGTCTCATAGGTCTTAGCCTTGTGGTCCATCACCAGCTTATGGTCAGGGGTAAAATGCCCCAGGTCAGGAAAATTCCGGCTAACGTAGGCATCCACATTTTTAGCATACATTTTAAAGGCCCTGGGGCCATGAATCAGCTTGTGGTTAAAGGCCACGTAGACACCAGGAGGGGCCATGGTAGCCCCAATACAGGCCTCTAAGAGGTTACTCGCCGCATCACTCCCCGAGACAGTCATGGGCTGCTGGGCCCCCGTCAAAACAACCGGAATCTTGAGGTTCGGCAGGGAAAAACTCAGGGCCGCTGCCGTATAACACATAGTATCGGTCCCGTGGGTAATGACGATCCCGTCGACCCCCTTCATCTGACTTGCAATGGTCCTAGCTATGGTCTTCCAGTCGTGAGGACGCATATCAGAGCTATCAATATTCATGAGCTGCTTGGTCGTCACCTGAGCAATCTCAGGCAGTTCCGGCACATACTGGGTCAGCTCCTCAGCTGTCACCCCGGGCACAAAACCCTGGGCCGTCGACACACAGGCGATGGTCCCCCCTGTCGCTAAAATCAGGACCTTTTTCTTGGCTGGATCCATGGGAGCGGGATTATTTGTTCACTGCAACAATGGCAGAGATTTCAATCGGAGCGTCTTTCGGCAGTTTGCAGACTTCGACACAGACCCGAGCCGGGGGATTGCCTTCTGCAAAGAAGGTCCCATAGGCCTCATTTACTTGAGCAAATTTTCCCAAATCCGTGAGATAAATCGTGCATTTCACAAAATCGCCCCAGCTGGCTCCTGCCTCTTTGGCCACGTGGCCCAGATTTTCCATGCAGGCCTTGGTGGCCTCGGCGATGTCGTCGGTCACAAGCTGGCCTTCACGGATGGGCAGCATCCCGGAGATAAAGAGCAGGTTACCCGCCTGCACGGCTTGCGAATAGGGACCAATGGCCGCAGGGGCCTTCTCGGAAGCGATAATTTTTTTCGACATAGTTCCTCCTTACAAAAAACAAGAAAATAAGGGAGCGAGCCAAGCCCGCCCCGATCCCCTCCAGTATAGCACGGATCATGAAAAAGAAGGAGGCGGCGACCTACATCACTAAAAATGAGCCGCCAGGATTTGGCGAACGTGTTAAGATGATGTACTCCGGTCCGGGACCTCGATCACCAAGAAATCCTTTTGATTTTATACGAAGATAAGTACAATAAAACCAGCAGAAAAAGGTTTCTATAAACAAGAAAGGCGGATAATTATGAAAAATTACTGGGGTAGAATCTTAGCGATAGCCCTCCTCTCCTTTGTCTTGGTTGGGGTGGGCGTATCCTTACTTATAAAGCTCAACTCTTATTATACTATACGAAAAAGCATAATCTTTCTAAGTAACCTCACTTATGGGGCCATCTTGCTCTTCCCCCTCCTGGGCTATCCCATTTTGCGTTGGTTCAATGAACGCTGGAATCGGAGAGCAAAACGAAAAGCCACGGAGGTTGAATCCATGGGCTGCCTGATCCGGGGAATCCAAGTTGCTGCCCTGTTTTATGGTCTGCAAATGATCCCTTCTCTGATTAGCCGAGAGATTATTTGGGTACCTGGAGAATATCTGTCTATCATGGTCAGTGCTTGTTTTTACATGTTATTTTTGGCTAGACAAGAGCAAAAAAAACGGACTTTAGAAGCATCGTTGATGGAAGAAACCATCGCATCGGATCATTTCCAAGATTCTGATATCTACCCCAGCCTTGAAGGCCCTGGTCTTAACCAGGACAGGCAAGGCTCCTCCCCTTTGGACAAACATGGAAGGTCAGGCCAAAACCAGAAAAGCAAAGAGGGTATCCTAACCCTATCCTTCTCCTTAGCCAGCTTTATCATGGTCTTCGAGGCTGTCCAGTTGTTTTCCGACGTCCTTACCTATACTCGGTCTGATTTTGCTGTGATCAATGTGCTATCATTTTTGCTCGCCTTTTGCTTTCCCATCTACGCTTACGTACTCCTTCTGAAAATAAACCAACTCTTTGATTTTTATTCCTATCGCTCCTTAGCAGACCAGCACCCACAAACTAGCAGGCAATCCAAGGAAGAGAAGAAGGCCATTAAGCCCCTTTATTGGGGCATTCTCTTATCTAGCCTTCCCCTAGCGATCTGCACCATCCTAGGCCTCATCCGGGGGGATGACACCCAAGGCATGGGTCCACTTATGACCATAGTCTATTGGATTTATTTGCTCTTGTTCGCAAGAAAAAGCAAGGCCATCAACAGCCTCTACGATGAGTACACAACAGCTAGCAGACCATGAAAGGACTGTACGGAAAGACAGCTCAACCTTAGCCTAGTCTCACGGTCAACCTTAAGAAAGGAGCTTATGCCCCCTATGAAACTTTCTATTTTCTCTATCCTATCCTCATTTTTTTCATTCTTGTCGTCAGCAGCCTTTTCTGCGTAGGCCTCCTGACCTCTTCCATGTACGACATTTTTCTTTTGGAGATCAGCCTCAACATCCTGATCCAACTTTTTCCCATCTTGGGCTTTCCTCAGCTCGTATACTGGCATAGGCATCTTTTCCAAAAGCTTCAACCTGATCTGAAAACTTCACAAATACTCCAGCGTCTCCTAAGAGGCCTTTTAATTAGTAGTGGTCTTTCGATCATCTTTCTTCTTCTCCTAGGGACGATCAGCAGGTATGATGAGGCGGTATGGCTGCTCCTTCCCTGTTTCATGGTCGTCAGTGCCCTCAATATGCTGACCATTGGCATTTTTCATCAAAAGGCCCTGGTCCTCCAGGAGACCCAAAACCTGAACCGGAGTCAGGAAGGAGTCCAAGCTATCACACAAGATGAAGGGGGACCAATCGAGGAGGAACGGCCGGATATCGTAGGCCAACCTATAACCCAAGATGAAGGGGCAGCAGCTAAAAAAGGAAAGATTCTAATCATCATCCAAATTTTAGGAAATGCTGTGGCAAGCTTTGGCCTTTTTTTCTTCCTTGCCCACACTATACAGTCGTTCCTCTATAGCGCTAACTCTGTCTGGCCTGTAATCTTTGCTTACCTTCTGACCTATCTTTTGCCCCTCCCTTGTTTCATCCTCCTTGCCTTGGCCAATCTTTTCTGGGAGACTTCGCCCCTATCTATGGTTCGCCTCAATCAGGGGATAAGCACCATGCTGGTCCCTCTTACAATCTTCCTCGGGATACAACTATTTCAGCTGACAAGCTATGACGAAGATTCCAACTTTAAGATGGCACTGATCCTAATGTGCGGCGATACCCTAAGCTATGGTCTCTATTGCCTATTTTGGGGGACTCTATACCGCCAATATCTCCTTCTTAAGGAAAAGAAGCACCACCACCAACTGTCCTCGGAGGATTCTCAAGCTTAGCCTTTCTTTGAATCCTGGTCAGAATCTAAGTCGATATCCGGGGCGGAATCCTGGTTGAGAATGAGGTCAGGGGCAGGATGGCACACCGTCGAGCCTTCAATACCTTCTCGTAGAGAAAAATACTCATAATCAACATTGATGAAAAGTTTGGCTTGGCCATAACGGGCCCGGAGGGCCCGACCCCGAGAACCCGGCACCTTGGCCAGGGCCTCCTGAATTTTAGGGACAAAAGACCTCTGGAAAGCTTCTGCCCCCTCTTCAGTCTTCGGATACGAGGCTGGCAGTTCTACATCAAAATTCACCTTTTCTACCACGCCAGGATAATAATTTTGGTTTTTTCCGTACTTAGGCGAAACCTTGTCAGCTCCTAGCTTCACCAGGTCACTATTTTTCGCCCCTGCAGTTAAAATCTCCTGATAGTCATGAATGGTGGGGCCAGGTTCCAGAGAGGTCTGCCCTTGGGAAGGCTGAGTCTCATGATTCTGATCCTTATTGGCCTCCTCATAAGTCTCCAAGACCTTCCGGCACAGAGCCTTAAACTGCTTGCTGAGGGCATCGAGGGGGACATAGGGGTCCATATGGAGAAGAAACTGGGCATTAAATTTCGTTACCAGGTCCCGTTCGATCGCATCGACCACCTCATGGGCTGACTGAAAAGATAGGGTTGCGGGCAGGGCAACATGGGCAGTTATAAAGCGATTCGAGTGGCCGGTTCCATAATTATGAACAATAATATCATGGACACCAACCACCTGAGGATGGACCCGGATCTCGGCACGAACCTCCTCTAAAAGCCCGGGGTCTGGGCTCTCCCCCAATAGGCTTTTTGTAGTATCTTTCAAAACCTCAAAGCCAGTTCGAAAGATCATCAGCGAAATGCCAACACTCAAAAGCGAGTCCCAATACCAAGGCCAGATTTCATTGAGAATGACACTTACAAGGACGGCAGAGTTGTTGAGGACATCCGCTAAACTATCGGCCGAAGCCGCCTCGAGGGCCGGACCTGGATCAAAGTGTTGGACTTGCGGATGGGAAGAAGATTTCTTTCCGTGACTCTTGAGGGTAATAGGTCGCTTATAATAAAAATGCATAAAGCATTTGACCGAAATCGAGATAAGGGACAGAGCAATCCATAACCAAGAAAAACCAGGCTGATTCCCATGAAAGAGGGCGGTCAGTCCATGCTTCATCACAGTCACAGAAACATAAACAATCATGATCCCCAAGACAAAACTACTCAAATACTCCATCCTCTGGTAGCCAAAAGGATGTTTTTCATCCGGGGGACGTTTGGCCAGGCGTAAGGAAGCGACGTTGACAACGGAGGAGACCGAATCGCTCAAATTATCAAGACCATCGGCCAAAAGGGCCTGGGAATGTACCATTTGGGATAAAATCAATTTACTCACCGCAAGGAGGATATTGATCTCCAAGCCCACATTGAGCCGCCGGCGTTTGATATATGAAACTTGCCCCAAGTTAAAAGAAGCCCCCCCGCCGGGCTGGGCGGAGGGGTTCATGGCATAGGTTGAAGAAGAAAAATCAGACATAATACTACATTTCGTGGGATGAGAGGTCTCGGAGCATTTGATTTTTTAACGTCCACAGGGGCTCCGAAAGGTCAACATAATAGGATTCAGGATTTTCAAAGCGGCGCATGGTTTCCCAGAGGTGGGAGAGCTGCTCCGCGGCAAAGTCACGGATTTCGCTCACCTTCTTGGGGGTATAGACGCACTTGCCATGGTCAAAAATGGGCTGGAGTATTTGTTTCGCAGAAAAGTTCGTAAGGAGCTTACGTTTCCAGGTATGGATCGGGTCAAAAATCTCCAGGGGTTGAGTCGGGTCGATAGTCTCGCCCTCCAAGCAGATCAGATCGGCCACCGCCATACCTGACTCGTTGTCATAGAGACGGTAGACAATCTTAGAACCTGGATTGGTGATTTTTTCCACGTTGTTGGAAATCTTCATCTTGGGCTTCATTTCCCCGGTGCTGGTCTCCATCCCCGCCATCTTGTAAACCGCCCCGAAAATCGGCTGTGACTTGGCGGTAATCAGGCGTTCGCCCACCCCAAAGCTGTCGACGGCGGCACCCTGGCGGATCAGTTCGCTTATGATGTACTCGTCAAGACCATTGGAGACCGTAATCTTGCAATCTTGGAGGCCGGCCTCATCCAGCATCTTCCGGGCCTGGACACTCAGATACGTCAGGTCCCCGCTATCGATCCGGACCCCCTTGAGCCGCTCCCCTCTTGGCTCCAAATACTCCTTCGCACACCGGATCGCATCGGGAATCCCCTGGCGAAGGGTGTCGTAGGTGTCAATCAAAAGGTTACAGGCCTTGGGATAGACTTTCGCATAGGCCACAAAGGCATCATACTGGCTCGGGAAGCTCTGGACCCAGCTGTGGGCCATGGTCCCCATGGCCGGAATCCCAAAGAGCTGGGAAGCAATGGTGCAGGAAGTCCCCGTCACGCCCCCAATATAGGCCGCCCGGGCACCCAGAACCGACGCATCAAAGCCCTGGGCCCGTCTCGCCCCAAATTCCATCACGACCCGACCATTGGCCGCCCGCATAACCCTCGAGGCCTTGGTGGCAATAAGGCACTGGTGGTTAATACAAATGAGTAGCATGGTCTCGATGAGCTGACACTGCCAGAGGGGCCCCCGGACCTTCACAATCGGCTCGCCCGGGAAAATCGGCATTCCCTCTTCCACCGCCCACACACTGCAGGAAAACTGAAAATTCCTTAAAATCTCCAAAAATTCTTCCGAGAAGGTATGTAAGCTCCGCAAATACTCCAGATCTTCTTCTGAAAAATGCAGATTTTCCAGGTAGTCAACGATTTGCTCAACACCCGCCATCAGGGCATAGCCGCCTTGTTCTGGAATATGCCGGAAGAAAACATCAAAGATCGCTTCTTGATTGGCATTGCCCATGGCGTTATAGCCGTTGGCCATGGTTAGCTCATAAAAGTCAGTTAAAAGACTCAAATTCGTCCGTAAATTCCACTGGGCGGTCCCATTGGAGAACTTGGTTGTGGCTTGGCCTGCACTTTGTTTTGTGCTTTGGCCTGCGCTTTTTGTCGTGTCCTGCGCTGCACTTTTTGTCGTGTCCTGCGCTGCACTTGCCTGGGTGGCTGGCATGCTAGGTTGATTGGAATTGCTTGTCATAAAAAACCTCGATTCAAAATAGGTATTCATCGATTCAAAATGTATTTATAAATATATAAATCTATATTGTTATTAGTAATTAAATGTATTTAAGTATCCAGGAAAAGGCATCAATGGCCAGGCTTGGGGTGGGCTAAAATTTCCTCTACGCTTAGGTGGGCACCAGATAAAAGGAGCCAAGACCCCCAAGTATCGAGCTGGCTTCCCCCCGTTCCCGGCGGATTGCGATGGAGGTCCAAATAGTCCTCCCAGCCATCTCCTCCAAAAAGCGCTTCCGGATAAAACACTTTTTCCAGGGTGAGACCCGCCCCTGGCATGGTCTTTTGTAAGAGTTTGCGCTCCCCCGTGACCAAGGCCTTTTCTATCGTTTCAAGGGTCAAGGTCTCCTTCAATAAGCCCAAAACACAGCCTGCCAGAATCCTCACCATATGGTAGAGGAAACCGCTCCCCCGCACCCTAAAAAGAAGGCGTTCGGGAGCCGCCTGGTCTTGCCACAATTCCAGAGAATCCAGGCGGCGGATGGTCGGTTCCGGATGGGCCGTCGTGGCGGCATTCACGTCTTGGAGCCCTTGAAAATCCTGCTCCCCCAAAAGGCGGGTGAAGAAAGGGAATATTTGTTGCAGGGCTAGGGGACGATTCGGCGGCCAGGGGATAAATTCAGTCCCCAGGCCTCGCAAGGGGGACTTGGTCCGGCTCAACCAGAACTGATAGCAATAGGTTTTCGCCAGGCAATCAAAGCGGGCGTGGAAGCTCGCCGGAACCTGCTTGGCCGCCTGGACCCAGAGGGCAGGAGCCGCCCGCTTGTCATTCTTCTGCAAATAGGCGTTCAAGGCTAGGGGAAGGCGGGCCGGAGGAATGGGCATAGGCCCCCGAAAATTCACCACGTGCCCGAGGGCACTTACCTCTTTATCGGTTCGACTGCAGGAGAGCAGGCGAAGGGGAAGGTCAGGGGATCCCGGCGAGACCTGCGATTCAGAAAGGTCGGGCGACCCAAGGCGAAGCTCTGGCGCTGGAAGGTCGGGCGACCCCGTTCGAAGCTCTGGCGCTGGAAGGTCGGGCGACCCAGGGCAGTCTCGAGAGTCTGTTGGGTCCGAGGCCCCTTCCAGATCCTTGCTTTTTTCTTTTTTCTTGCCTTGCAAAACTCCTAACCAGGCCTTTTCCAAAGCTTCCTGGACCGTATAGGCATTGTCTTGGTATTGAAACCCCCGGAAGGCCCGACCGTCATACTCCAGGAGGAGGGCCAGGTTGAGGTCTTCCTCGGCCTGGGGAAAAGCCTGAGGGGTCTCCTGAGGGGCGTCCTGAGGGGGTGCCTGGGGAGAAGGCTGAGAGGTGCCCTGGCGTGAGGCTCGAATGGCGGCCTGCGCTAGGACTTTGGGAGCGGCTAGACGAGCGGAGATATTGGAGTTGGTAGGAAGGGCAATCGCCCACTCTCCTTTCTCGAGCTGGTCTTTGGCATAATAAAAGGCTCCGTAAAGGCCGGCCTTGACCCCTAATTGGGCAAGGCCAAAACGGGGATGGCAAGTCGGGAAATCCGCCACGTAAGAAAGAGCAATGGCCTTCGCCCCTACTTCCTGGATAAAGGCATCTCCTTGGAGGCTCATCCCCCCACCGACACAAATCATCTCTGGCATGATCAAGTTGATCAAATTGCTAAGCCCCAGGGCTAGGTCATCTTTGACCTGGGCGATCAGGTCCTGGCAGAAAGGGTCTCCTGCTTGGGCCGCCTCAAAGGGGGTCTTTCCCGTAATCTTGGAAAGATCTCCCTCCCCCATCTGAACTATGAGAGAATCTGGGTGGGCCTGGGCCAATTCTTGCGCTCTTTTACGGACAGCCATGCTGGAGGCGTAGGCTTCAAAACACCCCTGACGACCACAAGTACAAGATCGCCCTTGGGGATAAAGGCTCAGATGACCCAACTCTCCTGCGACCCCATTAAAACCAGGATAGGCCTTACCTTGGATCACGATACCGCAACCAATCCCCGTGCCCAGGGTGATGGTCGCCGAATCCTGATAACCCACAGCAGCCCCGATCCGATGCTCGGCAAGGGCTGCACTGGTGGCGTCATTGACAAGGAAAGCGGGGATGTGGAATATTTGATAAAAAAAATCTGCCGCTCCGAGTTCCCGGAAAGGCAAATTTCCCGACCAACGTAAGACTCCTGCTGGGCTATCCACGATGCCTGGGGCGCAAAGGCCGATGGCTGCAAGATCCTCAGGAACAATCTGGAGTTGGTCAAAAACCCGTCGAAAGCGCTCAGCAATGCGAGTCAGGAGGCCCGGCCCAGTCTGCTGATCGGCTTGACTGGGAAATTGCTCCTCATAAACCAGGTCCCCCTGAGGGGAAAACAAGCCAATCTTAGTGTTGGTACCTCCGATATCGATTCCTAAAAAAATCGCCAAACGCTCATCCTTCTTCCTAGCATCAGTTCATATTCAAATAAGTATAGCATACTCAAGAGCTATTGCAAATGACTTTACTTAACAGAACCTAGCTAATACCATCTTACTTTTTCGTCATGAGTAATGTGTACGCTCCTTCTTTGTACTGTCTAAAAAAATAGGCAAGCACCAAAATTCCGGCAACCATGACAGGCAATAAAAATGCTAAGGGTAATTGAAACACCATATATTGATTTTCACCCGCCTCTTTAAAAATCTTTAAAATTGGAAATTTTAAAGAAAAGACTAAAAATAAAGTCGTAATA
>CAKZWV010000070.1 GCA_937922005.1 uncultured Clostridia bacterium | reverse complement strand
ATAGGGACGATAAGGCAGAAGTCTACGCTTTCAGAAAGGAAGGCAAGGCCAGCATATACGAGATGAACGGCTACATTGACTCATTTTTCGGCTTTATGGTCCCGTCAAGTTCCTATGTGTCCGATTTTGATATGGAGATCTTCGCCCAGGGCCTGGTCCTAGTAGGACCCAAGAGGGATGAGAAGGGCAAGGCTGCCAATTTCAAGCCCCAGTACCTCCTTTCAAAGAGCTATCTTGAGGAAGAGGGCTGGTCAGAGCTCCAGGGGATAAAGAATGTATATGACCTGAAGTCCATACTTGTGAGCGGAAATATAGGGGAAGTTGTCAGGATGACCGAGGCTCTTCAGGACCATAAGATCATGGAGATGGCAAGAGAGATCTATTCAATGAATAAAAAACTCATACTCAGTGCCGCACCTTCTTCTTCCGGGAAAACTTCTTTTGCCTATAAGCTGACCTCCTGCCTCAGGGTTTTGGGACTGAGGCCGGTAAAACTTTCAACAGACGATTACTATGTAAACAGGGTTGATACACCCCTGGATGAGGAGGGCAAGCCGGATTTCGAGTCCATAAATTCGGTTGATATAAAGAGGTTGAATTCGGATATTGCCAAGCTTCTGAGGGGCCAAGAGATAGAGAAGATCCGTTACGATTTCATCAGCGGTGAGAGGGTTATGACCGGTCAAGGTCTGTCAATTCCTGCCAATGCTCCGATAATAATTGAAGGAATCCACGCCTTGAACCCCATCCTGAGTAGCGGTATCGATCCTTCCTACAAGTACAAGATATATTTGAGCGTCACAACCCACATAAATCTGGATGCCCACAACCGCATTCCAACAAGCGACCTCAGGCTTATGAGGAGGATTTGCAGGGATGCCCAGAAGAGGGGGTCAAGCGCAGAGAAGACCATACTTTCATGGCCTTCAGTCAGAAAGGGGGAGGTCAGGAATATATTCCCATATGAGGCTGAGGCCGATACGATTTTCGATTCGTCTTTTGTTTATGAAATTGCAGCCCTCAAGCCCCTGATAGAGCCCCACCTGGAAGAAATCGAGAAGGGCAATCCCGCCTATATAGAAGCGGTCAGGCTCAGGTCACTCCTGAGGTATTTCCTGCCAATGGAGGACTTGTCCGATATTGTCAATACTTCGATTCTC
>CAKZWV010000069.1 GCA_937922005.1 uncultured Clostridia bacterium | reverse complement strand
AGTTTAAGTCAACAGAATCTTCATTTACTACAATTTTAAAGAATTTAAATTATGACACCCAAAATGTCACTCAAAATGACGGTCAAAGCGAGGGGGAAAATGAGGGTGAAAATGAAGGTCAAAATGACGGTAAAAAGTTAAAACCAAAAGATAGACGAAATAAGATAGTGAAACTTATGAAAGAAAATTCAAACATAACAACAATTGAATTATCTCATATATTATTGGTGTCTGTAAGCACGATAGAAAGAGATTTAAAAATTCTCACAGATGAAAAAACAATCGAGTATATAGGCAGTGCTAAAGATGGATATTGGAAAGTAAACAAATAAAGTTAAAAAAGAAAATAGAATTCTCCCGAAAATAATACAATATTCGGGAGATGAGTTATGTATAAGATGTTGATGCAAATTAGATCGATCTAACCGGCTCTAGCTCTAAGACTAGATCACAAAGAATTGATGCCTGAGAATTCTTCTTTTGAGGAATCCCGGGCTCCTTTTTTTTACTTCATTTCAAGGAACAGGACTGTTTTTAGGCAGGCATCGATCTTGGCGACGCCTGTTGGCTATTCCCAACACCTAGCGGGACGGATGTCAAGGGCGGCTATCTTTGGATATGACCTAACGGTTTCATGCAAAGGATAGGGATATTTGCTATAATTTCAACGACGTATCTGCTGCCTTCCTGCCAGATGCTGCAAGCTTTGGAAGTTGTGGGATCTGGGGACAGGAATATTTGCGGAAGGGGGCAGAGATCGGTAGGACTGTGGATTCGCTGGGGACCTAGCCGTGGGTGAGCTGCGCCAAGGGGCTGACCTAGGCTGGCTGGGTTGGCTGGGGGATTCGCTGGACGAGAAGGAGTGGGAGGCAAGATGAATAAGCAACAGTTGGCGCAAAAGATTTGGGCTTCGGCCAATCAGATGCGGTCGAAAATCGAAGCGAATGAATATAAAGATTATATTCTTGGGTTTATTTTCTACAAGTATCTTTCAGACAAGGAAATCCAGTTCCTTAAGGCAAATGACTACGATGACGAGCTGATCAAGACTGTGTCAGAGGAAGATACGGAGACCGTCCAGTGGATTCAGGGAAATATTGGCTACTTTATTGCTTATAAGGATCTCTTTTCTACCTGGCTTGCCATGGGGAAAGACTTCGATGTATCCAACGTGCGGGATGCCCTGTCTGCCTTTGAACGCTTGATATCTCCTACGCATAGGGGAGTATTTGGGAAGATTTTTGAGACTTTGCAGACTGGCTTATCTAAGCTTGGGGATAGTTCAGGGAGTCAGACGAAGGCGATTAGTGGCCTTCTTGCCCTCATTAAGGATATCCCGATGGATGGGAAGCAAGATTACGATGTTCTGGGTTTTATTTACGAGTATTTGATCAGTAATTTTGCCGCTAATGCCGGGAAGAAGGCGGGGGAATTCTACACGCCCCACGAAGTTTCTTTGCTCATGTCTGAGATTGTGGCCAGCCATCTGCGGGGGAAAAAGGAAATTATGATCTATGATCCTACCAGTGGGTCTGGTTCCCTCCTTATCAACATCGGTCGCAGCGTGACTAAGTATATGACCGATAAAGATAATATCAAATATTATGCGCAAGAATTGAAACAAAATACCTATAATCTTACTCGGATGAACTTAGTCATGCGGGGGATTGAGCCGGACAATATCGCTACCCGCAATGGAGATACCCTGGAGGAAGATTGGCCATATTTTGATGAACAGGATCCTGTTCGGACCTATTCACCCCTTTATGTAGATGCTGTGGTTTCCAATCCCCCTTACTCCCAGACTTGGGACCCGACGAACAAGGAAAGTGATCCCCGCTATGCGCCTTTTGGCCTTGCGCCCAGGGGTAAGGCGGATTATGCCTTCTTGCTCCATGATCTCTATCATTTGAAACCGGATGGACTGATGACCATTGTCTTGCCCCATGGGGTTCTCTTCCGGGGTGGAGAAGAAGGGGCCATCCGGACGAATCTCATCGAGCAGAACCATATCGATGCGATTATTGGCTTACCGGCCAATATTTTCTTTGGGACTGGAATTCCTACGATTATTATGGTTCTGCGGCAAAAACGTGAGAATCAGGATGTTTTGATGATTGATGCCTCCCAGGGCTATATTAAAGAAGGAAAAAATAATAAGCTCAGGGCTTCGGATATCCGGCGCATCACCGATACCTTTGTCAACCGGGCGACGATACCTGGGTACTCTCGCACGGTAAGCCGGGAGGAAATCCGCAGCAATGGCTATAACCTTAATATTCCCCGTTATGTAGATTCATCAGAGGAGGCCGAGCATTGGGACGTCTACGCCTCCATGTTTGGAGGCATCCCTGTGGCCGAACTTGATAAGCTCCAGGCCTATTGGTCAGCTTTCCCCGGTCTCAAAGAGACCCTCTTTACCCCTCGAATTGATGAGAAGCATGGGGACCTTCCTTACATGGACCTCGCCGTTGAAGATGTCAAGCAGGCGATTAAGACCCATCCGGATGTGGAGGCCTTTGTGAAGGCATTTACAGAGGCTTTGGCTCATTATCCGAGCTTTTTGAAGGAAGAACTGCTTGAGAAGATGGATCAAATTCACCTCAGCAAGACGGAAGCCCTATTGAGTGATAAGCTTTTTGCTCTTCTTCATGATTTCCCCCTTATCGATCCCTATGAAGCCTTCCAGCTTTTAGATGATGATTGGGCACATATCTCTATCGATCTTGAAGTCCTGCAGACGGAGGGCTTTGAAGCGACGAAAAAGGTGGATCCGAACCTGGTCCTGAAAAAGAGAGCGGGGAAGGATCAGGAAGTTCAGGAAGGTTGGCTGGGACGCATTATTTCCTTTGATTTGGTACAAAGAACCATATTACAAGACGAATATCTACAATTACAAGACCTAGAGCGAAAGCTGGGTGAGATTCCTTCCGACCTAGAGGCCATTTTAGAAGAAATGTCAGAAGACGATAAGGAAAGTTGCAAGGAACAGCTGAATGACAATTGCGACGCTTTTATCATGAAAAATATTCCTAAGAAGATCAGAGAACTTCAAGGGGATCCTTCCGAATCGGCTACTGCCCTTTGCCGGACTTTAGAACAAGTCGATGCCCTCAACAACTTGGAAAAAGACCTGAAGCGCCAGCTCAAGACCGAGACGGCCAGCTTAGAGGCAAAAACGAAGAAAATCATAGAAGGCCTAACCGATGAAGAAGCCTATCAGCTTCTAGAAGCTAAATGGATTCACCCCTTAATGACAAGCCTTCTGCAGATGCCAGACAACATCCTTGACCAGCTGGCAAGTCGTCTTCAGACCCTCCTAGATAAGTACGCTACCACCTTCTTTGACATGGAGCAGGAAATGGCGGCGACCGAGGGAAAATTGTCTGCCATGATCGATGATTTGGAAGGGAATCCCTATGACCTTTTAGGCCTGGCAGCCTTCAAGAAGTTGCTGGCGAAGCCAGAGGGGGCTGAGGTGGAGTAGGGAGAGGAGGAGGAAGATTTGGGGAGTATTACTCTTTACCATGGAACGCCAGAGAAAATAGTTGTACCCAGATATGGTCTTGGACTGGACAAACATGATTATGGAAGGGGTTTTTATCTTACCGATAACATAGACCTTGCTAAAGAGTGGGCGGTATGTCATCCGCAACAAATCAATGGATGGGTTCATACGTTTACACTTGAATTGGATGGATTACATCTCTTAGATTTTGAACAGTATGATCCTCTTATTTGGCTTGCAGAACTGATGAAGCATAGAGCAGCTTCTGACTCTAAGCGTTATCGAATGTTATCGAAGAAGTTTATAGCTAAGTATGGGCTAGATACGAGTACGTACGATGTTATTCGTGGATGGAGGGCCAATGCTTCCTATTTCTTTATAGCAAAAGAGTTTGTACGCGATAATATTGATGTTGATATTCTGGAAGAGCTTCTTTCACTAGGTGGACTAGGCATACAATATTGCATAAAATCCGAACTTGCCTACCAACACCTACACGAAAAAAAGGATAGACTTATCCTAGTTGACTATAAAGAATTCAACAATAAATATAACCAGAGAGATGAACTTGCAAGACAGAAAATGCATGATCTCGTTGAGTCTGATAGGAATACAGTGACGAAAGTATTTAGTACTTTATTTGAGAGGTGATAGCTATGCGAGCGTATGCTGAGGTATATCTTCAAGAGGTGGTGGAAAATCAGGGTAAGCTTTTTGACTTGGTGGCCCAGGAGTTCCCGGATCGTGATACGGAGGACTTTATCCGTACTTATATGGCGAGTGACACCCGTAAGAGTATTGATGAGTCACAAGCTTATGTCAATACGATGAGTGCCAGGGAGCTATGGGAGTACTTTATCGAGACGGAGTCCTATGTTCTTAAGGAAGGGAAGGCCCTTCCTGGTTTTTTACCCCAGTGGATTGGTGAGTTCTACGCCTATTATCAGTGGTATTATGCGATACCTAGTGCTGTTTTGGTGGAACGCATTCCATTGGCTTTTTTACAAAGAGCCTATCCTGGTCTCCATGATCTTGACTTGGAGCTTGCCGTGCAGAAAGTTGGGGATCGTGTATGAAAAGTTGGGGATCATGTATGAAGATCATTTGTTTTCATAACCCAGATGAAGAAAATGCTTATCTCAGCAATTGGTATCTCTCCCCATTTACCTTGGATGGGGTTAGGTATTCTTCCATGGAGCAGTGCATGATGCACCGCAAGGCCCTCTGTTTTGGTGATGTTAAGATCGCAGAGGAGATCATGGAAACCCACGATGTTGCTCAAATTAAGGCGCTGGGACGCAAGGTGGCCGGCTACGATGATCATATTTGGAACGGAATACGACAGATTGTCATCTATCAAGGCTTAATGGCCAAATTTTCGCAACAGCCAGCTTTGGCAGAAAGCCTTATCCATACGGGTGATGCGATCTTGGCTGAGTGTGCGGTCCGTGACAAAATATGGGGGATCAGCCTATCGATGCAGGACCCGGCTCGCTTGGACCGGAGTCGGTGGCAAGGACAAAATCTTTTGGGCTATGCTTTGATGATGGTTCGGGAGAGGCTCCAGCGAGAGCTAGAATAGAAATAGGAGGCGGCCATGAGTTTTCAAAAGATGAGTAATATCCGCCAGGAAGAGGAGGGTAATGCCCATGACCTTGAAGTGATCAACCGCAAACGCCTGGTTTTTATTGTTGATGAGGCTCACCGGTCAACCATTCCCACCCATGCGGCTTTCAAAAAGGACCTTTCCTCTCGCTTGGCCCATAAAGAGCAGTACAAAAGGATTGAATTGGAGCCGGAAAAGCAGCTGGACCTCCTGATTGTCGTAGACCAGATGCTCACGGGCTTTGATTCTAAATGGGTGAATACCCTCTACCTGGATAAGGTCCTTGAATATGAAAATATCATCCAAGCCTTCTCCCGGACCAACAGGCTTTTTGGCCCTGACAAGCCCTTTGGAGTGATCCGCTACTATCGCAAGCCCCATACCATGAAGGCAAATATTCAGCGGGCTGTTCAACTGTATTCAGGCGACCGGCCGATTGGCCTTTTTGTCGATAAATTGCCCCATAACCTTAAAAAGCTCAATGAAATCTATAAGGATATCGCCAAGCTTTTCCAAGATGCGGGGATCCCAGATTTTGAAAAATTGCCGACAGATACGGCAGTGTGTGGAAAATTTGCTGCTCTTTTTAGGGATTTCAACAAGTATATAGAAGCGGCTACTTTGCAGGGTTTCCATTGGAATCAAAGCAAATATTCCCTCACCAACGAACAAACGAATAAGCCTATCGTCATCAAGTTGGCTTTTTCTGAGTTTGATTATCTCATCTGGGCTAAGCGTTATAAGGAGCTATCTGAACCGAAGATGGGGCCGTCGGAGCAAACGGAACTGCCCCCTTATGACCTGGTCGGTCATCTTACGGAAATCGATACAGAAGTCATTGATGCAAATTTTATGAATAGCCGCTTTGAAAAGTACCTCAAAGTTTTACATTTGAATTCGGCTTCGGCAGAGGACATTAAAAAGGCCTTGTCAGAGCTTCATAAGACCTTTGCGACTTTGAGCCAAGATGAACAAAAATATGCCAACCTCTTTTTACATGATATTGAGCGAGGGGATGTGGCGGTGGAGGCGGGCAAGACCTTCCGGGAATATGTGACCGAATACCAGTATAGGGCCCATAACGACCAGATTCATCGTATGGCGGAAGCTTTCGGCCTGGATGAAGCCATGCTCCGCAATATGATGGAGATGCACTTGACAGTGGAGACGATCAATGAATATGGCAAGTTGAGTGAGCTTAAAAAAACAATTGACAAAGAGAAAACTCAGCAATTCTTTGAGAGAGTCGAAGGCAAACCCATACCAATGCCTCGGGTCAACATCAAGGCAGACCTCTTCCTCCGAGATTTTATTTTGTCGGGCGGATATGATATAGGAAACTGGCAAGAGGGGGAGGCCGAAACGAAAAATGGACGCTAATGTGCTATGGGGGCTTTTGCTCCCCTTTATAGGGACTTCTGCTGGGGCAGCTTGTGTCTTTTTTATGAAGAAGGATTTTCATCGTGACCTGCAGCGGGCGATGAATGGTTTTGCCAGCGGAGTCATGGTGGCGGCTTCTATCTGGAGTCTTTTGATTCCTGCCATGGATCAGGTGGCTGATCGGGGGCGGTGGGCCTTTTTGCCGGCCTTTATCGGCTTTTGGTTGGGAATTCTTTTTCTTCTCTTTTTGGATACGGTGATTCCGCACCTCCACCTCCAGTCTGATGAGGCGGAAGGTCCGAAAACCAAGCTTTCTAAGACGACCATGCTCCTTCTTGCCGTTACTTTACATAATATTCCCGAAGGGATGGCGGTGGGAGTCGTCTATGCTGGTTACCTTGCTGGTCATGGAGAAATTACGGCTAGTGGAGCTTTGGCCCTAGCTCTAGGAATCGCCATACAAAATTTCCCTGAGGGTGCCATTATTTCGATGCCTCTGCGAGCGCAAGGGGTAAGCAAGACCAAGGCCTTTTGGGATGGGGTGTTATCGGGAGCGGTAGAGCCTGTGGGCGCCTTGTTGACCATATTTTTGACGGGATTATTTGTTCCAGCGATGCCTTATCTATTGAGTTTTGCGGCTGGGGCTATGCTTTACGTGGTGGTTGAGGAATTGATTCCGGAGATGTCGGAAGGGGAGCACTCAAACGTTGGAGTAATGGCTTTTGCCTTGGGCTTTTCGCTAATGATGGCTTTAGATGTTGCGCTGGGGTAGGAAATTCTTGCGTTGAGGTCGGCACGACTTTGGAGTAATTCCTGGATTTTACTATATTGTGGTGCCATGTTAAGCCTTCCTTTTGGGGAACGATTTCCTTGGATATTATGGCAGATTGCTCCCCAATTGTGCATGGGGTGGATATGTAAAGTTGGCTCCCAAATGATGAAAACCTTCAAAAAGAGTAGGCATGGTGGAGGAAGGCGTTGGGAATTGGTAGCTAGGGAATGGAGTCTCCTAGTCTCTTGATCAAGGTTTTGGAAAATGCTAGTATAGGCCTAATAAGCTGACCTACGCCAGGTGCTTCCTGTCGCAAGCAGGCGGTGCCTTTTGTAGGTAACGTTCCTAGTAACGCTAGGTAGGGCACACTTTATTCTGCATGTTCATGTTCACCGTACACCCGGAGTTGAACATCACGGACAGGCCGATAAGTTCGTAATTAAACCCGGACATCCGCTGTTTGAAAAATACAAAAAATTATTCAAAGGGATTAAACAATGATTGGTAATACATTATCAGAATTCATAGATGATATTCTCACTATGGGTGGGCCAGAAAAAGAATTTCTCTTCCATGGAAAGAAATATATGCTACAGTCTCAGAAATATGAAGACAATCCGTCCCTTACGGAACTGGTTATTTTCGAATGTTTCGGAGATGAAACTATGTTTTTCGCTGTCATGGAAAAGATTTCTGAGAATGTTTTGAGCAATTTGAGAAAGCTAACATTTTTGATGGAATGACCATCTATGATGCGGCATCCGAAATAGAAGTTCTTTTGGGATAATAGGAATGGGCACAGCGGGATCTCAACTGTGGCCGTTATTTTACTCACCCCACCCTTCCGGCTCATCCAGCTCTTCTTTTAGGGAACCTCTGAATACATCGCCATAGAATTAAGTCAGCGGAAATGGTATACTACTGACATCAAAGATAGTGGTGGTGCAAAACTATGAATCAACAGTTGTTTACCGATTTTGAATACAGCTTTCGCAAGACGAAAACCAAGCGGGAGGAGTTTTTGGAACTCATGGACGAGATCATTCCATGGGAGGAGTGGATTGGTGTCATAGAGCCCTACTACCCCAAGGGAAAGCGTGGTCGTCCACCCATGGGTATTGAAAAGATGCTGCGGATGTATTTGCTTCAGATTTGGTTCAATCTGTCCGATCCAGCCACGGAGGATGCTATCTATGATAGCTATGCGATGAGAAAGTTTGTGGGCATAGATTTTACGAGAGAATCTGTTCCTGATGAAACAACGTTATGCAAATTCCGCCATCTATTGGAAGAGCACGAGTTAAACAAGCTTTTTTTTGATGCCATTAATCGTGTTATGGACGGGACCGGTCACATTATGAAAGATGGCACCATTGTCGATGCAACCATTATCAATGCACCTAGTTCTACCAAAAACCAAGACAAATCTCGTGACCCAGAAATGCACCAGACAAAGAAGGGTAACGAATGGCGATTCGGTATGAAGTGCCATATTGGCGTAGATGCTGGAAGTGGCCTAGCACACACAATGACTGTTACAGTAGCCAACAAGACTGAACTGAAGAAAAAATATTCATTTGTTTTGGCATTATTTCTGAGCTTGTGTCTTTTGTCAGGTTGCACTGTTTTACCCCGATCGGATCAAGGAGATTTGCCTATGAACAGTGATATACCTTCTGTTGACAGAGATTCTGCACAACAGATTGAAAACAATAAACCAATGGATACTGTTTCACCCGGATCGGATCAAGGGAATTTGCCTATGAACAGTGATATACCTTCTGTTGACAGAGATTCTGCACAACAGAT
>CAKZWV010000068.1 GCA_937922005.1 uncultured Clostridia bacterium | reverse complement strand
GCCTCTGGGGGGGCGTTGGCGTTTCCTGTTGGGGGGCCGTATTGGGGTCTAACTCTCTCTGCCTGGGGTCCTTTTGAGGCACCGCATAGACGGAAGGATTGGCGGGAGAATTTGGGATAAAATACATAGGCATCCCAGCTGTTCCACCTGGGGCAAGGAGGCCCGTCTTAGGATCGACCGCCTGGGTGATGACACCGGGTGAGAGATAGAAGTCTTTGGGGGGCAGACCCTCGTGAATAGCCTGCATACAGGCCCGCCAGATGAACACGGAATCCTTCCCATCGACGAGGGGGATCAGGGTCCTTCTGCCATTTGCATTATCATAGCCATACCAGACAGCGGCGGTGTAGTAGGGGGTATAGCCGCAGAACCAGATATCCGTATAATCTTCTGTGGTTCCCGTCTTGCCTGCCGTCACCGTATTACTACAGACGGCCTTGTTGTGATCGGCTTTAGCCACGGCTTCGAGGAGCTTTGTCATAACGGAAGTCGTCTCCTCCCGGTAGACTTGGGTAATCGGATTTTGCGTATTATCTAAGATTACATTGCCATTGCTATCTAAAACTCGGGTGTAGGCGATGGGTTCCCGGTAGCGGCCCTTATTGGCCAGGACACTATAGGCTCCGGCCATATCCAAGGTACTCATTCCGTGGGCAAAACCGCCCAGGGCCCCTGAGACATAGGGCTCATCAGTCCGATCGATGCCGGATTGTTTGAGGTAGGAGAGGCCGACACTGGGGGTGATGTAGTTGACGTAAATATCCGCCGCAATGGTATTGATGGAGTTCACGAGGGCCGACTCCAGGGTCTGGGGGCCCCAATAAGACCGATAGTAGTTGAGCGGATAGGGGGTTGTAGGCCGAGAACTATCCAAATATAGGGGCCGGTCCATGAGGGGCGTGGCCATACTGATTTTCCCCGTTTCCAGGGCAGGGGTGTAAACGACAAGGGGTTTAATAGAAGACCCGGGCTGGCGTTTGGCGTCTACGGCCCGGTTGAAAATAAAGTTGGCTTTTTTCTCCCCGTAGCCCCCTACCATGCCTCTGATATAGGCAAATTCATCATCTCCGTTATCCAAGATCGTGATGGCGGCCTGGGGTTCTTCTGGACTATCTGGAATCTGGGAAGGGTCCTGGACGAAGAGGGACTTATTCTTAAAGACCTCCTCGCATTTCTTTTGAACCTTAGGATCCAGGGTACTTTCTATGGTAAAGCCATTGTTATAGACCGCAATATTGGCCAAGCTGGGACTATAGCCTAGGCGCTTAACCAGGTCTTTTTGCACCTGCTCAATCACATAATCCACAAAGTAGGATTGAATTTCCTCATCGTTCCGGTCCAAAAAGCTAAAATCAAAGTTTAATTCTTCATTCAAGGCTGCAAGATATTGGTCGGAGCTGATGGAACCCAGCTCTAACATCTTAGCCAAGATAAAGCGAGACCGCCGGAGGGCATTCCGCCGCCCATACTCCGTCAAAGGATTGCAGATGGAAGGTTGGTTGGGGATTCCTGCCAAAAAGGCCGCTTCTGCTAGGGTCAATTCACTGGCCTTCTTATTAAAATACACTTGGGAAGCGGCCTGGACCCCGACCACGTTGTTACTCATGGGCACCAGGTTCAAATATAGCTCCATGATAGACTCTTTAGAACGGCCCTTTTCCAGACGGACTGCATTGTACCATTCCTGGATCTTTCTTTGGGCTGAAATATCATTTTTGCCGGTCAGGAGCTTAACCGTCTGTTGGGTAATAGTCGATCCCCCATGGGTGACATTCCCACTGGTCACGAGACCAAAGACCGCACTGGCAATCCTACGAAAGTCGATTCCAGGATGGGTCAAAAAACGCTCGTCTTCAATGGCAATGAAGGCTTTTGGTAAGAAGCTATCTTGCAAATTTTCCATCGAAACGAATTCACTCAAGGTCGCCGCCCCAGAGAGCTGGCTAATTTGGGTTCCATTCTTGTCTAAGATGACCGACTTTTTATTGATGGAGCTCAGGTCGATGACGTCAATTTCCTGGGCCGTAGAAAAGTAGCCATTGAGCATGCCAAGGCCTAAGCCCATCCCTAGGGAACCTACGAGGACAAGGACTACAAAGGCTAGCTTAAAAACCATACCCCCTAAGCCGAGGGTGGCCTGGAGGAGGTTGGGGACAGGAGAGGAGGAGGTTGGTTTACCACTCAGGTGGCGGCGTAATGTCCTCCGTAAGCGTTCGAGGCCCCTTTGTTTTTTTTCAATGGAGGCCGAGCTTTTTTGGGCAGCCCGGTACTCCTCTTCGTCACGCTGCTTTTTTGCTGCAGCAAGCTGGCTGGTTCCGGGCAAAGAGCGAGCCCCCCGTTGGGCAGGGTTCCGCGATCCTTGTGCGGGATCATTTGTATAATTGGTATCGCTAGATAAATTTGAAAAACCCCTCCAACCCGAATGGGTATTTCGGGCTGGGTGGGGGGTGTTTCGAGCCTGGCGACCAGGCTTAGCTTGAGATCTTGGACGTTGGGCCATGAAGAAAATGAATCCTTTCCTCTAGGTCCTAATCCTGGACCTTGAGATGTAGCTTGTCCCGCAACAGGGTATATTCCCCGTGGCTGATATAATCAAAAAATTTGACGTCTAGGCGACGGAGCTGGAGGGAAAATTGTTTCCAGAGCACGTCGCTGATGTCTGACTGCAATTTTTTGAAGATGTCTGGGCCGGAGGATCCCTCTACCAAAACTAAGTTAACGGTGAGGTCCACCAGATGGTCCTCCCGGTTCACTTCCACGGGACTGATCTTCATACGTCCACCCTTGAGACTGGGAACAGCCTCCGTCACCCTACCGCTATAGGGCACGAGATAGGGCAACTGTGACAAGGCTAAGGTCAAGGATTTCTCCAAGGCCCCCTGATCAATTTGTAGTAAAGTTCTAGACTCACTGGTCTCCGACTCAAGAGTGGAGGGGGGTAAGCTGTTAGGGTCGGGTAACTTGGAAGTTTCCATACATCTCCTTCCTTGTGTGTAAGAGATTCGTCCTCAAAAAGACGGAATAAAATATGCCAACAGACCAGGATGATCCTTAACGGAACTTCCGGCGCAACTCTTTCGTCATCCAAGACCAAAGGTTGACTAAGGCACTTGCCCCATCTCCATCTGGACGCAGGAGGTAGGCAATAAAAATGCCCAAGCCCACGCATAAAAAGAGATAAAGGGCAACAAAAAAGTTATAATACAGGGAGATGAGGGCAAAGACCAGACCGCCAAGTGCCCCCAATAAGGGACGCAGTATTCTCCAGATCTTATCTGGCTTGGGATATTGAAATTCTGGCATAAGCGACCTCGTCTACATCAAAAGACTATGGCTTAGCGTCTACAGCGGGGCCTTCGATAGTAGCTTTGACTTCTTGTGCGGGAATGGCTTCCTCTTTCTTAGCTTTCCCATCTTTGCCCTCAAACTCTTCTCTTGACATGGTATCAACCACCCGGACATTAATTTCCGTCAGCTTCATCCCAGTCATGAAGTCTAGCTGCTTACCGATCCGATTCTTTAACTCTTCTAGAACTTTAGGAGCAGACTGGTTATATTCTAAGATAATCTCGAGCCCTAACTCAACTGCCTTATCGTCAACAATCTCTACGGTGATTCCCTTGGTCAGATTGCTTTGGCCAAAAGCCTGCTTCATGCTCGAAAGGAAGTTTCCACTCATAGACAAGAGACCGGGAATGTCTTGGGCGATGATCGCAGTAATCTTTGCGATGACATCCTCTTTAAAGGTCAGATGGCCCTCGGTAGGCAGGTTTGCAGGATTTTCTGCCGCTGCGACTTGGACTTCTTGTACAGGCTGATTCTCTACTGGCTTGTTTTGTTTATCTTCCATTGTTCTACCTCTTTCTTTCAGCTCCGTGAGCTAAGGTGCGAATAAACATTCTTCATCTGGCAAAAAGACCTGCTTTTCATCCGGCCCAGGATGGGTCCTGTCTATGAAAAATCTTCTTGTCCACTTGCCAATGAGTCTAGCAAAAAAATCCTCATAAGTCAAAAAAAACGCCCTGGCAGCCCAGTATCCAGGCGAAAATGACGCATAACTTCAAAGAAAAGACGCTTGAACAAATATTCCCTCTCTGCCTTCTCCTTGCCTGCCCGATTTTGGGCAAAAAAAGTGCTAGATCTTAAGCAGAGGGCTATCAGAAACTGCAGGGATCTAGCATTTTTATCTTAGCATGACCTTGGCTTGAATGGGTGCTTGGCCCATAGAAAAAACGAATCTGAACCAGGATCTATTATCGCTTTAGGCGATAACAGAATCGGCTGCCCTGGGCATGGACCAGGTTCTAGAAAAAAGCTATGATAAAGTCAGATGATAAATAAAGGAGATAGATATGCAAGAAGTATTAGTAGTGGTAGATATGCAAAATGACTTTATTGATGGGGCCCTTGGCTCTGCTGAAGCCCAGGCCATCGTCCCTTACGTGATTGACCGGGTCAAAAACTTCCCGGGGCCGGTGATTTTCACCAGAGACACCCATACAAAGGAATATTTGTCGACTCAAGAGGGAGAGCACTTGCCGGTGGTACACTGTGTTAAGGGAACGCCCGGTTGGGAGATTCAGGCCGACCTAGAAGCCCTCCGCAAGACCCCTGCCATTGACAAGGAGACCTTCGGGGCGAAGGCCTTGCCGGAAGCTCTGGCCGCTTTAGATGCCAAAGAACCATTAAAAAAGGTGACTTTCTTGGGCCTGGACACGGATATTTGTGTTATTTCTAATGTGCTTTTAACCAAGGCCTTCTTCCCGGAACTCCCCCTGGCAGTAGATGCCAAGGGCTGTGCGGGGGTGACCCCAGCATCCCATGAGAATGCCCTCCAGGCCCTAGCCGTATGCCAAGTTGCTATCGAAAGATAGGATTTGATCATGTTTTGTTCGCCAAAAACTCAACTTCGACCCAGCCCATTGGCCCAAGCAATGAGGCTCTGCTTGCTGGCCCTTCTATTTGTCGTTCCTCTAACGGCCTGCGGGAAAGGTAAAGAAGAAAAAAAGGATTCGAAAGAAAAGGGAGAGCTTTCAGAAAGCCAGGAAAGCTCTGCAACCGCTTATCCCAACTCGGATAAACTGGGCGCTGCGATGGATGATACAGGGCAAGACCAGGGGAGAAACCAGGCCTCCTCACCGGAGAAGGAAGCGAAAGCAGCAAAAGGGGCGAAAGCAGAGAAGGAGGCGAAGGCGGCGAAAGCAGAGACAGCGACAGCCCAAACGACGAACCCCATTGATGAGGAGACCAAGGAGACGGAGGAGGAAACGACGGTGGCCCCCCTGCAACCTACCTCAGGTCAGGCTCAAGTCAACCACCAGCTTATCCAGGTCCGAGGCCATATCTACGTTAATATGAACTATGTGGCCCAGGGGCGGGAGGGGTATGCCGTGAATGGAACCATCAAAAAACATGTGGGCTCCTTGGCCCATTTGAACGGCGATGAACAAAGTACCTTTGGGATTGGCAACCCCTACCAGTATCTGGACCGTACCCATGTAGTGGTCAAAATTGATGGACGCTGGATGATTTTCCAGGACCTAGCTATTAGCTCTTGGCAGATTCCCTCTTGTGTGGCCCATATGACAGGAACCATTCAGGGCCGCGAGGAAAACACGGTTCTCTTTCAGCTAACCCAGGTTCCCGATTCTTTTGCCTCTATTTTCCCTGAGGATCCGTCCAAGCTAAAAGTGATCGCCCTTTCTGCCCAGAGCTTCCCCACGGAGGCCTTGGAAAATCCGGCTTTTGTAGGCCAGACCTGGGAAGTCTGGTTCGATGGCGATCTCCAGGAGACCGACCCCAGCCTCCCCAGTCCCATTCATTTGGGGGCGGTCTACCAGGTCCGCCCAGTCACTCAAGACGACTAGGCTCACATATATTCCCCACACCAAAAAGCCCTGAGGGTCATCCCTCAGGGCTAACTTGCTGCTGATCTTGGTAGTGGAGTATATGTTAGGCTTTCGGGGCTTCTTCGATGATGGCCTCGATGGCGGCGTGGATTCCCTTGGTGATGTCGGTGAGGGCCATGGATGGGGTATTAGGCCGGTCGATGACCTGGTTGGGGATGAAGGGGACGTGCATAAAACCGCCGATCATGGGGGATTTATTCTTGTCGATGGTGTACAAAACACTATACATCAGATGGTTACAAACAAAGGTTCCTGCTGTATTGGACACGGAGGCGGGCAGGCCACAGGTCTGGATCTTTTTCACCATAGCTTTGATGGGGAGAGAAGAAAAGTAGGCCGGGGCCCCATCTTCAAAGATGGGCTTATCGATGGGCTGTTGGCCCTCGTTGTCCTTGATCCTAGCATCATCACAGTTGATGGCCACCCGCTCAGGGGTAATTCCATAACGGCCGCCTGCCTGACCAATGCAGAGGACCACGTCCGGTTTTTCTTTTTGAATAGCGGCCTGGACGCATTCGGCGGCCTTGTAAAAGACCGTGGGAACCATGAGTTTCACGATGTCGGCCCGGAGATCGTCGACTTTCAGGGCTCGAACGGCTTCCCAGGCGGGGTTGATGGTATCTTCTCCAAAGGGATCAAATCCAGTCAAAAGTATTTTCATAGGCACCTTCTTTCTTTTTGGTTAGTGTATCTTTTATTGTTCATTCTTTTTTGTTAGTATATCAGTTCCTATTTTCCCACTGTACAAGGCCAAAAATCTAAAAGGCCAAGAAATAGAGGAGGAGAATGTGGATAACCAGCATGACCAGGGCGAAGGGAATCTGACGCTTGATGATGGCGTATTGGTCTTGGGTTTCGAGGAGGGCTGCTGGCATAATGTTAAAGTTGGCGGCCATGGGGGTCATTAAGGTCCCGCAATAGCCTGCGGTGAGACCGAGAGCACCTAAAATGGCTGGGTTGGCTCCTTTTTCGATGAGGAAAGGGATGCCGATGCCGACCGTGATGACGGAGAAGGCCGCAAAGCCGTTGCCCATGATCATGGTGAAGAGGGCCATGCCAATGCAGTATACCGCAGCTGCAATAAATAGATTTTCTTTGGGAATGATGGTGGTCACGCCCTTGGAGATCACTTCTCCAACACCAGCGGCTGTGAAAACGGCCCCGAGGGCACTGAGGAGTTGAGGCAAAATTCCAGTCGTGCCGACATTATCCATGAGGCGGACCCCTTCACCGACAGCTACCTGGGGCTTGGCTTTCGTGACTAAGAGGGCTACGATGAGGCCAATCATGCCAGAAAGACCTAGGACCACGGCTCCGGACATCTTCTTGTTGAATATTGTAGCAATCAAAACGGCTGCAATGGCAAGAACGACGACGGGAATAAAGACCTTATAACCTAGTTGATCTGCATGCTTGCGAGCTTCTTCCCGGGAGGGCTCTTTGACCTTCCCGTGGGTGACCCCCTTCATGCCGGTCAGAACAGCTAGGATGCAGACACAGATTCCGGTAACCACAGGGGGGAGGTAGGGGCCGCAGGCAAAGGCAAAAGCCAGGACAACCCAGAAGGCCAGGGTCGTATATTTTTTCTTTCCTTCGATGGTACGGTAAGCGTTGATCCCAACCAAGAGAAAAATCAAGGCAATCAAGATATAGCCAATTTCGCCTACTACTTTATTAAATACAGCCCAATCCATAGTTATCTCCTTTTCCCATATTTTTTATCGAGCTTGCGGTCAAAAATGATATTGTAGATAACCGAAACGACGATAGAAATGATGGCAATGGGGACGGACCATTTGGCAACATCCAGGGCAGTAACCTGGTTGTAGCCTTGTTCCGTCAAAGTGGTGACGATGAGGAGAGTGCCAGAGGAAGCCAAAAATACATTTTGTCCAAAGAAGTTTCCAGCGTTTTCTGCTCCCGCACAAATTCCCTTAATCGCATCTTCTGTTTTACTATCTACTTTGCCATAGCGGTTAAAGGCAGCCGCCTGGGCCATGGGGTTGATCAAGGGACGAATGAACTGCGGGTGTCCCCCGATCCGTAAGGACAGGGCAGCCGATAGGGTTCGAATAGCTACATAGAGCGAAGCGATTCTACCAGCGGTTGCGGCCTTGATTTTTTGAATGAGGTCAATGGCCTTTTCTTTGAGCCCGTAGCGCTCACAAAGGCCTATGACCGGGAGGGTTAAGACAAACATTGTTGCCAAACGGTTACTCAAAAACTTCTCGCCCAAGATTCCTAATAAATCCATAAAGGGAATGCCGGCTACGAGTCCCGTGATAATACCCGCCATGACGACAACGGCGATGGTGTCCAATTTCAGGGCAAAACCGACCACAACGATCAGAACCCCGATGAGTTTAATCCATTCCATAAGTACCTCCTTCGGTAGGTCAATCTCCCCATAATTATAGCCCTTTTTTTTCTGGAATAGCAAAAAAAGACGGCCCCAGCTACAATAGCTTTTAAACATTTTGGAAGAGCAAAGCTGCATCCTCCAAGCTAGGAAGGGCCTTTTATCATGTTATCCACCTCAACAAATACTCCATCCCACTTTCCAAACCACCTCGCATCCGACACAGTGATCTCTGTCCCACCTGCCCTGAAGGAGGCCCAAGCGGGACGGTCTGCCTTTTGGGCCAACCCTTCTTACCTGCCCTTTGAAAAGACGGCTGCCCTCTGCTCCCTGGTTGTTTCTGACCAAGATATCAAAGAGGGAGCAGAGCGGCTGCAGCGCTTTGCCCCTCTGATTGCCAAGCTTTTTCCGGAGACCCAAGAGGCGGGCGGGCTTATTGAATCTCCCCTCCTCTATTGTAACCCGCAAACTAGCGACGCCCTGTCCGACGATCCCTTCTGGGTGAAATTAGATGCCAACCTTCCCATCGCAGGATCCGTTAAGGCGAGAGGGGGAATCTATGAAGTATTGAAACACGCCGAAGAGGTCGCCAGGGCGGGAAGATTTCTTACAGAAAAGGATCTAAAAGAGGGAGGAGAGGCCTATCTCAAGTTAACTAGGCCAAAAGTGAGGGAGTATTTGCAGCAACATATGATTCAAGTGGGCTCGACTGGGAACCTGGGCCTTGCCATCGGCATCATGGGGGCAGCCCTGGGCTTTCGGGTCCGGGTCCATATGTCGGTGGAGGCGGCGGCCTGGAAGAAGGCGCTTTTACGGGAGCGGGGGGCCGAAGTCGTCGAATATGCCGGAGATTACACCAAGGCGGTGGCCCAAGGACGGGCAGAATCAGCAAATAATCCTCGGAGCTATTTTGTTGATGACGAAAAGTCCAAAGATCTTTTTGTGGGCTATGCCGTGGCTGCTTCCCGCCTCCAGACCCAGCTAGATCAGGCTGGAGTGGTGGTGGACCCAGACCATCCTCTCTTTGTTTTCCTTCCTGCCGGAGTGGGCGGGGCCCCTGGTGGAATTACGTACGGGTTGAAACGAATCTATAAAGATGCCGTCCATTGTTTCTTTGTAGAACCGGTGGCCTGCCCCTCGCTTTTAGCTGGGATGGCAAGTGGGCTCTACGAGGAGGCGGATATCCACTCCTGGGGGCTTTCGGGCCAGACCATAGCCGACGGTCTGGCTTGCCCTAGGCCCTCTGGCCTCGTTACCCGTCTTCTTTCTCCCCTCTTGGCTGGGATTTTTACCGTGACGGATGCTGAGCTCATGACCTTTTTGCGAGCATGGTTAGCGAGGGAGGGGGCCCCCTACTTGGAGCCTTCTGCCGTGGCAGGCTTTGCGGGCCTGGCTTATTTCAACCAGCACCCGGAGGCCCAGCCACTCTGGGCCCAGGGGAGCAAGCTCGTGTGGACTACGGGCGGCAGCCTGGTACCGCAAAAAATGAAAGGATGATTTGTAGGATGATTATTTATTTCACTGGAACTGAAAATTCCAAACAGGTGGCCGACCGCCTTGGCCTTTTGACCGGAGACGAGGTGGTTGACAGCCGCCCCCTTATGAAAGCTGGGAAAGCGGGTGCCTTTCAGTCAGACCGCCCCTATGTCTTTTGCTGTCCCACTTATTCCTGGCAAGTTCCCTTGATTTTTCGAGATTGGATCAGAAAATCAAGTTTTGAAGGGAACCACCAGGCCTATTTCCTTTTGACCTGCGGGTCCGACACCGGCAATGCCCTCCGCTACGTCAAGGAGCTATGTCAAGAAAAGTCCTTTGCCTTCCTGGGTTTCCGGACCATTGTCATGCCGGAAAACTACCTAGCCCTTTTCCCCACGCCCGACCCTCAGTCTGCCCAGGCCATTTTGGAGCGGGCCCTTCCCGTGATTGATGAGGCGGCGATGTACATCCAGGAGGCCCGCCCTCTCCCCGCTGAAGATAAACATCTTTTCGATGGCCTCAAATCTTCCCTCGTCCACGATTTTTTCTTTCGTTTCATGGTGAAGGCGGATCCGTTTTATGTTACGGATGCTTGTATAGGCTGCGGCAAATGCGCCCGAGTCTGTGTCTGCAATAATATCCATTTGGAAGGGGATGCCACCGCTAGTAAAAAAGCGCAGGCTACAGGGACGACCCAAACCAAGGTCGGAGGAGAATCAAAAATGGGCTCACAAGTTAGCTCAAAAGCGGGTCGCCAAGCGCCTCGCCCGGTCTGGGGGAAGAATTGTACTCACTGTATGGCTTGTATTGCCGGTTGTCCGGTCCAGGCCATTGAGTATGGAAATAAAACCCAAAAGCGCCACCGTTATTGGTGCCATCGCTTCTTTAGCGACCAAAGCTTAGGATCTCCTGATCCGGAACGGTTAAAATAATAAAGCGTCGGTCCTTGCGATTTTTGTATTTGGTAGCTTCAAGCTCTCCTGAACTGGGAGAGGCCCGAAAGTCCTCCGGGTGGTCATTGACATCTTGGCGACAGGCCACCGCAGCCTCCAGGTAGGCGGGAATATTTGTAACAGGAAGCTCTTCGTGGTGTTTTTTGTAATGGTATTCTAAGGAGGCTAGGCGGTCGGGGAAGGTTCCCCGGTTCCAGCCTAGGTCGGCCAGGTCTTCTTCTGTAATTGTTTCCTTATCCAACAGGGTTTCCGACGGAAGTGAGGTCTCGAGCTCTTTCCAGGCCTCTTTCCGGGCAGATCTCTCCAGTTTAGGGAAAAAGGGCCCTGGTCCTGGCGGGGGTGTCGGTCCTTTCAGCTTAGGGAAGATCCAGTTGCCGACGAAAAGACAGACCACCAGGATAAATAGAGCAAAGTCGATTCCTTTTCCTAGCGGAGAGCGGGGTTTTCTAGAGTGATGCCTATTTAGTCTTGTATTGAGTTTGGTATTGAAATCCATATGTGCCTCCTATATGCCACCTAAAGTTCTCAAGCTGGCCTAGGGTCCGTAGATCATGAAATGGGAATATTCCGCCAAACAGGCCTGGACCCAGGGGTCGGCTTCTTGGAGGAGGAGCAGGGCCTGGGGGTAGTGACATGTGGCAATTTTTTTGAGCTGGTCCCAGGCCTTATGATCGATTTGGGATGGCCCATAATACTGAAAGGTCCCTGCTGGCAGGGCCTCTTGGAAGAGCTTTTCTCCCTGCAGGTCAACAAAATCATCTTCAGCTAGGTAGAGGGAGTCCTCCCTCCAAAAAGCTTCCACTTCGCTTGGCCTGGCCCATTCGAAGACATCGTGGTCTACGTCCTGGTCCTTGGTCATGAAATACTTGGCACGCCCAGACCTGGCCCCTTTAGGAGCGGGGCTATCTGCAGGGCCTTCAGGGCTCGCTTGTCTGGCATTTGCTTTGCTTGTTTTGATTTGAGTTTCTTGGCCTGCAAGATTATTGCCTTCTAGGCCTTGCTTCCCCAGTACTTTACGATACCGCATGCCCTTCATGGTTGGGTATAGGGGGGTAAAGCCTACGCTCTGAAAGCAGCGCTGAGAGGGTAAATTAAAGGAATAGATTTCCTTGACTCCCATTTCCTGCCAGCCCAAGGCTTCAGCTCGCCGAACCAGGGCTTGGAGGACTTGACGGCCAAGGCCTTTTCCCCGATAGGCGGGGTTAGCAATGACGATTGGCAGGTCGTCTACACACAGGGTGACGTCTCCAATGGGGACAAAAGGGGCGTCTTTGCTTGGCCCCCTGGTTTCAATCCAGTAGAGTTCCCCGTGGCTGGCTAGGTAGCGATACATCCGATCTAGCATGTCTTTGTCATAGGGTTCTTTCACCCCATCAACCAGGTAGACCAGGTCTAGGTCTTGATACCAGTCCAAGGCTGAAAAGTGAGGCCCCTCGTAAACTCCCTCTTCAAACTTTCGTAGGCGAAGGAGAGGGGTAATGGGGAGGATATCCGGTTGAGAAATGTTGGCTAAGGGCATGGAAGCTCCTTTCTAAGATAAGCATATGTGTTTAATGCAGTAGGTATCTCTGAATGGGGCATCAGAATTCCTATTTCACATAGCCCTGTCATGCTTGATATGGTATCACTGCGCCGATATAATGAAAAGGAACGGGAGGGATTCGTCATGGAAACATTGCTGACGATATATCATGGCTCTCAGCAAATCATTAAGAAACCAATCTTTGGTGCAGGACGGAAGAACAACGATTTTGGCTTGGGCTTTTACTGCACGGAGAGCAAGGATCTTGCAAAAGAATGGGCAGTTTCATCTATGCAAGATGGATTTGCCAATCGCTATACATTGGACACGGAGTATTTGAAAATATTAAGGCTTAACAGCTCGGATTATAGCATACTCAACTGGATGGCGGTCCTGGTTGATCACCGATTATTTGCGACTAAAACGCCTGTGGCAAGAAGGGCTAAAGTACAAGATATCATAAGAGGAGGGGTTACCAATGATGATCCGCGCATACCGCGAAATCTACCTGAGTAAGGCCCAGGCTGCCCTAGGCGATGCTTTCGACTATGCTGTGAATGCCTGTGGTATATCAGGTGAGGACTTCGTGAATCTTTTTTGCGTTAGTTCTGTAAGCCGACGAATGGCAAAGGGCGAGCCGTCTATTGTTGCTGGAAAAAGCGGGATTGAGATCGCCTTGGATGTCGTGCTTGAGACGACTGGTAAAATCCTTGATATAGAACCAGTAGAAAGTTTCAGCCGCTCTAGGGAATATTGGATCGGCTGGGCTGTCGCCTATTATCAGTGGTACTCGGACAGGAGCTATTCGGAAATATTCAAAGCCCTTTCCTTTACTGAGCTTCAGAAAATGTACGATACCCTCCATGAAGCCGATATTTCTAAATTTGTAGAGATTACGGATGCAAAGATTAGAGAAGTCTTTAGAGAGACGAATCTGAAACGCCTTCGGACCACCTACGGATATACCCAGGCTGCCCTCGCAGAAGCGTCGGGCGTTAACCTTCGCTCCATCCAGATGTATGAGCAGCACCAAATGAACATCAACAAGGCAAGTGTAGAAAAATTGTATCGGATGACAAAGGCCCTGGGTTGTAGTATTGAAGATTTGATTGAAAAGTAAGATCGATCAAAACAGAAGAAAAGTAAGATCGATCAAAATAGAAGAAAAGCAAGATAGATTAAAATAAAATGGCGATGAAGAAAAATATGGATAAGCTTGCGTTCAAATGTAATCTACACCTGCAATATACACCTGCAATATACATAACAAAAAACAGCCCCTATGATTACCATAGGGGCTGGATACTGCGCATGCTATTGTATTTTGCGCTTGCTAGCGCTTTTGTGCGTGCTTACCAATCGCCTGTTGTCTATTCAGCTTGCACCTTGTGAGCGCCTAGCTAGCGGCTTTGGCGGTCTTATCTTTGATTTGGACTTCGGCCTCAGGGCCCTGGCTCTGGTTTTCGTCGGCGATTTGCTCAGCGGCCCGACGCTCATAGGCGTGCATCATCAAGGCTGCGGTGACGATCCCATAGCTAAGGAAGGTCCGGAAATACTCCCCAATCATGGCGTCTCCGGTGAGGGCCTTCCCGGCAAGGGGCATGATGATGAACATGAGGTGGAAGAGGGCCGTACCAAAGATAGCGTTTGGGATGGTTGCAGAGGCGATGCTAGCGCCTCCAACCAAGAGGGAGGCGGCGGCATAGAGGGCCGTCTGGTCTTGGCCTGCATAGGTGTTGAGGGTCCCGATATTTTGGAGGTAGATCAACTGACCAAAGGCGGCAAAGACCGTCGAAAGGATGATCGATTGAACCCGAATCTTATCCGACTGCATGCCTGCGGTGTTGGCAACGACTTGATCCTGGCCTACTGCCCGCATGTCGTGGCCCAGCTTGGTCTTTTTAAACCAGATGATGAAAAAGCAAAGAGCAACGATCAAAAGAATGGTGACAATGGGAATGGTGAACTGGATCATTTGTTCGCCTAGGGGAATCTTCACTTCATAGCTGAGGAGTTGATCAAAGCCCTTGGCAATGTCTAAGGTTAAGGCGTTTTTTACCCCATAGCCCTGGGAAAGGATGATTTTACGGTTGGTGTAGGGGATAAGGCTCCCATAGAGATAGAGTAAAAAGAGCATGTAGACGCCGAGAAAGAAGAAAGACAACATCATGGAGGTAATCATTTCTCGGCCCCGGGCCCGGTTCAGAATGTGGCCGGAGGTCCAGCCTAAGAGGATGGCTAAGGGGAGGGCGATGAGGGCAGCCACGAGGAGCCCTTGCCAGCCCTTAATCCCCCAGTCGGTGACAAAGACCAGGCCGATTTGGCCTGCCATTGCCCCCAAGGGAATGCCAAAGTTGATGCCCATGCCCGCCAAAATGGGGATGATGAGGGAGAGAACGAGGAAGGAGTTGCGGACCATCCTCCGGGCCAATTCACCTGTAATAAAGGACACAGGTGGCTTGGCGATCCAAATCCCTAAGGCGCAAATGACAATAAATAGGGCAGGGACAATAAGTTTGCGATATTTTTGTGTAGGTTTCATTCTTTATTCCTCCTTGTCAGAGCATAGACAATCATCCCGTTCGTGACGATGAGACGGAGGACCTCCGAGACGTCGATCGATAGGGCCCCGTTAATTACAACGGGGGTCATGGTTAAGATCCCTTGAAAGAGGAGGGTCCCGATGAGAACGTGGGTAATGGTGGCTTTGTTGATACTGGCCCCGCCTATGAGAATGGCAGCCACAGTCTGGAAGGTGAAGGTCTGTGGTGCCGTATAGAGTTGAATAAACCCGTAATCCTGTTCGTAGACAATAATCCCAACGGCGGCGATGGCTGTAGATAACATGACGGAGAGGAGGCGGGACCGATCGATGTTGATCCCGGCTGCCCTAGCATAATCAGGGTTGGAACCGACAGCAGTCATAGCTGTACCAGCCTTGGTCCTAAAAAAGAGCCAAACCAGGAAGGCCATGAGGATAAAAATGAGGAACATCCCCGTGGGAAAGCGAAATTTATTCCCGATGGGAAAGCTCAAAAAGTCCGAAAGGAGGCCGACACTCTTCTTCATCCCCGTGCTCAATTCAACGGTCTTCATCCAATAATCCCCAACTGGGATCTGCTGGCGGAGACCCCGGCCCTGATAAGAGAGGACCGAAACGGGGTTTTTATAAGGAGAAATGACGTAAAAGATACTCATGAGGGCCGTGAAAGAGTAGCCGACATAGGTGGCAATCAACATCTCATCCCCTTTGATACTGTTGAGCAAGAGTCCGTAGAAAAAGCCAAAAACAAGGGCAATCACAATCCCTATTCCCATGGCCCCAAATATTCCCGCAAAGCCTGTCCAGCCAAATTCTATGCTGGTGACGGCTCCCAGGACCCCTGCGATGACCCCGATGGGGAGTCCGAAGTTCAAGCCGCAGCCCGACTGGATCATGGGGATTAAGGAGAGAACCAAAATGGAGAACATCCCGACTCGGCCTACGACGTTTTCCATGGATCGGGGAAAGTTGATCCCTACCATGGGGGCCACGGCCAATAGAATCAGTAGGAAGAGGCCAATGATGAGGCGGGGAACCCCAATCTTATTTACTTGCTGTTTGATATTCATAAAATTGTTCTCCTTCCTCAAGGGGTTCTCCGGCCATTAACAAGCCGAATTGGGCGGGGGCTGCATGTGCAGGCAAGATCCCGGAGATCTTGCCTTCGGTGACGACGGCAATCCGGTCGCAGATTGACCTTAGTTCTTCCAGTTCGGAGGAAACCATGACAATGGTCACCCCGTCTTCTTTGTTGGCTTTTCTCAGGGCCTCGAGAACCAAGGCTTTGGCCCCGATATCAATGCCTCGAGTTGGTTCAGATACAAAGAGGAAATTGGGATTGAGGGCAAAGGCCTTAGCTAGACAGATCTTTTGTTGGTTGCCCCCGGAGAGGGCCCCAGCCTTTTGTTTAGGACCTGTCGTCCGAATCTCAAATTTCTGAATGTATTGCTGGGCTGCCTCTGTCATAGCTGCCTCATCTCTGAGTCTGATACCAGCAATCTTCTTAAGGAAGCGGTCATTGACTTGCATGGCATTAAAGCAGATATTCCAGTCAATCGGCTCATCCAAGAGGAGACCCACTCCCCTGCGGTCTTCGGAGACGAAGGCGATACCTTTTTTAAGAATCTCATGGGTTTTGCCCAAAGGCAGGTCTTCACCTTGAAAAGTGACTTGACCCTGGCAGGGGTAGGTTCCTAAGATTCCATTGGGGAGACCAAGTTTCCCTTGTCCAGCTAGGCCGGCTACACCAAAGATCTCACCCTTGAGGATCCGGGCCGACAGTCCTTGGACCTCTTCTCCCGGCATCTTGACCCGGAGGTCCTTGATCTCCATGACGACATCATCTCGGTTGAATTTTCTGGCCTTTTCTATGGCGTCATCGTCGTGTTGGCTATGGCCGCCGATCATCTTGTCGGCCATTTCCCGGATGGTCAGATCCTTGGCGGGTTTATCCTCTACCATGATCCCATCTCGAAGAATAACAACCTTATCGCACACCGCCTTGATCTCACGGAGACGGTGGGTAATGAAAATAATCGAGATCCCCAAGCTCGCCAAGTGCTTCATGGCGGTGATGAGAATATTTGCTTCTGTCTCGGTCAAAACAGCGGTAGGCTCATCCATGATAATGAGTTTTGTATTTTCTCTGGTAATTTCCCGGGCAATTTCGATAAATTGCTTGTGGCCTACTGGCATCTGTTTGACCTTGGTCTGAGGATTGATGGCGACACCCAGTTCATCGAGGGACTTGCCCGCCAATTCAATATTGGTGGGGACATCAATTTTCTCCAAACGCTTACCTAGAACCTTCGAAAGAACGGATGGCTTGGTTCTTTCCATATTGAGGGTGATATTTTCGGCTACCGTAAAGTCAGGGATCAAACTAAACTCCTGGTGGACCATGCCAATCCCAGCCTTGAGGGCATCGACAGGGCTCTTAAAGGAGATGGGCCTGCCGTCTAGTAAGATTTCTCCCTCAAATCCTCCCGTTTCTGCAATGACGCTCATGCCGAATATGATATTCATGAGGGTGGTCTTCCCAGCCCCATTTTCTCCAACTAAGCCTAGAATTTCTCCCTTCCCTAAGTCAAAGTTCACGCCCTTTAAGACTTGGTTTCCTGAATAGCTCTTGGAGACTTCTTTCACTTTCAGTAAATTATCACTCAACTTCTTACCTCCTGTGAACCGTCTAACAAAACAAAAGTGATTATTTGTCCCAGTACATATGGTTATACCCTTGTTTTGTCCTAAATCTTGTTAGCAAAAAAGGCCAACAATCGTGAGACCGTTGGCCTTTTCGTTCATGCTTCTATCCTTCCCTGGACACGCATAGATGCATCGTTATGTTAGCGAACAGCATGAAAAAGGTTCCATCGTTGGAGACTTTTTCCCCTCCTTCTATTACGTTTCGCCCTTTTTGTTGTCATAGAATGGACTTTTTTGCCAGCTTCAGGCCAAGCCTTAGTCAGCGTTGTCGTCCGTTACCTTGACGTCATTGACGTTGATGTTCAAGAATTTCTCAGGAACAGTAACCTTATCCATTCCCAAGAAGCCCTGGCCGTAGACATAGGTGTCTTGGGCAATCAAGGCGTGGTTGGCTTTGGTTTCGCCCGAAGCCCGGTCAACGTAATTGTTGATCATCCACTTGGCCCCTGGGGTCCGTTTCTCTAAGGCTGCCTTCATGGCAGGGATATCATCAATCTTGCCACCGTTGGCCATGATTTCCACGACCCGGTCTACGCAAGCAATGGTGGAGGTGTAACCAAAGGAGAAGGCCCAAGCGCCCATTCTGCCCTTGCCGCCAGCTTTGACGACGGCCTCTTCAACCTTCTTGTTGATGGCGGGCCAATCGCCAGCTTCCTTCTTCAGATTGACAGAGAAGGCTCCGGGATAACCCATGATAGGCGAAGGCAGGTCTTGCTCTACAAAGATAGCTCCACCCTGGGCAATTCCTCTCAGCAGAGGCTCGGTGTGGGCATCGTTGGTGCAGAAGAAGGCAGTGTCTTTCCCGTATTTTTCGATCCAAGGACCAATATTTTCAGCAACGTACTGTTGGGCCCCTGGAATTCCGATATCGGAGGTTGGGTCAGGAGCGGTCAGAGAGATAAATTCAACACCCAGTTCCTTGCAGGCTTCCACCATGATGGCTCTTCTCAAAGCAAGTAGCTCAATAGACATGTGGCGGGGGAAGGAGATGTGGGCAAACTTCTTGGCCCCCATCTTCTGGGCAGCGGCAATGATCCAATAACCTCTGGAGACGTTATCGACATCCAAGGCAAAGTCGGCCGCATCTTCAATCATGGCTGTATCTTCTTGGGAGTTGCAGCAGATCAGAATGATGTCTGGATTCTTGGCCCGGACTTGCTTGAAGGCGGCTGAGGTTCCAGGAACACCCTGGTTGACGATGATGGCCTTCATCTTAGGGTCATCTGCCATAGCGACGATCTTAGAAATGGTGGTCTCTTGCTCAGCCATGAAGCTGTCAGGGTAGACGTCTGTAACGATCTTCCCACCTGCGGTGGCATCGCCATAGTCTGCTACGGCTTGGTCAGCGGCCCGCTTCTCATCTTCACTTTGGGCTACTGTGCCTGTGACAATGCCGATGTGATAATCGCCCTCGGCCTTGGGTTCTTCGCCCTGCTTCTCGGCATCAGCGCTAGGGGCTGCTTCCTGACTCTCGGTTTCTTTACTCTCGGCTTCTTTGCTTTCGGCAGGAGTTTCAGCTTCCTTACTCTCACCAGCTTCGCCGGCCTTACTCTCTTCAGCTGCGGCTGGAGTGCTTGTTTCTGTCTTTTGCAGATTGCCACCAGGTTGGCTACAGGCCACTAAGCCAAATACCAGGCTGAGGACCAAAAACACCGCTACTACTTGTTTTCTCATATCAGAACCTCCTAAAATTCGATTCTTCGATAGGATATCCTTGTGTCATGTGGAAGGATATACGAGTCAATTATAGGAGGAAAAGGAGTTTTACGCAAGATTTACAAGGACCTTACTATTTCTTAACGTCTTCTATGGTCGTATTTAGCAGCTTTGAAACGGGTATTAAAGAACTTTCGCCTAGTCTTCCCAAAAGCCATCCGTTTCCTGCTTTGATCCTGCCTCCCATAGGGATGCGACCTGGTCAGGGTCCGCTAAATAGAGATCAGCTAGGTCGGCCTCCCGTTTAGCCGGCTGATTTGGACTTTGCGTAGTTTTAGCTTGAGGTGTGGCAGGGCCTTGGGTTGTTGGACTTTGAGGGGTATCTGGGGTTTGCTTAGCCATATCTGGGGCGGTCGCTGGGGTTGGTGGAAGCTCTTCGGGAGTATTTGTTAAAGAGGGGCTGGTTGCTTCTGGAGGCGTGATAGGGGCCAGGGGACGGAAGGCCCAATAATTGAAGGCTTCATTGTAGATGGTGCTCGCTGGCATGGGCCGGATGCTGTGGAATTTATCTGGGCCGTCATTGGGATCGTTGACAAAGACACTATCTCCCTGATGCCCGCGCAGGACCATCAGATGGCCCACTTTGGTATAGGTTCCGGGGGCAACAGAGACGATGAGGAGATAGCCTGCATCGAGGGCATTGGTAGCTGCTTGGTAAGAAGCTCCTAATTCCTGGATTTCGTAGCCCCATGCATAGGCAAAGTTGGCGAAAATACTCCAGCTCGTGCCTTGGCCCGGCGCATAGAAGGTGTTGCCACTCCAAGCCAGGACGTCTGCCGGTGTGGTATGGCCGTCAAAATAGGCGGCAACCATGGCCAAGGAGGTGATCGCACAGCCATTTTCCCCTAAGGTCTGGGTCCCGTCAGTTCCATAAGAGAGTTTTCCCCAGCGGGGGTCTCTCTGGTTATAATAAGGCACATCGGCCTGGGTCCCGTTTTCAGCCCCCATATATTGGGCTGGATGGTCGGGGATAAAAAGGTAGGAGACATTGCGAACATCTACGCCAGCCTCGTCAATGGCCCCTAAAATCGTATCCTGGGCCCCCAAGAGGTCATGGGCATGGTCTTCAGCGAGGTGAGCCAAGTCTTGCATGGATACCTTCTCTCCTTTCTGGAACCACGAGGCAAAGTTTTTCTTTTGATGTTCACCTGCCGTATCCTCTTGCATAGAAAAGATGCCAGCCGTCTTACATAAAGCAAATAGTCCCAAGACCAAAACCAGGCTTACGAGGATCTTGGCTCCACGATGGCGCTTGCCGTGCACGCCCCCTGACTGCGGATGGGCCATGGAGGGGCGAGTTGGCATGGTATTTTGTTGAGAGATTGGGCGCTGGCTGCCTACAGGGGCTTTTGGAGCCAAGGGGGTATGGGGTGCCAGGCGGTTGTTAGAAGCCATTTGGTTGCTGCGAGCCGTGCTCCCATTAGGGGCGATACGGTTGTTGGGAGAGACAGCTTTATTGGGAGCGCTGGGATGACGAGGGGGAATTGGCATGTTAGGCTTGTCCTTTCTAATCTATCATTGGTCCTCTTTGGGGGAAAGGGCTATGCGGGTAGGATGAGTAGGATGATTTGATGAGACAAACCAGAATAGCACAGGCCCTATGAAAAGGCAAAATAGACAAAATGGGGGGAATTTGCTAGGCTGGAGCAAAGGAGGAGAAAGCCATGGCCCCATATGTTGAGTCGGAAAAGTCCGAGATGGACAGTGAAGCAGTAGCAGAATTTGTGCCACAAGATTTCATGTTGATGGCCAGGTCGCTTTCGGAACCGTTGACCTTTGAGATGTTTATAATTCTTTTAGCGGATCGGGGTTACCATATTGATCAGACAGCCTTTGAGGCTTCATTTCGTCTGAGAAGGGATGATGGTCACTATAATGTTCTGGCGGAACTTTTAGCTGATAAGAATCGAGTGCCTCTCATCTTTGTCAAGTTTGTTGGCTTGGATAAGACAGCAATTTCCCAGCGAAGTGATTATGGGGGCCATTCTCTTTACTTGGCGTATCAAGAGTTAAAAAGTAGGTTGAATGCGGAGAATATCTGCCGCACGAGTACAGATGTTCGTCCGCGGCTGGATGAGTACCTATATGATGAAAAGTGTGTTAACGAGGCCTTGGTTAACATGTTGGTCCATAATGATTGGACTATGACTGAGCCCTTAGTGGCTTTTTATGAAGACCGGGTCTTTTTTACGTCACATGGGGGGCTGCCACCGGGGCTCACGGAGGAGGAGTTTTATTCTGGGGTAAGTTATCCCAGAAATCCAACTCTCATGCGAGTCTTCTTAACGTTGGGAATCGTAGAACATACCGGACATGGGGTTCCAATGATCGTTCGCAAGTATGGGAGAGAGGCTTTTTCCATTCATCCTTCCCACATTGACGTAACGATTCCCTTTAATCCTCGAGTCTATGCCCCAGACTCAGAAGAGGCACAAATAGACGCTAATGGTGCTTGGACGCTGTTGACGTAAATCGTTAATATGACCCGGAGCTACAGAGTAGCCGGGGCTTACGTTGTAGATAGGACCAAAGAAGAGCGCCAAGCTTAAAATTTATACAGAGAACGAAGCGCAAAAGAAAGTAAAGTACCCAGAGCAAAAAAGTACTAGCCTAGCAAAGTAGTGCTTTTGCTAGGCTTTTCCAAGAGGAGGATATTATGCAGTGGGAAGGTAGAAGAAAGAGTTCGAACATAGAAAAAGGTGGCCGGGGTAGTAGCCGGGGCATGATGCTTGGAGGCGGGACCCTCGCCCTAGTGGGGTTGGTCGTGTATCTCTTTACCGGCAATCCCCTTTTACTCCGTTTAGCGGGCACCCAGGTCCAAGCTCCTCCTCGGATTCAGGTGGAGGAAGTCCAGTTTACCCCGGAAGAAAAAGAACTCTACCAGTACAGCGCCGTGGTTCTTGCCGATACCGAGGATACATGGAATGAGCTTTTACCCAAATATGGGGCGTCCTATCGTGAACCGAAGATGTCGGTTTTTCAAGATGCCATCCAGACGGGCTGTGGGGCGGCCGACAAGGGAGTCGGGCCTTTTTATTGCGGAGCAGACGAAAAAATATACATGGACCTTTCCTTTTACCAGATGTTGGTCCAGAAATTTGGGGCCGAGGAGGGTGACTTTGTCATGAGCTATGTGATCTCCCACGAGGTCGGTCACCACGTACAAAATTGTCTGGGGATCCTAGATAAGGTCCACCGAGCCCAACAGCGCCTTTCCAAGGCGGAGGCCAATGCTATGTCGGTACGCTTGGAACTGCAGGCGGATTATTTGGCAGGAGTGGTAGCTAAGCATCAAGATAAGCAAGGCTATCTGGATGAAGGAGACATAGAAGAGGCCATTGGTACGGCGTGGGTGATCGGCGATGATGCCATAGAAAAGCGAGTCCAAGGCCGGGTCGTTCCGGAGTCTTTTACCCATGGAACGAGCGAGCAGAGAACTCGCTGGTTTAAGAAGGGCTATGATGCCGGAGATCTTTCGGAGTTCAATACTTTTGATACGAAGAAATATCCGAAAGCTAGTGATTTATAAAGATAGAAAAAAGAGGGGGCAGTTACTTGCCCCCTCTTTTTAGCTTTTCAGGGAACCTCTGAATTCTTTTTCATATAAAATCCTGTCTTTTGATTTGCTTATTTTATATGAATTTTCAACCTATTCTCAATACGTTAAACCATCCCACCTTCCTCAACAGTGGTTTTCATCGCACAGAAAGCCCGTATTTTTCCATGATCGCTCCGATATTTTTATCTATCTCATCAATTGAACCTGATTTTTGTAAATTGACTTGGTAAACGTCCATGACAGGTGGATCTAACTCACCGATGGTTAATATTTTTATGAAAATCCTGTCCCCACTTTTGAAGCAATTGAAATCTACTGTCTTATCTGCCGCAGACATTTTCACAATAGGCTTTCCTTCAAACATGGGATTGTTGTCTGAGGCAGTGAAATAAAATCCCTCATTCGTATTTAAAAACTGACCTTCAACCGTAACGTATTCTGCTTGGTAGAGAGGTTGACTCTCTGGAATCCTTCTATAATGCAGAGCCAATAGACAAGAGACCACTATTATCACAATAGCTAAAGCACATAATAAAAACTTAATCTTTGTTCTTTTCACCATTTTTGCTCTCCTTTGGAACTATCTTTATAACGTTTGTGTTCTGTCAATTAAAAATCTCTGAAATGAGCATCAGGAATTCCCTGTTATCGTTACGTGAGCTGAATGACGTGGAATTTGATGCCTATGGCATCGTTTCTTCAATATTCTCGGTTAATCCTTGCCTCATTAACGCATATTCTAATCTGTAACTTTTGCCTTCAAAGAGCAACAAATGACCGTGATGGACTAGCCGATCAATCATAGCTGCTGCCATTTGCTCGTCGGAGAAAATACTGCCCCACCTTGAAAACTCAAGATTAGTCGGGATGATCAAGCTGCGCTTCTCGTAGGCTTGTGCGATTAAATGAAAGAGAAGTTGACTCCCCTGGCGATCTACGGGCCCATTATAGAACAGCTGGTACTGCGCTACCGATATGTCGATAACTGCACCTGGGAGGAAATCGCAGGAATACTGATTTTCTCCGTCCGCACGGTACACCGCATTCACGGTTCGGCTCTTCAGAACTTTTCCGTCAAAGAGGGCGAGCAGTACTGCGAGGAACATAGAAAAGTTGAAGAGCAGCATTACGAGAAATTTCAGCGCGGCCACTTCTATCAGATAGATGAGAAGCCAGTCAGGCTGAACATGACATTCCCGAAAGCCTTTAAGATTTCCGTTTACTCGTGGTCATGATATTTCTCTTCAAGCGTTTTACCCTGACGTAAAATGTCGATGACTTCATCCAGAAGAGAAAGGTTTTTTCCGCGCTTCTTCATCAGCTTATAGCTTTTCTTGTAAGCTGTGGTGAATTTGACTGTCAGCATTTATTCATCAAGAGCTGCCTTAAGATCGTCCATGTTTGTATATCCCGTAACGTCAGGATCACGGGAAACGGACTTAGCCTCTATCATGGCATCCATCACTTTGCGAGAATACCTGGGAACCTCTACGGTAAACGGAAGTCCGCCTCGCAGGACGCACTGACGAAGAAAAATGTTAACCGCTCCGGACATGTCCATCCCAAGTTCTCTAAAGAGTTCGTTGGCTTGTTTTTTTATATTCGAATCAATACGGATTTGAGTAGGTACTGTAGACATATAATCACCTCCTTTCATTGCTGATTATAATACAAATAGTTTACTATATCAATCAAAAGGAAAAGTATTTAGCGACAGGTAGGGGGATAAAAATCTCTACGCTCCTCGCCGACGGAAAACGGTGCGGGGTCTTTTACGTAAAAATTGCTATTCAAACACTGAAACCTCAGTTTTTACGTAATAGATCTACTTCAAGTATGTTTAGTAAGTCTTGTGTTTTTTTATGAATGGCAGAAATTCTAACTCCTTGGCCATCTCCAATATCTACTTGGTAAATGTTTTTGGTTAGTTTCAATATGTCTGCTGCTGTATATTTTCCATCAAGATTTGAGTTCCTGAGGGCGTTGAGTAATCCATAGTAATACAGCAGACTGAGGTGATTCAGGAAGGCCCATCCTCGGAAGTATTCATCTGTCTGCGCATGTGAGGCCGATGTAGAGGCGCTATTTTTCAGATAATCGAAGCATTGCTCGATATCCCAACGCTCTTTGTAGTTGAGATAAATAACTTGAGCTTCGACATCAAGGTTGCTGCAAAAGGAGAAGTAACCTAGCCTAGTCTCCTGTAAATCATCTTTGGGAATCCTTTCTTCCCTTCCCCAATCTTTCTCTACGCTCTCCACATAGCGACCTACCATATCCGCTTTGCGATGATCGTCACGAAAGACGTAGATATAGTTGCCTTAATTTCCGACAGGACGCTTCCTGTACCATATCGCACGATTCCTGTAAGAAAATACCCCATCCCATTTGCTGTCATTAGTATTGGCGTAGAACTCTCATTCCACATTTACCGTATTGTCTTGAAGTGGCAGGATATATCGCATTCCTGCTTTCTGTAAAGCGGAAACATTACGCTTGGAGTAAAAGCCCTTGTCGGCAATGATGATACAGTCTTTGCAAACAGCAGCCTCAATGGTGTCTAGAAAGGCTGCTTTGTCTACGATAGAGCCTTGTAGGACACGGTAAAAGACTGGCCGATGAGAGTCTTTTTCGAAGACATACAAAACTCTTGCCTGAGGATTCAGATTGTGATCTGGGTTGTAGCCTTTTTCGGCAAGGGAGTCACCTGATCGTGTAAAAAATGAGGTTCCATCAAACAAGAAGGTAGAACCAGGCATTACTTGCGCCCGCATAAACTCCTCGGTCCGCTCCTGTAAGCTTCCAAGCCGTGATGCAAAAGTGCGAATCGATCCTTCAGAAACTGCAAGATCGCCACAGATATCACTCATGTAAGAGTTTAGGAAGCAGGGCTGGATCATTCGGGCTGATGAAATCTGGTCAACCAGACGAAGCAGGGCAACCGTACGTAGCCCTCTGAACATTTCAGGGAAATGGGAGCGAAGCTGCTCATTTAATTCCGGAGAAAGTTGCAGCAGAAGTTCGTAGGCTCCGTAGTTTTTTACTACTGGAGTATATTGCGGGAGCAGTTGCATTTCCTGCATCAAACGCATACCGTTGGCGTAGGGGATAAAGCTGTCTGCCTCTGTAATCTTTCCTATACTTTTACCTGTCACTTTTTGCGTTCTACCCTTTTGGGGATCCCACCTAGAGGGTACCTGGTAAACATAGAAATATCCTCCAAGATGTCTAATTTCAACTGCACCAAATTGTGTTGGGCGATATTTTTTTATGGACTCTGGAATAGGCATAATCGGCACCTCCATATTAACCTATGTTATGCGCAACATTTATACTTAAAAATGCCCTTCAATCAATAATTGATTGAAAAAACAATTTATAAGAGTTTCGACAATATAGGGCAAAAGGTCGATTCATCTCGATGCATGTTATGCTTCATACCGCATGGAAAGAATTTAGCGGCATTTCTATTAACGTAAAAACTAAGGTTTCAGTGTCGAAATAAACCTGATCAATAAACCTACCGGGATCATTGGGCCCTTTGCGTGCAAGCTGTTTCCGGTCGACCATTTTGATAGCCCTTTCTACTTGCCCTTTGCGTATCTTTTTCGTATAGGCGCTGTATTTGAGCGAAGAACTGACAATATAACGTTGTTCTAAGCCGTTTTCGTTAAACCAGCGTTCCTTGTAAAAGCACTGGTTGTAGTATTTGTCGCAGAGTTCGTCTGAATCCAATAAATCATTAAGGTTGAACTCCCGCTTACCGCCAGGAAGTCTCCAGCCACTTGGATCTAGGGCCCATTCTTTTTGCCAGCCTTTCATCTTTTTTAAGGACTGCGTCGTAATGAAGGCTCTTCCAAATTGATCGTTAAACTTGCGATTACTGATTGAACTAAGGCCTCCATCAGTGCATACCACAAATTTCGATTTGCCAAAGTCACCCATGATCTTTTCCTCAAGGGGCTTTAACGTAAGCTGCTCATTGGTATTTCCAG
>CAKZWV010000067.1 GCA_937922005.1 uncultured Clostridia bacterium | reverse complement strand
TTATGATGAAATCTTTAATGTGCTTAATCGTTGCCGCCCCGATGCGCTTGCAATAAGATTTCATAAGATATGTCGAAAGAGCAATAATCAGGGTAATCATCGACAAAATCTTAATCTTTTTCTTCATCGTGAGTCCCCTCTTCTCTCTGATAGGCTCGATATTTTTCTTGTATATGTTCGTAGATATAAACCAACTGTGAAATTTCTCCGAACCCTTGGCAAAACACCCCGTCGCCAAAAGCAAGAATGGCGTTGTCGGCAAAACAGGTAAATAAATCCCAGCTATCCCGATACCTAGGAACAAAAACCCCAGGCCTATAAACAGGTACTTCAACACTGCCTCCTAATCCTAATCTAAGGGGGTCGGACTCAAGGGCTGCTACTAATAGCCATTGATGGCAGGAGCCTTGGGTGAAGGCAAATCCTTGACATCCGGGACCACTCGGTGTTATCTGAGCATGATCTCCCGGTTAAAGGAGCCTACCCGCAAACGATATCATATTACCGAGTAGGAAGTCAATACAGCGACAGGCACTATGAAAAATCCCGACCAGACAATTTTAGGTGCTGATTTAGCCTACACAGTACTGATTGCGTCTACAAAGTGCTGATTATCCTGCTTTTGGTGCTGATTATCCTGCTTTCGGGGGCAGATCGACAAAAAACCCCATCTTGTCGCTAAGCGACCTGATGGGGTAGGAATGAATTCAATAGAGGAGATCGCCAAGGCAAGGCTTGGCGATGGTATCATGATTATTTCGTTTTCTTTAGAAGTTCCTCAACGCCCATTTTATCCTTCATTTTGTTGTAAATCTGGGAATCGTGGAAGGAGCCAGCAAAATCTTCTGCCCCAACGCCCAAGGCGTAAATGGGCACGGGGATAGCAGTATGTCCGAATGAAGTCCAGCCAATCCCTGCTTTATTATCAATTAAATGGGTTAATGCTGCTGTAAATGGAGTGTAACCTCCGTAACTTAGGGAGCTTTGATAGGTCTGTCCCTGTTCCTCTTCTGGCTTTTGATCTTCTTCAAAAGCAGCTTTTAACATATCCAGTTCATAACGATTGACCTGATGAATATCTTTCAATTCATCGCCTTCTTTAACCTTCTCATCAATCACTAGGCCAAAGAAATCTTCGACTAAAGCCGACGCATCCTCCCACTTGAGCTCATCTTTTTTCTCTTTCTTAAGCTCGGTCCATATTTTGTCAAATTCTACGTAACTCGCTTTTTGTTTCTCCAATAATTCAAAGTGAGTGTCATAGCCGGTCCCTTGATATCCTAGGGCTAAGCCACCAGTCTCATGATCGGCAGTGACCAAAATTAAGGTCTCATCTGGATGTTTTTGATAAAATTTAACGGCTTCTTTCACGGCATCATTGAGACCTAAAACCTCATGAATGGCCGCAGCAGCATCATTGGCGTGGCAGGCCCAGTCCACCTTTCCACCTTCAGCCATCATGAAAAATCCTTTTTCATTGTCTAACATCTCAATGCCCTTGCGCACCACGTCCGCCAGGGTCATATCACCCGGCTTTTGATCCATCGTATAGGGCATCGATTCTTCATCCTGTTGGCGCTCCGTTACGGCAAAGACCTTGCCATCTTTCGGAGTTAATTTTTCAAAATCAGCTTTGGTCTCCGTAATCTTATATCCCTTCGACTTCACATATTTATAGACATCTTCTTGGTCTTTGTTCTTTCCTGTCCGTTGATGGAGGGAACCGCCTGCAAAATAGTCAAATTCGCTGTCTGCCATCTGTTTGGCAATATCATAATATTCCTTCCTACTGTCCACATTGGCGTAGAAAGCCGCAGGAGTCGCATGGTTTAACGTTACGGTAGAAATAATCCCAACTTTGACGCCCGCCTCATGCAAATCTTCCGTAATAGTACGCACTTCTTGGGCTAGGTCCGGAGTTTTTCCGACTACCCCGCTCTTCGTCTTTACTCCGCTTGATATTGCCGTGGCGGTTGAGGCAGAATCTGGGCAAAAGCTTGTTGAATCCGCTGTTTCTACCAGGCCAATCGTGGGAAATTCAAAGAAATCCATGGGCTTGATTTCCATCTTTTGCCGGTCCCCCTTATAGATCTGGGCGGCTTGAACCTGGGCTAGGCCCATCCCATCACCGATAAATAAGAAAACATACTTGGCCCGCTTCTTGTTTTCCTTATTCTCTGTGGATTCTTTATTATTCGTCGTGCTCGGCTTGGTCGTTTGGCTTGGCTTAGTCGTCGAGCTCGGCTTGGTCGTTTGGCTCGGTTTGCCCGTTGAGCTCGGCTTGGTTGTTTGAGCCGTTTCCTTTATATCCGTTGTTTTGCTCGATTCGGTTGCTTGCATCCGATTGACAAAAACCAAGCCAGTAAGAGACAAGCAAATAACAAGGGCAACGACTAAGGTAATTCTCTGTTTTTTCACAAAATATTCCTCCATCGGCAGTAGTCTCAAGATCCCCGAAGTCATTCTACCACCTATTCCCTTCATAGTTGACTCTAGTATCAGCCCCAGGAACTTGGCCTCTAAAAACCGCCTAATGCCTGTATTGTAACAAGGCAATTTCAAGATAAAGCCCTTCCAACGTAAAATTCACGTTAAACTCAGCCGCCATCATCTTTCGAATCCGGCGTCAAAAACAGGGAGCTCTAAAAAGATAGTAAGGCCAGATTCATTTTTTCTTTTCACTGGAAGATGCAACTAATTGCCACAAAAGTGCTAAAATGTCGAAGGGAACTGATCCACCCTAAGCAATCTTTGTAGGCCACCGCCATTGGCACTGACCTATAAGGATCGCTCAGATGGATATCGCCATTTGAACTGACCTAAAGGAATTACTCATATGGCCGTTTTCAGTTCCTAAAGGAGTTAATGAATGAAAAAAGCTATCAGTAATACGTATCCCATATTGGAAAAATCCAATAAAAATAGGAGCATTTTGATCAAGGCCAACCGTCCTGGCTTCCAGGCTATGATATTAAGCCTCTGCCTAGCCAGCTTGCTGGCTTTGGGGGCCTGTCAGCAAGCCAAACCATCTAACGCCACAAGCTCCGCAACCAAGCAAGCTGAAGCATCCGTCCAAGCCTCCGATACACAGACTTCCGGAAACAAGGGCGAATCTGCCGAAACTTCGGAGGCCCCCGCAAGCTCCGAGACAAAGTCCTCCAACGAGACTGCGGAGACGGCCTCCTCCAGTGAGGCCAGCGAATCCAGCGAGGCAAGCGAAACAACAGATGCTTCCGACGCCAAAGAATCCCAGAGCCAGGACCAAGCTTCCACCGATAAAAAGACAAGGACCATCACCGACCATGCGGGCCATGAAGTCGAACTACCCGCCAAAGTTGAACGTATCGTAATCGACCAAGTCCCCATCCTCTCGACCTACATGGCCTACCACCATGGCAAGGCCCCCTACCTGGTTGGCTATGCAGGATCTTTAAAACAGGTCATCCAGAAAACCGTCCTCAAAGACATCGCTCCTGAACTCTTAGATGCAACCACCACGGTCCAGGCCCAATCCGACCTCAATGCCGAAGAAATCCTGAAAGCCAAGCCCGACGTGATCATCTACAACGCCAAAAATCAGGAGCGCTATGAAGTCCTCGCTAAGACCGGCGTCCCCTGTGTGGGCTTTGCCACCATCGGTAACCTGGGCCCAGCTGACCCCATCGACCGGAACGGTCAGTGGCTGAAACTCCTCGAGCAAATCTTTGGAGAAGAAGGAAAAATGGACCCCTTCTTAGAAGCTGGGCAAAAAATCGTAGACGATGTGGAAAAACGCATTGCGAGCGTCCCAGAAGACCAGCGTCCCAGCGGGCTAATTCTTTGGAAATATGCGGAAGGAACCCCCATCGTCGCTGGTAAGGGAACATTTGGAGACTTTTGGCTGAAACGCCTGGGCGTTAAGAATGTAGCTGGTGAAACGAAGGGATATGCCAAAGTCACGAAAGAACAGATGTATCTTTGGAATCCTGAGATCCTCTACCTGGACGGCCCAGGCCTCCTCGATATCACTACGAAAGACGTCCTCGACAATAGCGTCGAAGGCTTCGATTTTTCTCCCCTCCAAGCCAGGGACAACAAACGGGTCTTCAACTCGAAGCTGGGGATGTGGAATTGGTTAACCCCGAATCCCGACGCCCCCCTGGTCCTAGCTTGGTTGGCGAAAGAAACCTACCCCGAACAATTCCAAGATTATGATCTGCAACAAATCATCCAGGACTACTACAAAACTTGGTATAATTACACTTTGACTGACGACCAGGTAAAAGACCTCCTAGACCTATGATCAAGGGCTATTTGGTCAAAGACGGCAGATTCAAAGCCTGGGTTTATCCCCTCCTTGTCGCCCTCCCCTTGCTTGCTGGCTTCTTAGCCTTGTGTTTGGGAAGGATCTTTCTTTCACCCAAAGATGTGGTCCAATGTGTCCTGTCGGTGCTTCAAGGAGATCCGGTGGACCCCATGGTTCAGACCGTTTTGTTCCAGATACGCTTGCCTAGGATTTTGACCGCTTGGCTGGTGGGAGCTGGACTAACGGCGGCAGGGCTGGCCTTTCAGGCGATCTTTGCCAATCCTTTGGCCACTCCCGATATTCTAGGGGTGAGTTCAGCCGCAAGTCTAGGGGCCGTCATCGGGATCCTCCTTTCATGGCCTAGTTTAGGCCTGCAGGCCCTGGCTTTAATTGCTGGGTTGGTGGCAGTAAGTCTCACCATCCGCCTAGCTACGAAAGCCTCCCAGACCTCCATCATTATGTTGGTCCTATCTGGGCTTGTGATGTCGTCCTTAGCCAATGCCTTACTCGCCCTCCTCAAATACACCGCCGACCCCAGTGACAAACTCCCCGCCATCACTTATTGGCTCATGGGATCCTTTGCCAGGGCTTCTTACCAGAATTTACTCCTAGCCTGTCCCTTAGTCCTGGTCGGCATCGGCCTGATCTGCCTCCTGGTTTTTCCCTTGAATCTTCTTTCCCTATCGGAAGAAGAGGCTGCCAGTATGGGCCTTAAGGTCCGTCAGACCCGGCTGATCCTCATTCTCGCTTCCACCTTCATCACGGCCGCCTCCGTTTCCCTCTGTGGGCAAATTGGCTGGATCAGCCTCATTATCCCCCATATGGCCAGAATGCTCGTGGGTTCCAATAATGTCTACACTCTACCCGTGGGCCTCTCCCTGGGGGCCGCCTTGATGGTCCTCATCGAAGCCCTCTCCCGGACCCTTTCCGTCATGGAACTCCCCGTCTCCATCCTGACCGCCCTCCTGGGGGCCCCCATTTTTATGACCCTCATTCGTCAATCGCAAGGATCATTTGCTTCATGATACAGGTAAAACAAGCTTCTTTTGCCTATGCCACAAATACTCCCCTCTTCCAAGACCTTTCTTTTGTCTTGCCTCGGGGGAGTATTTTGGCGATTTTAGGCCCTAACGGCGTGGGCAAATCCACCCTCCTCAAGTGTATCGTTGGTCTTTTGCCCTGGACCTCCGGCGCTTCTTACTTGGATGACCAGCCTATCCGCGACCTTCCCCCTAAAAAGCGCTGGGCTCAAATCGGCTATATCCCGCAAAAACGTTCTTTTCGCTTTGATGACACGGGCCTTGAAATGGTCGTCCTGGGAGCGGCCAACACCCTTGGCCCTTGGTCCCGGCCCGGTCCCAGGGAATATCAAAAGGCCAAAGAGACCATGGAGTCCTTGGGCATCGCCCACCTGCAAAATCAATTGTGCTCAACGATGAGCGGAGGAGAATTACAGATGATTATCATCGCCCGGGGCCTAGTCGCCGAACCCGACTACCTCCTCTTAGACGAGCCTGAAGCCGGCCTTGACTTTAAAAACCAGCTTAAAATCGTCCAACTCCTCCACCAGCTGGCCCACGAGCAAAGTCTCGGGATTATTTACAACACCCATCATCCCAACTACGCCCTCCGCATCGCCGACCAGGGCCTCCTCTTGGGACGCCAGAGAGCTAGGATCACCGGACCCACTATAGGGAAGCAGATCCCTCAGCTTGAAGATTCCAACATGGGACGCCAGCCCATCCACCTCTATGGTCCCATCCAGCAGCTTTTAACCCAAGAAAACATGCAAAAGATCTTTGGCGTCGACGCCCTCCTCTCCGAAATCCACAGCCACAACAAAAACTACCCGGTCATCCTCCCTCTGGAGGTGCGTGAGGAATAATTACTCTATTCTTTTTTGCGATCCTAAGTGAATTTAGCTACAATAGAGGAGCCTAAGCAAGAACCTGAAGGCATGTGAAGCCACAGAAGCAAAACGCTTAGGAGAGCGGGAATATTTGTAGGATTTCGGCTCAAATTCCTTTGTAGGAGGGTATTATGGATCACCAATATGTAGTTTTTTTACAGGAGGCCATGCTCGCTGCTTTGGGCTGTACGGAGCCCATCGCTCTGGCCTATGCCGCAGCAACTGGGCGCAAATATTTGCCCGCCGATCCCAGCAAGATTCTGGTGCGGTGCTCGGGCAACATGATCAAGAATGCAAAATCCGTGATCGTGCCACACTCGGGAGGACTGAAGGGAATTGCTATTAGCTCAATTTTAGGAGCGATCGCTGGTAATCCGGAGAAAAAGCTGGAAGTTCTGACCGACGTCCAGGAGGCTGATATTGAACGGGCGAAGAGCTTGGAGGCGGAAAGAATTTGCACGGTGGAACATGCTAAGGGCTACACGGGTCTTTATATCGACACCACGATGGAAGCTGTCGGACCAGATGGCAAAACCCACCGGTCCCGGGTTGTTATCCAAAATCACCACACGTCTATCGTGCGAATTGAGCAAGATGAGACCCTTGTCCTGGATAGCCCTGCCGAAGAGTGTGTTGACGTAGAATGCGACTTCTCTTTTACGAAAATCTACGAATTTGCTAGTAACGGCGATATTACTCCCCTCCTACCCATCCTCCACCGGGAAATCGAATACAATGAAGCCATCGCCAAGGAAGGTTTAACCAATCCTTGGGGTGCCCAGATTGGTCGCTCCCTGTACGAGCGAGCCAAGAAGGCGGACGACCAGATCGGCATGGAAATTGCCCATGCTGCTGCAGGATCGGATGCTCGGATGAGCGGCTGCGAGATGCCGGTGGTGATCAATTCCGGCAGCGGAAACCAGGGGATGACGGTGTCCCTGCCCATCATTGAACGGGCCCGGAAAAATGGGGCTTCCCAGGAAGAGCTCGATCGGGCTCTGATCTTTGCCAACCTCATCGCCTCCTACATCAAAGCCCACATCGGCTGCCTCTCGGCCTTCTGTGGTGCTGTCAGTGCCGCCTCTGCCGCCTTGGGGGGCATCGCCTTCTTGGAAAAGCAACCCAAAGAGGTCGTAAGCGAGACCATTTCTAACTCCCTGGTGACCACCGGGGGCATGCTCTGTGACGGTGCCAAACCCTCCTGCGCCGCCAAGATCGCCACGGCCCTTCACACCGCCTACGCCGCTTACGATCAGGCCAAAGAAGGCCGCTCCTTCGTCTACGGGGACGGGCTCGTCGGTAAAGACCTCGACCACACCATTGCTGCCATAGGCCAAGTCGCTCGCGAAGGCATGCAAAGCACCGATGAGCAGATTTTGCAACAAATGATCCAGCAATAGCACGGTTGCAGTATGCCTTAGCAGTTACGACGGAAAAATAACACTCTTGGGGAGGACCTTATGTTAAATAGCAAGGGCTTTGATCGCTGGGCTGAGGATTATGACGATGACGTCGATGCATCCGATGAGGCCAATTCCTATCCCTTCGCTGGCTATAACAAAGTGCTGGATTATATTTATCAGATCATCCTGCACACGCCCAGCGCAACGGTCTTAGATCTTGGATTTGGCACCGGTATTTTAACGACTAGACTCTATGAGAGCGGATGTAAGATCTATGGCCAAGATTTTTCATCTAAGATGATTGACTTGGCAGCACGCAAAATGCCCAAGGCCCATCTGTACCAGGAAGATCTGACGCAGGGTTTAGTTCAGCCTCTCCAAGATCAGCGCTATGATTATATTGTTGCCAGCTACGCTTTGCATCATTTAACAGACGAGCAAAAGAAGGATTTGCTTACTTCCTTGTTGGATCAGCTAAAGGAAAACGGGCAGATCCTCATCGGAGATATCGCCTTTGAAAGCCAAACGGCTTTGGAAGCCTGCAAAAAGAAGGCTGGTCGAAGCTGGGACAACGATGAGATCTACTTTGTAATGGATGAATGGAAAACTTATTTTCCATCGCTTTCCTTTACCAAATTATCCTCCTGTGCTGGGGTTATCCAAATCGGAACCTCTCCTACGGATTTGTGACCATATAATGCGACGCTGATTGGGGCGAAGCGTAATTGAAATGATATCGAAGAATGTAATACTTAGGAATATCCAGAAAGTTGGGAAATAGCATGAGCCGAACAGAAAATGTCGAATTAACGGTATTATGTCTCATCACAGATGGAGATAGAATGCTTCTTCAGAATCGAATCAAAAATGACTGGAAAGGATATACACTCCCAGGGGGTCACGTGGAAGCAGGAGAATCTTTCGTTGATGCGGTCATCCGTTAAATGAAGGAAGAGACCGGACTAGATGTCAAGAATCCTCGTCTCGTAGGCGTGAAGCAATTCCCCATCAAAGAGGGCCGCTATGTTGTTTTTCTGTTTAACGCTACGGAATATAGCGGAACCCTCACTTCATCGGAGGAGAGTCAGATGGAATGGGTGGAAAACACTCGCCTGTCGGAGATCGATACTGTCGATGATTTCGAGCATTTGATCCGCGTTATAAATGATCCATCGCTGACGGAATTTCAGTACCTTGTTGACGGAGATACCTGGACCGTATCGATCAAGTAAGATGGAAATTTAGGGAATGAGAGCGTATGTTGTGAACTGGCCGCTTCATTAATGCAGCGAAATAGCGGCGCTTGATGGTAAGATTGCGCTCAATCAACAGATAAGTAATATTTTAAACAAGGAGGGAACAATATGGTAAGCAAAAGCTGGAAAACTTTTCAAATCATTCAACTCGTGATTTTCTTATTGTCTAGTGTTTTCTTGTTCATTAGAACAGTAGACGGACATGGTACTGTACAGACGTTAGAAGTAAAGCTGATTAGTTTTGCTATATGGAGTATTTTTTATCTTGGTTTATTGGGAATAGAGTGGTTGACTTACTTTATGCTAAGAGGTTTTAAACATTAAATTATCTCAATTCTCAGGCATTAATTGTCTGTGACCTGGTCTTTCTGACTTTTGCGCCGGTTTGTACTAGGAACTTAATTCTGCATCAAGAATAACAGGATTTTTTCTGGGCCGCCCACGTTTCCCCCTACTGGTCTGTCTGACTGGATAGGACGGGGCGCAGCCTTCTGGAACATCTAGGTCGAAAGATTTGCAGACCTCAAGTTGCTTTCCTACAAATGGTGTTAGCATTGGCTTGGTATGGGGA
>CAKZWV010000066.1 GCA_937922005.1 uncultured Clostridia bacterium | reverse complement strand
CAAATGATCCCTGTCAGCCAGCCCCTCAACTACCTCCCCCTGACGGACCTTGACCTGTTAGCCCTCCATAACCTATCCCGCCAAGACCCTGCTTGGCAGGGCATTTATGACAAGTACCGGGACCTCGTCAGCCAAGCATTTTTAAAAGATCCTTCTTTTTTTGCGGCGGGCTACCTCTACCCCCCGACCAATATTCCCCAAGCCCAGTACCTGACCGTGGCTGGAACAGCCTTTGCTGTGGAAACCCGGACCCAAGCCCAGCTTTGCTGGCAAATATTCCAAGATCGGTCTTCCCCCGAGGCTTTGATTTCTGCTAGCCAGGTCCTCCATTATTTTTCTGCCCTGGTCCACCAGACCGGGACCCTCTATGAGAAATACCATATGACCATGGGGACGGCCATGGCAGAGAAGGAGGATTTTGTAGCTGCCTGTTATTTTCGTAAGGCTGCATATGCCAATAACGAGGTCTTTGCTTGCCAGGATTTTGACCGCTTTTTAACCCGATTTTTCCGCCAAGAAAAATTAGATCCCCTCCGCTATACTTTTGCTACGGAGGGGACCAAGGGGGGCTCTCGGGCCCTGGCTAGTGACCAGTTGGAGGCTCTCCTGTGTGCTTATCCCGGCCCCTAGTGTCCCAGGATGTTTTGCCCCAAAGAGCCTTTTATGCTAGACTGGACCTGTTGGGGGTGTGAAAAGTCCCCGGGCTCTCCCGATGCTTGTTTACCCAAAAAAGATAAGTTTGCGCCTTAAGATAGATGAATAAAGAAGTAGGCCCAAAGGAGAGCGGGAATATGGTCAGAAATGAGGTTTTTCAAAGATGTCAGAATTTATTCAAAGTGTGTTGGAAAAAGCTAAGAAGCTGAACAAGACGATTCTTTTACCAGAGTTTGATGATGAGCGGACCATTCGGGCAGCTGAAACAATCACCAAAGAAGGCATTGCCAAGGTGATTTTGCTGGGGGCCAAAGAGGAAACCGCCAAAATCTGCCCTGACGTCGATCTGACGGGAATTCAATTTGTGGTTCCTGAAAAAGATGACCACTACGAGGACTTTATCGCCCAATTCACAGAGCTGAGAAAGCACAAGGGAATGACCCCTGAGAAGGCCCGGGAAGTCATGAAGGATCCCACCAGTTACGGGATGATGATGCTGAAAAATGATTTGGCCGATGGCCTGGTTTCCGGGGCTGTCCATAGCACTGCTGATACCCTCCGGCCGGCTCTTCAGATTATCCGGACGAAGAAGGGGGCCAAGCTCGTCTCAGCTTTCTTCCTAATCATCGTGCCAGATTGCAAATACGGCGAGAATGGAGTATTTGTCTTTGCAGATACAGCTCTTAATGAGCTTCCTGATGCCGAGGCCATTTCGGAGATCGCCATCAACTCTGCTGAGTCTTTCCGGACCTTCACAGGGGCTGAGCCCGTGGTAGCTATGTGCTCCTATTCAAGCCAGGGTAGCGCCCACAGCGAATTGACCGAAAAAGTTGCCTTGGCCACGAAACTTGCAAAGGAAAAGGCACCGGAGCTCAAACTTGACGGGGAACTGCAGATTGACGCCGCTTTGGTCCCAGAGACCGGCAAGCGCAAGGCCCCCAATAGCACCGTCCAGGGCGGAGCCAACGTCCTTATCTTCTCCAACCTCGATACCGGCAATATTGCCTATAAATTAGTCCAGTATCTGGCGAAAGCCGAGGCCTACGGACCCATCCTCCAAGGGATTGCCAAGCCTGTCAACGACCTCTCTCGGGGCTGCAGCAGTGAAGATATCGTCGGCGTCGTCGCTATGACCGCCCTCCAAGCCGCCGCCAACAAATAATCCAGCAAATTAAGGAGAATTACATGAAAATTTTAGTTATCAATGCCGGTTCCTCTTCCCTGAAATACCAGTTGATGGATCCTAAGAGCGATCAGCCCTATTTTGCCAAAGGTCTCTGCGAGCGTATTGGCGATAAGGGAGCCAAGATTACCCAGACTGTTCCGGGCAAGGACAAGTACATTTATGAAGGGGAGATTGCCGACCATGCGAAGGCTGTGTCCCTGGTTCTTAAGATGCTGCAAGATCCGGAAAAGGGCGTCATTTCTTCCTTGCAAGAGATTGATGCCGTAGGTCATCGGGTGGTCCATGGGGGTGAGAAATTTGCCGATTCTGCCATTATCACGGAAGAGGTGAAAAAGGCCATTCGGGCATGCTATCCCTTGGCCCCCCTCCACAATCCGGCTAATATGATCGGGATTGAAGCCATGGAAAAGGCCCTGCCAGAGGTTAAAGGAGTGGCTGTTTTTGATACCGCCTTCCACCAGACTATGCCCCCTGCCGCCTATATGTATGCCCTTCCTTATAAGTTCTATGAGGAAGAGGGGATCCGCCGCTATGGTTTCCATGGGACGTCTCACAAGTATGTCTCGCAAAAGGCCGTTGAAGAGCTGGGCCTAGATGCCAAAACGGCTAAGGTCATCACCTGCCACCTGGGGAATGGGTCTTCTGTAGCCGCTGTTTTAGGTGGAAAGTGCATGGATACCTCCATGGGTTTAACACCCTTGGCAGGCTTAGCCATGGGCACCCGGTGCGGGGATATTGATCCGGCTATTGTCACCATGATCATGAAAAAAGAGGGACTTTCTCCTGAAGAGATGGATCATTTGATGAATAAGGAATCCGGTATGGCTGGGGTTTCTGGCGTAGGATCTGACTTTAGAGACTTGGAGGCTGCTGCAGAGAAAGGCGACAAACGGGCCCAGCTTGCCCTTGATATGTTTGCCTACCAGGTTGCTAAGTTCGTAGGTTCTTACTATGTAGCTATTGGGGGCTGTGATGCCTTAGTCTTCACCGCAGGTATCGGAGAAAATGACGCCCTAATTCGAGGAAAGGTCTGCACCTATCTCAAGAGCCTGGGCGTGGCCATTGATGAGTCGATCAATGAAAAGACTCATGGCAAGCTGCAAAAGATTTCTACGGATGACTCCAAGCTTACTGTGGTCGTGATTCCCACCAACGAAGAGCTAGCTATTGCTCAAGATACCGCCCGCCTCTTAGGCTAGGCATTTCCCACGTTTTGGAGAGGACATAGATTGAGTCTTGCCGATGTTGTCTTATTTACCTGTTGAGGTCCAAGTTAAAGAAAAAGAGATCCTTTATGTGGATCAAAAGAGCAAGGCTGTCATGAATCCCTTGATTCTCATGTTTGCCTTTAAGAACAGCTTGTTTGACTTTTTGCCTCCCCTGGTCCCTCAGTTTCAGCATCTTTTAATGTGCCTTCCCCCCAAGGAGGGCAAGATGCGAGAGGTCAGTCAGGGTATTGGCCTTGTCGTAAGGGATGATGAGCAGGAGACGCCTGGCTTCTCCCTGTTCTTTAAGCACAATTTCTTTGATGGGATTAAAACAAACTTTATCATCATCGGCTTATATCTGGAAGGGAATCTGATTCACCTCGATGTCAGGAACCCGGACAAGCGGATTCTTTACCAAACCTTGGCCAATGATTCTCTGACTTATGAGATCCAGCCCCTTGACCGGCATGAAGGCTTTATCCAAGCCGCCCTGGCCGACCGGGAGCGCTTTGCCGATAGCTGGAATGCGATCTTAAAGCGGACAAGGTCTGTAGAGGTCTTGCAGTCCCCAGAAGATCTGGCATCCGCCCCCTTTAAGGTGGATACGGAGATTAGCCGCTACCAAGAGGATCTGATGACTCTCCTGGAGCTGGCTACCCTCTTACCGGACTCTCCCCTGGACCCGGATGATAAGAATTCGCAGTTAAATCCAGAGCAAGCTGCCTATTTGGCTGAATGCCTAGGTCTAGAATCTGATTCCAAAGGCACCCAAGAGGGGACTCAAGTCCTACGTGGCTTACATGGCAGGCCCTCGTTACGCAACTATGTCACTAATCTTTCTTACCCGGAAGTGGGCACGAAAGAGGGCGTGGTTTCCTATCGGATTTGTCAAGACTTAGCCATGGGGATGGTGGCCCAGATCCTGGACCGAGCCTATTTCTTCCGGCCCCGGCCTATCAGCGGGCCCCCCAGCTCCAATCTCATGCCTCGCAGGAAGGATATCGTCATTCCGCAAGAGACCTATAATTGGACCAAAGACTTTGACTCATTGAAAGATATCTATTGGCCAGACTTCCTAGACCTGGTGCAAACGATGATTGATGATCGGGAACCAACTCTGGCGGAGTCTATGAAATCTTTAGAAAAAGAATAAGAAAAGAGGGGCTGACCCCTTGACATATTCGGGGATATTTGTGATAATGTCCCCGGTTATGTCTTAAAACAAGGATGGAGGTGATTTGATGGCAGTTCCGAAACGTAAATGGTCTAAGGCGAGGAGCCGTAAATTACGAGCCAACTGGAAACTTCAGGCTCCTAATTTGGTGGAATGTCCTCATTGCCATGAGTTGATGATGCCGCACCGAGTTTGCAAAAACTGCGGCTACTATAAAGGCAAAGCGATTCTCGTAGCAGAGAATGAAGCATAACTTTCGCATTCGGAGGCAGTAGGCATCAAAAACCTGCTGCTTTTTCATTGTCAAAAGGGAGTCTATGAAAGAAGAAAAGCAAAGCAAAAAAGGTCAGAGTGTCATCGCTCTAGTAGGTCGGCCCAACGTCGGTAAGTCGAGTATTTTTAATACTCTCTACGGAAAACGCTTGGCAATTATTGATCCTGAGCCCGGAGTGACGAGGGACCGGTTGATCCGGGAGGTGGAGTATTTCGGTAAGTATTTTACCTTAATTGATACCGGCGGCTTAGAACCAGAGGCTCAAGAACGGGCAGCATCTTTAAGTGGCTTTGGCCAAGAAATCCAAGACCAGGCCCATGTAGCCCTGGCGGATGCATCGGCTATCATCTTTTGTGTCGATGGGAAGCTAGGCCTCTTGCCGGGGGACTATGAGATTGCCGATCTCTTGCGTCACCTACAAAAACCGGTTTATGTCGCTGTCAATAAGTGTGATAACCCTGGCGACCTGCCCCCTCACTATTATGATTTTTATGAATTGGGCTTTGCTGATCTTTTCCCCGTTTCAGCAAGCCACCGCATCGGTTTTATAGACTTATGTGACAAGGTCCTGGAAGACCTAGCCGAGGCTGGCTATTCTATGAAGTCGCAAAAGAAGCTCAAAGTCCTCCAGCTGCAGGAAGCCAGAGATGGCTTGACGCTTGATGAAGAACTTGGCGATGGCGATGAGGAGGATCTTGAGGGTCCGGATCATGAGGATCTGGAGCATCCGGATCATGAGGATCTTGAAACCATTATTGATGAAGACCTAGGGGAAGAAGATGACTTTGAAGACTTTGCCTGGACCTCTGATGCTGATATCGTGGTCGGACCGGGGTCGAATCTGGAAACGAAAGAGGGAGACCTGGTAGACGAAGACCAGTCCACCCCCCTTGCAACCCATGAGCATCCTTTAAAGTTGGCCCTCCTTGGGAAACCCAATGTGGGGAAGAGTTCGCTTTTTAACCGACTGGTTGGTGAAAATCGCAGCATTGTTTCCAATATTGCAGGAACTACCAGAGACTTAATTGATTACTCTTTAACCAATGACTATGGAACCTTTGATCTCCTAGATACAGCGGGCATGCGTCGCCAGGCCAAGATCAAAGACCGGATTGAGCGCTTTTCGATCTTACGGAGCCAAGAAGCAGCTGCCAAGGCAGACGTAGCCCTCCTTTTGATCGATGCCTCTGAAGGAAAACTGAGTAACCAAGATAGCCGAATCGCAGGAATTGCCCACAATGCTGGTATTCCTACCATTGTCGTTGCGAACAAGTGGGATATTAGACATAGCGATTATGAGGGGCTGGAAGATTTTAGGAAGGCCGTCCTCTTAGAGCTTCCCTTTATGGCTTCTTATCTTCAAGTAACAACCCTATCAGCCCTCACGGGGAAAAATGTCGATCGGATCTTCCCCCTGATTTTGAAGGTGGCCGAGGCTTCGAGAAGAAGACTGCCCACGGGGGCCTTGAATGAAGTCCTGCGGGAAGCAGTGTCTTATCAGCCACCGCCTCAGGATAAGGGTAAGCACCTGAACCTCTATTATACCTGCCAGGTAGCCGTTAAACCCCCAACCTTCCTCTACTTTATTAACTCGAAAAAACTCTTACATTTTTCCTACGAGCGTTACCTAGAAAATAATCTTCGTCATAATTTTGACCTGGATGGGACCCCCATTAAGCTCTTATTCCGGGAAAAGGAGCCAAGAGCCTAGCTTGCAAGGTATAATTAAAGGTAAAAATCAGAATTTACATCCAGGTTTAAAGCAAAGCTTAAATGAAAAAGTTCTAGAATCCTAAAAAGAAAGTAGCATTAGAATTACATGAAAAATGAAGCTTATCCCCAAGAAAAAATCAGAAATATTGCCATCATTGCCCACGTTGACCATGGTAAGACAACCCTTATTGACGCTCTTTTAAAAGCCAGTGGGGCCTTCCGCCAAAACGAAAAAGTGACCAGCCAGGTCATGGACTCCAATGCCCTTGAAAAAGAAAGGGGCATTACCATTACGGCCAAAAATGCCGCCGTTTTCTACAAGGGCTACAAGATTAATATCATTGATACCCCAGGTCACGCTGACTTTGGCGGAGAGGTAGAGCGGTCCCTGAAAATGGTCGATGGGGTGCTTCTGCTTGTTGACGCCCATGAGGGGCCCATGCCCCAAACGCGCTTCGTCCTCAAAAAGGCCATGGCCCTTAATCTGAAGCCCATTGTGCTCATCAATAAGATTGATAAACCGGGACAAAGAATCGCTGAGGTGGAAGATTTGATTCTGGATCTTTTCCTCAATATGGCTAAGGATGATGACCAGCTCAATTATCCGGTCCTCTACACTTCCGCAAAGCGGGGCGGGGCCTTTGCCACCCGGGAAGAGGCCTTGTCTGCTGACCTAGATGACCCGGACAAACTTTCCATGGATTGCCTTTTCCAAGCCATTATAGATAATATTCCCGCCCCGGAGGGGGACCCCAAGGCTCCTGCCAAGATGCTGGTATCTAATATTGATTTTGACTCTTATGTGGGAAGAATTCTTATCGGGAAGGTGACCTCAGGAACCATTGACAGCGGGAAGACCTATCTTTTGACCAATTATCATGATGAAGACCGGCATAAGATGGCCAAGATCAGTAAGCTCATGGTCTACGACATCATGAATAAGGTTGAGGTCGAAGAGGCTGGGACCGGTGATATTGTTTGTATTTCAGGAATGGGCGAGGCCAGCATCGGCGATACCATTTCAGACCCTGCAGATCCTACCCCGCTGCCCTTTGTCAAGATCGATGATCCTACCATTTCTATGCTCTTTAAGGTCAATGACAGCCCCTTTGCAGGCCGAGAAGGTAGTTTACTTACCTCTAGGCAAATCCTTGACCGCCTGGAAAAAGAGGTGAAGCGCAACATAGCCATGCAGTTTGAGACGACAGACTCAGCGGATAGCTTTATTGTGAAGGGCCGGGGAGAGCTCCATATTTCGATTCTCATCGAACAAATGCGCCGGGAAGGCTTTGAGCTCCAGATTGCCAAGCCCCAAGTCATCACCAAGGAAATTGACGGCAAGCTTTACGAGCCAAAAGAGGCCCTCCAGCTGGATGTTCCTGAGGAATATGCTGGGATCTGCATTGAAAAACTAGGTAGTAAGAAGGCGGAGTTGCTCAACATGACGCCAACGGATGAAGGTTGGGTCCGCATGGAATTTGTCATTCCTTCCCGCGCCCTGCTTGGCTACCGGAGCCAATTTATGACAGATACCAAGGGCCTGGGCGTCCTCAGCTCCAACCTCGATGGCTATATGCCCTGGCAGGGTGAACTTCCTATGCGCACGGGTGGGGTCTTAGTGGCAAGTGAAAGGGGTACCAGCACCCCTTACGCTCTCTTCCACGTCCAAGACCGAGGCCAGCTGATCATCCACCCAGGTACTGAGGTCTATGAGGGTATGGTGGTCGGCAGTACCATGTACAACAAAGACATTGTCGTCAACGTCTGTAAGAAAAAGCAGATGACCAACATGCGGGCAGCCGGATCCGACGAGGCTTTGATTCTAGATAGTCCCTTGGACTTCTCTTTGGAAGGCTATATGGAATTCATGGACGACGATGAGTATTTGGAGATTACCCCTGACCACATGCGTTTACGTAAGCAAATCTTAGATACGACCCTTCGCCTTAAAGAAGAGGCCAGGCATAAGCCCGCTAAAGCTTAAGGGCTATCAAGAGCCTTGCTTTACGGGCAGCATAGAGATTCCAGCCCGCAAAGGTCTAAAAAGTGATAAGATGAGGGAGAGCTCAGGAGAAGGAGGGCCAAGAAGGCATGACGGGAAATAAGGTAATTCGGGTAGTCCTGATATTTTGCCTCATTTTAGCTTGTGGCAACCTGGTGTTGCTTGGAAATCGCAATGGCTATAACTATGTTGTCCAGCAAAATAATCGCTTTAAGCAGATTTCTTTAGCTTACGACAACAATCAGGGGGAGAGCCCCTTTGATCAGTCCATGCCCGGTGCCATTGAAGTCATCATCCCTAGGTCCAGTGATGTCTCAGAAATCATCGACATTTTATACAACCTGGGCATCATCAAGAATAAGTTCTTTTTTAAGGTCCTTTCGAAATTCAACGGTTTCAACGGAACTTACCAGGCCGGAACCCACTATCTCAGTAAAGAGATGAGCTACGATGAGATCATGTATTTGCTCTCTCGGCCCCCAAAACCAGTTACTATCACTTTCACAGAAGGCCTATCCTACCGGCAAATGAAAGATATTTTGCGGGAAAATGGGATTAAATTTGATGAACAGAAGCTGGATAATTTGATTCGAAAGCCAAGTGCTTTCACTTCCTACCGCTTTGTTCAAGACCTGGCCATCCACCCTGACCGGGAATGGCTCTTACAGGGCTATCTCTGGCCGGATACCTATCAGTTCGACGCCAACACCGATGAAGAGACCATCATCCGGACCATGCTCAATAACACCGAGCAAAAGCTCAAGGATAGTAACTACTACGAGCGGGCCAAACGCATGGGAATGACCATGGATGAAGTAATTACCTTAGCCTCCATCGTCCAACAAGAGGGAAGTGTGGTAGAAATGAATAAGATCGGCAAGGTCTTTTTGAACCGTCTCAAGGCAGAGCGTCCTTTGGAGTCTTGTGCTTCGATTAATTACTTGCGTCTAGAGGGAGGGGAGAAACCCCGGCTCTGGGCCAGTACGGAGGACCTCCGCCGTTTCCGTGACAACCCTTATAATACCTATGCCCGTCATGGTTTGCCCCCCGGACCCATTAACTCACCTGGAACCATTGCCATCGAGAGTATTTTGTGGCCAGCCAATGAAAGTACCTGGGAAGGGGCTGATCAGTATTACTTCTTCTGCGCCAAAGGGGATGGAACCAACGCCTTTGCTAAGACTCTCGAAGAGCACGAGGCCAACGTCGCCAAATATGAAGCCCTCTGGGCAGAGCAACAAGAGAATACGCCCGCCAACCCTTAATCCCCTAAACGTATCTTCCAACAGAAAGGAATCCCCCTTTGACATATAAGTCCGAGGGGGATTTTTTCTAGCAAGGCTAAGTAAGGGCTAACACGTCTAAGCGCATGACTTTATAGAATGAAAGCCAAGCCACTGATTACCAGGAGGGGCCTAAGCAAGGGTTGAAGGCTCTTTTTTCTGCCAGAGTTTCTTGTACCAGGAAGCAGAGGCCAGGCCCGACACCTTAGTCTCGCTGTCCTGCACAGCTGTCAGCTGGAGCTTGCGGCAGATGACGACCAAGAAGAAAGTAGCAATACTAAGGATGATGCTAATGAGGATAAAAGACAGGATATAGCTGGCTTTCAGTCCATATAAGGACACATGTTCATAGGAAAAATCCGCCATAAAATCAATCATTTTTAGGTAACGAATGCTCAAAATCCCAAGCATATCAAAGGGCAAAGTAGCAAATATTCCTTCGTCCCGGAGGATCTGAGTCGCGAGGATTTCTGAGAAGAGGTGGAGGAGGAAGAAGGCCAGGAAATAATAGGAGCTTTTCGTAAAGAAGCAAGCAAGAAGGGCAACGCCCATGGAGACTATCCAAGTATTATGTCTTCCTACCGACAAGAGTTCATCAGGGGAGAGAGCTTCCTCTGAGCTCTGGAGAAGGAATTCGATTTCTTTTTCCTGTTTTTTCTTCCGCCAGCTCCATAGACCAGGACGCAAGATGGCAGCCTTACAAAAGGCATAAATCATAATGGCAAGAGGGCCTAGAATGATAAAGCTGATCCAGGAGACCTCGGCACTGGGAGATCCCCAGCCAGTTAAAGGCATTCCGTAGTGGAAGGACCCGGAAAGTTTGATGATATGGAGGCGGGCTAAAAGGGAGAGTATCCCCAATTTATCTAAAAAGCCTAGAACTAGGGCATTGGCATTTAAAGCCCAAAAACTGGCAGGAATAGCAAAAAGACCTACTAGTATGGTCTGTAGGGGGCTCCGAGGAGATAATTTGCCCTGTTTCTTTGGCCAACTTGCAAAAAAGAGGGCTAGGAAGAGGGGGAGCAATAAGGCCGCCAATAAGATAAAGCTCTCATCTAGGGCGGGCCAACCAGGCACCGACATTGAGATTAAAGGCATAGCCCCCTTCTGGGCCAAGCGGCGGCTTGAAAAGAGAAAGCGAAGGAGGAGGTTGATGGGAAGAGACAAGCTAAGAAAGACGCTTATAGGCGATAGAAAAATATCGGAATTTTGCCTTGAAGATTCTCGTTTATTGTCTTGAGATGGGGTCACTGAGTCTTGGTTCATAAGATCACTCCTTAAATCGTAAAGTGCCAAAAGTGGCCAATGCCTGAATAAGGGAAGAATTGTAAAAATTGTAGGTTCATCCTATGGGTTACAAAAATCTTACCGTTCAAAAGGCCCCTAACCACTTCCTTACATATCTCATCATAGCAGTGACGAAGAGGAAGGGGAGAAACGGAATTCTTAAATCTGAATGAATATTTGTTGCTTTCATTGCAGGATCCTTACGAGCTTTACAGGGTCCTAAAAGAAGAAAGGGAATTGAGATCAATGATGCCCAAAAGTAAATTAATATAAAGTCATAGAGATCAAATAGACACGAAAATGTAACGATAGGCCAGAGGTCAGCCCCGCCCAAAAGAAACTTTTTGCGGACCTTTTCCACGATCACCAGGCAGCCCAGGACAACTCCATAGGCAGAGATGCCAATACCTAAGGCATTAAGCTCTTGAGACCAAGAAAAGGCAGATCCCACCAGGGTCCGCTTGACAAAAAGAGAAGCGGCATAAAGGAGTAAAAGCCAAAATCTTGCAACTTCTTGCCTTTTAATATCTTCCCAGGCCACCATTCCCATCATTACAAATAAGAAAAAACCAGCAAGAGAGGCCCCAAAGCTCCCCGGCCTGCCCATAGCGTTGCCCACACCATCGCCCATGCCAAGGCCCATAAGCATAGGCATGCTAAGGAACATCTTCTTACCCTCACCTATAGTTACCAAAGCTACCAAGGCTTCTATAAAACTTGTATTGATATGCATTTCTCCTGCCTCCTTAAAATTGGCTTTTATCAGACCTTAGGCTGCCACAGGAAAGAGAGAAAAAGTCCAAAAGCTAGCGACAAATTTCGACAATAACCTTCATGCCTGGCTCTGTTTTCTTGCAGCGACCCTCAAACCTGGCCGCTCATCTTGCAGGGACCTTCAAAGCTTGCCCAGCCATCTTGCTCGTCCAGGTTTAGCCTTCCCACTTCTTGAGATATCCGGGGAGAAACCTTATAATTAGGGGAGCTTTAGGCCCAGCCAGCTAAGGATCAAGTAGCGTGTCAAGCCAAAGAAAATTTAGGAAGAAAGCGTAGGAAGAGATAAATTGAACCAAGATAATGTGCCCCATGAAAATGTAGCTCAAGCCCAGCTAGGCCAAAACCAAGAAAGCCAGAATCAGGCTACGGACCGTGTAAACACGGACCATGGTTCCGGATCCTCCCCCGTAGATGGGGCGATGACGGCCGACCAATACGCTAAATATGGAAACCAGTGCTCGCAAACTTTTGAAACCCGCACCGTCAAAAAGGTCAAGGGAGGTCCCAGGCTCGACAAGCAAGACCTCAAGGCCAGCCTCACCAAAAGGATCAAATCCATCATCTATGGGGTTTACGCAAAAGACGACAAAAATGCCCTTACCAAAGAAATTTGGACCGCTGTCTCGGCAGCGATTATGGAGTATTTGGGGCAGGGATGGGAGGCCAGTCGAGACCTCTATAGTCAGCAGCGCCAAGCCCATTACTTCTCGGCTGAGTTCCTCGTCGGTAGGTCCCTCTTAAATTCGCTGATTAACCTAGATATCGACGATATTCTTTCTGAAACCCTAGCAGAGATGGGCCACGACCTCCATACGATTTTGGACGAAGAGACCGATCCAGGCCTGGGCAACGGGGGTCTGGGCCGCCTAGCCGCCTGCTTCATGGATTCATGCGCCTCCCAGGAACTTCCCGTCACAGGCTATGGGATTTTATACCGTTACGGGCTTTTTAAGCAGGCCATCGAGGAAGGCTTCCAGAAGGAATATCCTGACCCTTGGATGGAGCTACCTTACCCCCTGATCATTCGCTGCGCCACCGATACACAAATAGTCCACTACCAAGATTTTGATGTCCAGGCTGTCCCCTACGACCTCCCCGTTCCTGGTTATGCCACCGATAATGTGAATACTATCCGACTCTGGAAGCCAGAGCCTAATACTGATTTTGACTTTAACCTCTTTAATTCTCAGCGTTTTGATGAGGCTGTCATTTTGCGCAACCGGGTTCAGGATATCAACCGGGTCCTCTACCCCAACGATACTTCCTATGACGGGAAGGTCCTTAGGGTCCGCCAACAGTACTTCTTTGTCTCGGCTTCTTTGCAGTTTATGTTAAAAAACTACATTAAATACTTTGGCGAAGACTTATCTGGCTTTGCAGAGCTCAATAAGGTTCAGTTGAACGATACCCACCCGGCCCTCGCAATTCCTGAACTGATGCGCCTTTTGATGGATGACTATCACATGCCCTGGGATAAGGCCTGGTCAATCACCACGGAGACCTTTGCTTATACCAACCATACGACCCTAGCAGAGGCCTTGGAAAAGTGGGACCTCAACATTTTCCAGTTCCTCTTCCCGAGGATTTTAGAAATCATCCGAGAGATTGACCGCCGCTTCCGGGAGGAGCTTCAAGCCAAGGGTCTGACCTTCATGGAAATTGATGCCCTGGCCCCCCTCCACGGCAACCAGGTCCATATGGCCTGGCTTTCCTGCTATGGGTCTTCATCGATCAATGGGGTGGCCCAGATCCATACCGACATTTTAAAGCAGGACACCCTCAGGGGCTTCTACGAGCTCTGGCCAGACAAATTTTCCAACAAGACCAATGGGGTTACCCCCCGCCGCTGGCTCCGCTTGGCTAACCCCGAACTTTCGAACCTTTTGACCGAACTTTCCGGCAACGACAATTGGGTGAAAAATCTCAATCTTTTGAAGGATTTGGAAGTCCACAAGGACGACCTATTAGTTTTGGAGCGCTTTGATGCGATTAAAAAGACCCGGAAAGAAAAGCTGGCTGCCTTTGTAAAAAAGTCCTGTGGTCAGACCCTCGATACCAATATGATCTTTGATGTCCAAGTCAAGCGGATTCATGAGTATAAGCGGCAGCTGATGAATGCCTTTGCCATCCTCCACGAGTACTATGCCATTAAGGATAACCCTAACCTGGAGGTCGTCCCGACTTGCTACATCATTGCCGGCAAAGCCGCCCCGGGCTATTTCAACGCCAAAGCCATCATCAAATTCATCAATGAAGTTGCCAATCTCGTCAATAACGATCCGGCTTGTAAGGGCAAGATGGAAGTCCATTTCCTCCCTAACTACAACGTGACCATGGGCGAACAAATATTCCCTGCCGCCGATATCTCCGAGCAAATTTCTACCGTCGGCAAGGAGGCTTCTGGCACCAGCAACATGAAGTTTATGATGAATGGTGCCATAACTCTTGGGACCCTGGATGGGGCAAATTTGGAGATCTGTGCTACAGTCGGAGAGGATAATTGCTTTATCTTTGGCCCCCATGCTGAAGATTTCCCTGCCACCATCGACTACTACAATTCTCACTGGCAGTATGAGCACATTCCTGGCCTCAAACGAGTGGTCGATGCCCTCGTGGACGGAACCTTACCAGACCAAGGGTCGGGGATGTTCCAAGCCCTCTACCAAAGCCTCATTACCGGGACCAACTGGGCCAAGGGCGATCCCTACTATGTCTTAGGGGATTTTGAAGCCTTCCTCAACCGCCGGCAGGACATTCAAAAGGCCTACCTAGATCGGACTGCCTGGAACAAGATGTGCTGGATCAATATCTGCCGGTCTGCCACCTTCAGCTCTGACCGGACCATTTATCAGTACGCCACCGATATCTGGAAGGTCAAACCTGTTTCCGTCATAGACGACTTCGACTTCCTCATCTAGGCCATCTAGGCTATTAAAGAGACCAGCAAGGCCATATGAAAAACCCCATTTTCCTCTATAGCGTAAGGAAAATGGGGTTTTTTATTTGCCTATTTCATCTAGGCATTCATCTAAAGATAGGCTGGACAGCCCAGCATTCTCAGGGGTTTTTATCTATTCTTGACCAAAGAGAGCATCCAAGTCAAGGTCTGAAAGAATTTCTCTCAACATCTTGGCTTCCTCACAGGTTAAGGTGAGGCCCTTGCGCATCCGGTCGTGATCTTGGTTCCAGTCCCGGATGTCGAGTTTGGCAGGATTGTTGTTCCAAGAGACCATATTTAGCTCTTTTTGCCAATTCGAAGGGGTGGAGCTCAAAACTCCAATGCTCTTGACAATATCAAAGGTAATTTCTTTCTTTTCTGCCACGATAAAACCTCCATCATGGTACGTTTATATAATTTGCAAAATCTTTAAGAATTAGAATCCTAGTAAAATATTTAGCAAAATATTTATGGTATAAAATCCTAGTTCGGAATCTTTTCTGTGCCGCTAAGCTTGCCGTAAACTAGCAACCTCTGCTTCGAGGATCCGTACTCCAAGGGGTGGCATGTAACCAACAAAACTTGGTTGTCTGGAACATCCTGGAAAACATTGTCCTCAAGTTCTTTACCCGGGTTGATAATCTTGACTTCTACAACATCATAGTGGTAGCGAGTTTGGTCAGCCGAATAATCGATGTAAAAAACATCGCCCTCTTTGATTTCTCCTAAGCGGTTAAAGTCTCTGCCCTTATCCAAGAAACGGTGACCAAAGATAGCGGTCAAACCATTTTCATTGATAGCGGGAGTGCTTGGTAAACAACCAACGCCGAAGCGAAGCGACTCCCTGGAAGCGTCAGCTGAAATGGGGCATTTACAACCAATTTTAGCAATCACGATCCGGCCGATAAAAGTCAAGTTAACCATTTCATCCGGGTCACGCTGTTCATTGACAAACTCATCACCTGCTAAAGCTGACTCCAATTGCTCCCCACCAGGGACCTGAAGGTCGCCTCTACGCACCCGCATGGTGATAGGGGCGTTCGGGTTTTTCTCCATTTCCTCTAGAATCTGCCGCTCTACATCCTTTTGCTTGGAGTTGACCACTTTGGGCCAAAAATAGAAGAAGGCAGCAACCCCAAGAAGGGCTACGATCGCAATATCAAGGACAATCATCAAGGCCTTGTTGCGGCGACGACTCTTTCTCTCTTGATCTGGTTCAAAATCCTCTAGGAATTCATCATCGTCATAGTAAGGCCCCCGGTCTCTGGGATCCGGACGGCCTCTTCTTGGACGTGGGCCATCCGGCCTTTGTCCTCCACGACCATAGGGATCTGGACCTCGATTAGGACCCTGCTCTCCATAGGGAAGGCGTGGCCGCGGGCTGGAAGGTCTCCGGCCCCTATCATCCGGCCGATCATAAGGATCAGGTCCAACAGGCCGACGTCGCTCAGGAGCTTGCCGCCTTTGATCATCCCTGGGATCAGAGTAGGAACGAGAACGGTCCCCGTCACGTCCCCCACGTCCCATTCCCTCTGGGGGTCTCCTCCGCGAATCTGGACGGTCCGGACGGTAGTCTCCCCGTCCCGGACCATCAGGTCGCATAGGGGGAGGGGCTGGAGGTCTTCTGTGTGAGTCAGGAGAACCCGAGCCATAGCCACCAGAACGATATTCGTCCGGGTCTCTAAAGAATGAAGCAAATAATCTTGCTGAGAAATTGTGAAATGCCACGTTCTACCTCTTTATGTTACTTGTCTTGACGACACTGGGATACAGTAAAAAGGGAAGTTAACGGAAGCTCCCCCTCAAACAAAATAGGTCCTTGTCTTAGGGACCCAGTCTGACTGTTTCATTTAGGCAACTTACTGGAGTTCAGCCTACTAAAACTGGAGTATAGTAAAAAGCCCAAGATAAAGCAAGCCAGCCGCTTTCTTAGAAAAAGTTACCATATTTTATCAATCTGGGGTAAAATAGTAAAGCTAAGGGCGGACCATTTGGGCGTCCGCTGGAGTATTTGTAGGAAAGGAAGTCATACTTGTCCATGAAAACAGGAAGTTTAGGCGTCAAATCGGAGAATATTTTCCCTATCATCCGTCAGTGGCTCTATTCGGAGAAGGATATCTTTGTCCGCGAACTCATTTCTAACGGGGCGGATGCCTTGCAAAAGCGCAAGAGGGGGATTGATCTCCACCAGCTCCCCCAGGCGGATCGGGAACTGAGGATTCACCTCTTTTTTGAGGGAAAGAGCCTCGTCTTTGAGGATAATGGGATCGGAATGACGGAAGATGAGGTGGAAAAGTATATCAACCAGATTGCCTTTTCTGGCCTCCAAGACTACGTTGATAAGTATTTTCAAGGAAAAAAGGAAGATAGTAAGATCATAGGCCACTTTGGCTTGGGCTTCTATTCAGCCTTTATTACGGCTTCTAAGGTTAGTTTCGAGACCCTGTCTGCAGAAGGGGGGGCCAAGCCCGTGCGTTGGGAGAGTGAGGACGGGGTCCACTACACGATGAGCGAGGGAAGCCGGACAGAGGTCGGCACCCGGATTGTCGTGGAACTTAATTCTGAGGGGCAAAGCCTCATTCCTACCGCCGAGCGTTTTAAGGCCATAGTGACCCACTACTGCCAATTCCTTCCCTGGCCGATCTATATGGGAGATGGGGCTACATCGGCCGCTGACCAAGGATGCCAGGACCCAGCCTGCCAGCATCATCACGATGAAGAATGCTGCCACGATCCAGAGTGTACTTGCCATCACGAACATCACGGCGAAGATACCTGCCAGGATCCGGAATGCACCTGTGAACATCATTCCAAGTCTGAGGGGCATGAAGAGGGAAGCGAAAGTAAAGAGGCAGGCGAAGCTAATGCGGCTCAAGAGCCTAGCGAAAAAGCCAAGGTCCTACCAGGGCCCATTCCCATCAACCAGCCCAATCCTCTCTGGCTCAAGCGTCCTGCGGAATGCACGGATGAAGAATATATCAAATTCTACCAGGATACCTTCTTTACCACCCAAGTACCCCTTTTTTGGACCCATATTTATATGGATTATCCCTTCCGCGTCCAGGGTATCCTCTATTTCCCGCCCAAAATGTCTCTGGGAGAAAAAATGGAGGGTAGAATCAAGATTTACTATAACCAGGTCTTTGTCGAAGACAATATCTCTGAGATCATCCCGGAATACCTCTTCCTCCTGCAAGGCTGCTTAGACTGCCCGGACTTGCCATTAAACGTTTCTAGAAGTTTTTTACAAAATGATCCCTATGTGCAAAAGATCTCCCAATATCTAGTACGTAAGGTAGGAGATACCATCAAAGATTATTACAAAAATCAACGGACTAAATATGAGGAGGCCTGGCCCCAGCTGGAGGACTTCATCAAAATCGGCCTCCTCCAAGATGAAAAATTCTATGACAAGGTCCATCCCCAGGTTCTTTTTCCTCTGAGCTCTTTGAGTCAAAAGTTTATGGATAAGAAGGTCTTAGCCTTTGAGGAACTTTCTGAGGGAGATCAGATCTATGTGACCGATGATGAGGGCTTTTTGCCAGCCCAGGCCCTGATAGCCAAGGAGAAAAAGCCTGTCCTCCTCTTGGACAAAGGCATCGATCTCCGTCTCATGTCAGCGATTGAATACCACACTCAGGCCAAATATCGCTTTGTCCGGGTAGATACAGACCAGGCCCAAGGTTGGGAGACGGATACCACGGCTAAGGTACCTGAAAGCCTGCTTCAGCTATTTCAGGAGATCAGTCAGATGCCCCAATTAGAAGTGGAATTTGCCAAGATTAAGACCAGCGCTCCAATGGAAGAGCAGACGCCTAAACAAGACGAAAAAGAGGGGCAAGATGGCGAAGAGGCTGAGCAGGCTAGCGAAGCCAAGGAAGGCGAGGAGCTTACGGTAGCCCAGGAAGCCGATCCGGCTGTCAAGGCCAAAGAATCTGATCAGGCGTCAGGTGTCGCAGCCCCAAATATTCCAGCTCACCTGGCCGATTTCCCCTTACATATGGCTAGCGATGAAGAAATCAATCGCTTTACAGCCATTAAAAAAGAAGCAGAAGAGCTAGCGGTCAACCACCCAGATCAAAGAGATGCCTTCTTATCCTCCCTCAATCAGATTTTACAAGATCTAGACCGCCCCCCCAAGCTTCTCCTTCGTAAAGACCATCAGCTCATTGCAAGACTCATTCTTTGGGCTGACCTAGCAGACAAGAAAGAAGAGACCCGGCAGCTGGCCGCTTGGCTGTGGAACCTCATGACCTTAGCCGGAGAGGGCTTGGCAGCAGACCAGTTGGGTAACTTCCTCAAGGAAGGCCTCGACTTGGCTAGTTATATTTAGAGAAAGGACCCATTCATGGAAGCAGCGCAAATGATTTTTTTACATGCTAGTGATAAGTATGGACACGGGGAGGCCGGACTCCAGGATCTTGCCCAAAAGCTCCTGAAAGTTCGCAACCTAGCCTATATCACCAGCCTGGACGTTTTTGTCTTTCCGGGCATGACCCGGGAGGAGGCCCAGGAATTGACCAGGAAGTCCTTGGCTGAGGCCCAGGTGGATGAGGTTTTTTGGACCTGGCAAGAGGTCAAAAAAGCCCTGCCTCGCTTTTACCAGGAGGCTAAGGTCCACGAGGCCAAGGGGGAAGAGGCTAGTCAAACCGACCTACCCCTCCATTTCTTTACCATGGCCCCCCTACCCGGCCAATATGACCAAAAGGCCGATGCGGCCAGCCAGTGTGCGGAACTTGTCTTGGGTAAAACTTTCCCTTGCCACACAGCCAAGGTCTATGTCTTGCTGGGCGAAATACAGGATCAAGATCTGGAAAAACTGCAAGCCTACCTGGTCAACCCCCTAGAAAATCATCTGATTTCCCTGGATGACCTTGGTGTCCCTCAAGAGCCTGGCCCAACTGTTCGCACTTCAGCGGAAGTCGAAGGCTTCACAAGCTTGACTCGGAACGGCCTGAAAGATTTTCAAAAGACCATGGGCCTCAGCGCTTCCATCGAAGACCTTCTTTTAATTCAGGAATATTTTAAAGGGGAAAAGAGAGAGCCCAGGGTAGCAGAAATTCGGATCTTAGATACCTACTGGTCCGACCACTGCCGCCATACAACCTTTCACACGGCTCTTAGTTTGGAGCCAAGCTTTGCAGGCAAGGTGGAGGCTGGGCAGGAAACCGAGGGGGAAAAGCTGGCCTATCAGCTCATGAAAGAAGAGTTAGACAAGGTCGCCCAAGTGGGAAAAGCAGGGAAGGAATTAACCTTGATGAAGGCGGCCACCTACCCAGTCAAAGCCCTCAAAAAGGACCCTTGTTCAGATGATCTGGACTTGTCGGAGGAAATCAATGCGGCCACCTTCCGCCGCAAGGTAGAAGGAGACGACCTCATCATCTACTTCAAAAACGAGACCCACAACCATCCCACGGAAATCGAGCCCTTTGGAGGGGCGGCCACCTGTATTGGTGGAGCCATCCGAGATCCCTTGTCTGGCAGATCCTACGTCCACCAGGCTATGAGAATTACCGGGGCCAGCAACCCCCTTACCCCCTTAGAAGAAACCAGGGCCCATAAATTGCCGCAGAGGAGTATTTGCCAAAGAGCAGCGGAAGGTTATAGTTCTTATGGAAACCAGATTGGCCTACCTACGGGCCAGGTCCGGGAGTTCTATCATCCGGGATTTGAAGCCAAACGGATGGAACTGGGGGCCGTGGTAGCCATGACTCCAGCCTCAAATGTCTGCCGGAAGACCCCAGAAAAGGGAGATGTGGTCCTTTTAATCGGAGGAAGGACAGGTCGAGATGGGATCGGAGGAGCAACCGGCTCTTCAAAGGTTCAGACGAAATCTTCCCTTGAAACGAGCGGAGCTGAGGTCCAAAAGGGAAATCCTGTCACGGAACGAAAGTTGCAAAAGCTCTTTTCTCGCCCTGATTTTGCCCCCTTGGTCAAGCGGGCCAATGACTTTGGGGCAGGTGGTGTCTCCGTGGCCATTGGCGAGCTGGCAGATAGCCTAGATATCCACCTTGAGAAGGTCCGCCTCAAATACCAGGGTCTGAAGCCTGAGGAGATTGCGATCTCCGAGTCTCAGGAGCGAATGGCCATCGTCTGCGCTAAAGAGGATGCCCCCGTCCTGATCCAAGCAGCCTTAGAAGAAAACGTCGAGGCCTACCAGGTGGCCGAGGTAACGGATTCCGGCTATTTACAAATATTCTATGACGATGAACCCATTTGTGTCCTCAAGCGCTCCTTCATCAATAGCAACGGTGCCCAGCAACAGGCCACTTTCCAGCCCAATGACCTTGACCTTCCTAGCTTAGCAGCCTATTTCAAAGAGGGTCCAAAGAGTTCTTTTGCCCTTCCTGTGGAGGAGCTCCCTAAGAAGGCCTTGCCGGAGACTTCTCATCCCTTTGCCAAAGCCCTTTTAGAGAAGCTTTTGAGCCTGGAGGAGGTCAGCCAGGACGGACTAAGTCGAATCTTCGACTCTACGGTTGGGGCCGCCTCCGTCTTTAGTGGAGAGGATGGACTCTTAGGCCTAGCTCCCAGCCAAGGAATGGTCAGTCAGCTCAAGCCCTATGCTAATGCTTCTACAGCCATGACCTTCGGTTACCTACCAAGGCTCATGACAATTTCTCCCTTCCACGGAGGCTTCTATGCCGTCTTAGAGTCCCTAATAAAGCTGGTTGCCCTCAATGTGGATATCAAACAGGCCAAACTCAGCTACCAGGAGTATTTTGAGCGGATGACTTCCCCAGAAGCTTTTGCCCGGGTCCTTTCGGCTATTTTAGGGGCTAACCGGGCCGCTTTGGCCTCGAAGACCTTACCCATCGGCGGGAAGGATAGTATGTCAGGGAATTTCGAGGAGTTGAAGGTTCCCCCGACCCTAGTGTCTTTTGCCATTAACCTCGCAGAGACCTCCAAGGTCATTCCTGCAGCCGATCCCCAGGCCAGCCCTGCCGCCTATTTTATGGTCCGCTTCTTCGATCCAAGAAAACACCCTTCCTTCTTGCCTGCTGAAGAAGAGCTAGCGGCCTTCCCCGACCAGGTTGCTGCCTATCGGAAGGTCATCGAAGCCTTCCCGCCCAGGTCGGCAGTGGCCGGAGGCCGAAGTGGTCTGGCCCTGCCCATCATTCAGGCAGCTTTCTCTAGTAATCAAGGCTTTACCTTCCATGCTCCCTGCCAAGCCCTGGATCCCAAGGATAAAGAGGCCATTCCGACTGATTTCTGGCTCCAACCCCGCCATGGTGCCCTCATTCTTTCCTATGCCCTGCCCGACTCTTTAGTGAATCAAGAAGGGGACCAGGAAGATCAGGAGGCGGTCCTAGAGGCAAACAGCGGTGTTTCTTGCCCCAAGGCCATTTGTGAAGCCTTCCATGAGCCCTTGGAGGCCTTCCAAAAGGCTGGCCTTGAGGTCACCTACTTGGGGCACAGCAACACTGGAGATTTCCATTTTGGTAGCCTAAGCCTACCCCGGCAAGAACTTCTTGAGGCCTGGCTCAGCCCCCTGCAGACGGTCTATCCTTCTAGCTTTGATCCTGCTCAAAGTCCCAGCCGCCAAGGTCTCCAGGAAGAGACCCTGGATCTATACGATCAGGCCCTGAAAGACTTGAAAGAAAAAGCAGCTTCCGGAACCAAGTCAGGGACCGAGTCCGAAAACGAGTCAGAGACCAAGGGTGAAGACTTAGATGCTACCCAGATGGCCCATGTCATCAATCGGGTCCCCAGTTACCAGGCTGGGATCCTGAGCAAATCCTCCAAAAAGGTCAAGATCCTTGTTCCTTTCTTCCCTGGCAGTAACTGCGAGGATGACCTAGGTGGGGCCTTCCTCCGGGCCAAGGGCGGCGACCAGGCTGAGGTTCGTACCCTGCTCTTTAGGAATTTGACCCCGGAAATCTTGGATGAAAGCCGCAAGGCCCTGATAGAGGCCATTCAAGAGTCCAATATCATTGCCCTTCCCGGTGGCTTTTCCTTAGGGGATGAGCCCTCTGGCTCGGCCAAGTACATTGTCTCGGTCTTCAGAGAGCCCCAGATTGCTGAGGCCTTGACAGCCTTCCTGGACAGGGAGGACACCCTCATGCTCGGCATTTGCAACGGTTTCCAAGCCATGATCAAATTAGGCCTCCTGCCCTATGGGCGGATCACGGACTTGACTCCCAAGGATGCCGATCTTGTGGCCAATGTCGACCGGAGACACATATCTCGAATCGTCACAACCCAGGCTTGGGCTCCCGATTCCCCCTGGCTTGCCTCCTTTACTCCAGGGGAATTGACCCAGGTTCCCATTTCTCACGGAGAAGGGCGTCTCGTGGCTTCCGATGAAATCCTACAAATACTCCTGCGCAAGCATCAGATCGCCTTTACCTATGCTCCAGACCCTGCTGCCGGAGCCTATGGGGCGCAAGAGCCGGTCTTTAATCCTAATGGGTCGATGCTAGCTATAGAAGGACTGGTGAGTCCCAATGGGCGCATTTTAGGGAAAATGGGACACTCGGAGCGGCTCGCTAAAGGCAACTACCGGAACCGGAAAGTCGACCCGAGTCCCTGCCTCTTTAGTTCAGCTTTGGAGTATTTGCTGAAATAGGGGAGTAGACGGTAGGAAGGCTGACCATAGCGACCTAGATGATAGCGTTCTACGTGATAGGGTACTAAAAATAGGGGTCTTCCATTCCTCAAGTTGGTGGTGTTGACGGCTTGTCGGGGCGTAATATGCGTGTTGCCATCCTGTATTATCTTGACACCAACCTGCAAAAGACTTAAAATATATACCAGAGATTCAATGAAATCAGGGACTTGGCTTATTTTTGTGTCCACCAGGACAGGGAAGGAGGTCAAGCGACAGACTTGATTGGACTCTGGTTTTTTTATGTATTCCCTGGCTTAGGGCCGAACCGTTTGGACCTTGCCGTTACACTACAAGGACGAGCCCTCCGGCTTACCAGTAAGGAATGAACACTTTTATGCAAGAATACCCTAGATTTTCTATTTCCCGTTTTGACCGAATCGTAACATACACCACTGGAGTCTGTGTTCTATGTGCGACTTTGGGCGTCTTGACGGTCTATGGGCCTTCGAAGGAGAGGGATGATCACCGTAAGACAGTCATGAAGGCCTTGCCATTAGAAGCCGAGCATCTCAGGAAACTGGCTGATAATGGTCCCGCCCTTGCCCAGCAAGTTGCTAAGAGCGCAGACCTTTTTGTGGATTCGGACATGGATACCCAGGGAGAAGAAGTCCAAGCTGATGGTCAACAGTCGGCTGGCCGTGCTGCGCTCACGCAAGAGGACCGAGGAGTTCGCTCTCTGGCCAACTTAGACGAGCCTCAGGCAAAAGATGTGCCTTTAGAGGCCAACTTAGCTAAAGAGGACAATACAGCAAAGGCTCAGGCTAGTCCCAAAGACCAGCAAAAGAAGAAGTCCCAAAAAGCACCTTCCCCCGCCCCAGCAAAGAAAGAGACGTGCAAAACTCCTTCTCCCTGGGCTGTTGAGGAAGCTCCCGACCAAGTAAAGGAAAGAGGTGCCTCCGCTGAAACACCAGAGGCACCTGCCTTAGACTTGGGAGAAGAAGCTGCCCCCTTAGCTGTGGGAGCAGCGAATCCTGAGGCGGAAGCCCCAGTAGAGCCCCCCGTAGCAGACGTCCCTGCCCCCGAACTGGAACCAGCCCCTCAGCCAGAACCTGTGGTCGAGGAACCGGCAGTGGTGGAAGAGCCTGTCGCAGCCCCTGCAGCCCCTGAGGTAGCAGGCCTAGCGGCCAGCTTGAACCTCTGTGAACCGGATGGAACAGCCGCTTCAGTGGAACATAACCTCAACGCCCTCATCCAAGCCGGGCTTTTTACGCCTACGGCTGGGCATCTGAACTATAGTTCTTTTGCCGATAACGGGGATGGAGCCTCCATTACTGTAAATGGAACCAGCATTCCCTATCTTACGGTGGAGAGCCGCTACACGACTTGTTACGATGGCCTAGCTTGTTCCATTGCCGCTGGGGATTCTGTCCCTAAGGTCAATGCGACAGCAAGTGGCGTAATCGCCCAAAGGGGTCTGTGTGCGTCCAATGATTTTACGATCGGATCTGTATTATTTGTAGAAAATTACGGCTTCTGTGTTGTGGCAGACCGCACAGGTGGCCAAATCCCTGGCCTAGTGGATGTCTGCTATGACGGCGGAGAAGCCATGAATGGGATTGGCTTTGTCTCCAACCCTGCAGGTACCGTCTATTGCATCAACTAGGCGAACAAGAAAAGGCTGAACAGCCATCAGAAGGGGCCTCGCCTGGCAGCTTGTGGGCATTCTCCCAAGACGATGCCGTGTCAGTACATACCAACCCTCGTTCAGAAAGGACCAAGGTAAGGGAGATCCGCAGGAGGACGGAGCTGCGAGCCAAGAAGAGCCTGGGGCAACACTTCCTGGTTGACCGAGAAGTTTTACAAGAAACCTATCGGCTAGCTCAGACTTTTGCCAGCCGCTATGACCTTCGGGCTCTGGTGGAATTGGGCCCTGGCTGGGGAGCCTTGACTCAATATCTGGTTCAAGTGGGCCCGGCTTGTACCCTCATTGAAGTAGATCCGGAGGCCTGCCAAGTCCTCCAAGAACGCTTTTCTTTGGAAGAGCTCGAGACCAGCCAGATCAGCCCTACTGACCAGGTCAACCATACCGCCTATACCAACCACACAGACTGCGCCAACCATAATGAAGGCTGGTCCTGGAAAAAGGATCAACTAACCCTCCTAGAAGCGGACGCCTTGACTTTTCCTTGGGAAAGCTTTTGTGAGAAGCAGGGATGTCCAGAAGGCAAGGGCTTAGGCTTTTTTTCAAATATTCCCTACCAAATTACCAAGGAAGTATGGGAGAGGGCCTTCCTTTTTTTGCCTCGAGCCCCGATGGGACTCTTAATGCAAAAGGAGGCGGCGGACCGGCTCTTAGCAGGACCTGGTTCCAAAGAATATGGGCCATTGAGCGCTTTGTCGGCAGGATTATTTGCTAAAAGAAAGCTGAGGAATGTAGGGCCAGGGGCCTTTGACCCACCCCCTAAAGTTCAGTCAACCCTGGTGGCTCTGGATCCCCTCGACCCAGAGGATTCAGCTTATAGAAAAAAGCTTGAGATATTAAGACTCAATCTTGCTGAAAGACAAGCTTTTTATAGATTTTTACAGGAGGTTTTTGGCCAGCGACGTAAGAAAGTGAGAAATTGTTTGGACCCGGAGAGGATGAGTGAGATCTCCCTAGAAATCAGGCCCCTGACAGAGTCACGGGCAGAAGCTTTAAACGTTGAGGATCTATTCCAAATCTTTTGGAATCTGAGATGCAAAATGAAAGGATGAGGAATGCTATGCCTTACGAAGGAAAAGAGAATCATGTGCAATTGAAGGTGGGCTTAATGACTTACCGGTTACGGACCCCAATGACAGATGCCTGCGCTAAGGAGGTTGAACGCTTAGCCAATCAGTTTATTACGGTAGTATCAACATCCAACAAACGCCTGAGCCAGGCTCCCAACAATTTCCAGGATACTCTTAGTCTAGCTATCCTCAACGCCTCCTATGCTTTTTATCAATCGGAGATGCAGCGTTTTGACCTGGCTGGCCAAGTTTCGGATAATACGAATCATTTGTCGCAATGGCAACAGCAGGTACAACAGGCCGAAGAAGAGGTCCAAAATGTCAAGTCGCAAATGTCGGAGCTTGATACGGAGCTCTATCATCTTCAGACCTCATTAAAAGATGCTCAGGCTCATAATGAGTTGCTAGAAAAGGAAGTCCAGGATTTTGAGCAAAAAGTTTGCGAGTTATATAGCAAGCTGAATAAACTTAAGAAGGAAAAGTCCGACCTAATAAAAGAGACAACAGAGCTCCAAAAGAAGGTAGATGAAGCAAATAATCAGCAGAAGCAAAATCAGCAAATGAATAAGCAGCAAAAGCTAAATCACCAAAAAGAAACCGGCTTTCAACGTAAAAAAGACGTTCCTATGCCGACGATACCCCCTCTGCATCCTAATGTCCCTGACTTTTCTCTAGCAACCAGACCGAAGCCCAAGACCTCGGGGTTGACAAGTCTCATTTCAGACTATGATAAGATTAACAAAGGCCAAGCACCCCAAAAAGACCCTGTAGAGGGAAGCATACCCCCCAATCAGGGGCGACATCGTATGATGTCTTCTTTCATCGCTGGAGATGAGTTGGAAGCCGAAGAAGCCAACAGACTCTACATTGCCCCCGACGATAATCAAGCGTCTGGTGCAGATAATATCTAAAGTAATATAATACTAAGATATTAAGATAAAATAGCTAAGAATAAAAGAATATTAGTGTTAGAATATTGCCGAACTACTTGCCGCCCCTAAAAGCTGGGTGGCTTTTTTATATTAAAAATTTATATTGAATATTAAAAATAGCGGTCCAAAAATTCTGTCAAGGCTTCCTGATACTCTTCCCGGCGCTCTTGCCAGGCATTGAGATGGCCCTGGAGACCTTCAAAGCGGTGAATATAGGTCGTCTCATGATTGAGTCGATTACGTTCCTTCAACAAATTTTCTACTGTCTCCGTCCCTATCACATTGTCGTATTGGGGATAAAGGATGAGGATAGGAGCTTGGACCGAGGTGACGATGGGTACCAAATTGCCCTCAGCAAAGTCACCAATGGAGGCCTTGACGGCCTGAGGTATATAAGGATAGTAATAGTTACGATTCCAAAAGCCCTCACTTTTGATTTCGGCTCGGATATAATCGTCGGCTGAACTGGCAGGCGTATCTAAGATCATCGCCTTGATATCCTGAACTTGAATCCCAGGATTAGATGCTTGATCTTTTTTATCATCTTTTCCAGTTTTATCCGCTGTGGCGGCTGTTTCTGCTTTCAACTTTTCTTCATTTTTTGCATCTTGAAAGAGGCGCTCAAAGGCAAAAAGGGAGGTCGTACACCCCGTTCCCACCCCAAAAAGGATAAAGTTCCGATCTCCGCTCACCTGGTACATAAAATCCATAGCCCCTAAGAGGTCCAAATATTCCGCATAGCCATAGGTGGAAAGTTTGCCGTCTGATTTTCCAGAATGGCGGAGGTCAAAGATCAAGAGGTTAAATTTTCGGTTCAAAAGAACCTGGGCCAAATTGGCGGTCTCTAAGCCAAATTGGAGGCGGTTCTCTCGGTTATTATGCACCAAGATGAGATTTCCTTTGGCAGGCCCTTCTGGTGCCTTGAAGTACCAGCCAGAAAGGTTGATATCGTGGTTGCGGGAGGGAAAGAGGACCTGTTCATGCTGGGGCATCAGATTGCCTGCCATATGGTTAAATTCCCCTGCCGGTAGGCGCATGAGCCGGTCGGCATTGCGGATAACAGACATAGTAATACTAATGCCATAAATAATCCCTACCCCCAGGGCAGCAATCAAAAGGATGACTGTATAGTTGAAAAGCTTCCAGCGCTTAGAGGACCGGGCTTTATTTTGTCGGCGGGAGCTTTTTAAAAAATCCTTTTCATAGGGTTGAAGTCGACGTCTACGGGGGCGGAAAAATTTCATAGGGAATATTTGTTGTCCTTTCCAAATAAGGTGCTTGCGTGCCCCTGATTGTAACAAATCTTAGAAAAATCGGCGACGGTCTGAGCCCCTTGGGACCTAGTCGGACAAGTTTGACAAATGCCTGAACTTGGGGTATCTTGTGGAAAGCCGAAAAGCATGGGTCAATCAATTCTGAGATAAAGGCCAGGCTGTGGCTCGGTATTATGGACAGCGAATGTGAATCGCGAACTTGGAAAGCGAATCGTCATGAATAGAACCAAAGAACCAACCATATATGATGAATATTTAGACCTGGCCATTATGGCAACCTATGCCATCAATGCCGTGGGAAGCGAAACGCACCGGGCTGAAGATACCGGCTTTCGTATCCTTCAGGCCTATGGGATGAAAGAAATTGAAGTCTTTGTTTTGACTAGGTTTCTTAGTATTTCTTTTTTGGCCCCCGATGGCTATTACTATCAGGGACAAAAAAACGTGCTAAACCGCTCGGTCAATATGCAAAAGCTCATTGAACTCAACAACTTATCCCGCCATATTACCAATACAAAACCTGCACCTTCCGATGCCATCCAACAATTCAAAGAAATCCTCAATCGGGAGGACCCGCCCCTGTGGCAGGAAATCCTGATCTGCGGTTTTGTAGGCCTGGGTTTTACCTTCATGTTGGGAGGAAGCCTTTTAGCTTGCCTCTATGCCTTTTGCATTGATGTATGCTTGCGCCTAGTCTTGATCCCTCTGAAGACGGTTCGAGCCAATAGCATCTTCGTAAATCTTGTGGGAGGCTTTATTGTATCCACCCTGGCTTATCCAGCGATTTTCCTAGGGCTCGAGAGCGAACTGGGGGTCATTATTCCAGGGTCCTTTATGTACTTGTTCCCGGGAATATCCCTTACCAATAGTATCAGGGATATTATTCAAACGGATTATTTAGCGGGGATGACGAAATTGCTGGAAACCATTTTGACTGCTATGGCCGTGGCCGCTGGGTCAGGTATGGCCATTACGATGTTTTACTAAATAATGCTTTATAATCCTATGGGATAATGGGTATTGGTGCCTTTAGATTTTAGGATTGCGATTTTTTAAAATTTTGGGGAATATTCGTAAGAATATGGAATTTTTAAGAGAGGAACCAAAGAAAAAGTATGAGCGAATGGGTATTGGCGCAACATATCATTATACAATGGGCATATCATTTTTTGGGTGGCCTGCTGGGATCCATGTCCTACGGGATGGTCATGGGCCTGCGAGGAAAAATCCTCTTTCACTCGTCTTGTGTCGGGGGAATTGCCTGGCTGGCTTATAAGGTTCTGGACCAATATATCGACGGGGCGATTGTCCCCTATTTTATTGCTACAGTAATTTTTGCTTTGATGTCGGAGATCTATGCTAGGGTTTTCCGGACGCCAACTACGGTTTTCCTCCTAGTAGGCATGCTGCCCCTGGTGCCCGGCTATGGGATCTACGATACTATGCTGACCCTCGTTAAAAACGATATCCCCAGCTTCTTATCCAAGGGACTTGAAACCATGGAGATTGCAGGAGCTTTAGCCATGGGTATTTTACTCGTTTCAACGATCTTTAACCTAGTCACCCAGTATAAACACCCACTTTTAAATCGTCGCAAACTTGCCGAAGCAAAGTATCTATCCCAAGAACATGACGTGCAAGAAATCCGGAAAAATATGCATCGTCGCCGGGTCAGCTTAGTGGACAACGAGGAAACTAAGGAAAAGCAGGTGCAGCAAGTCAAGGAAAAACAGGCGCAGCAAGTCTCAGACGACCCGAAAGAAAAGGCATAAGATGCCCCAGATTATCCTAAGAAAAAAGCCATCGCTTGGTGGCTTTTTCCCTATATGCTAAATTGCACAAAACTGTTATTTTGTGCAATTATTCCTCATTCCCATTTTGCCCCCCCAGCTTCTCCCAGCTTCTATAGTATCTATAGAGTATCTATAGCTTCTGATTCTTTTCAAGTCTATTCAATCCTTCCTTCATATTGTTCCTTCCTATTAGCCAAATCCTCACTTGCCATTTACTTGCTGTGCGATTTTTCCGCCCGTGCTGCTGGTGTGACATCAACCTGGATCATTTCTTGAGGAAACAAGTAATAATTTTCTTGACCTTCAGAAGATAAATAAAAGTAAAAGGGCGCTTTGGATAAAAGTTTGGCCAGATCGTCCGGATCCTTGGCCATAACCGGAACTTTAAAATGAGCTCGGACGCTTGGATTAGTGCCGTTTAAGGTCAGGGGGCGAAAACGATTGGATCCAAAGGCAAAGGAACTTGGATCAAATAAGGCATCCAAAACGATATCTGGTAGGATAACCGTAAAAACTAAGTCTGAACTCCCCTTATCTTTATCTAGCAGGGCAAGGTCTAAGGCCATATCCACGGCATAAAAACGTTTGCCTTCCTGGACCCGATTCCTGTAATACTCATTTTTTTCAATGACGGGCAAGGGGTCTTGCACCTCAATTTTGAAAGTATAGTGGAGATTGTGGGAATCCTGGGCCAGAGTCTTCAGATGAGAAGGATCAAAATCCAGGGCCAAGGTTTCTGCCAAATGATCCTTGGACTTTTCCATGGTCAGATATTTCCTGGAAAGAAAACGCCGCTGAACAACGGCATAAAAGACGCTTCCTAAAACCAAGACGCCAATCAGGATTGTAACCCACAGTTGTTTTTTATCCGTAGAAGCCTCGGATGAAGTAACAGGTGGCAGAGGGGCCTCCCGGGGTACTTTGGGAATTTCCCGGAGTACTTGGGGAGTCTCCTTGCTTGTATTTTGCTTTTCTTTTGTATTTTGCTTTTCTTCGGACAATTTAGAGGTCTCATGAGACCCATTAGATTTGGCAGATTCGGACAGTGCTGCTTGGGGTTCCTTAGATTTTTTCTTACTCATCATCTCTCATTTTCTCATTTATGGAGTGGCTGGAGCACTAGGTGCTGGTTCCTCGTCGTTTTGCTGACGACGGCGAGATTCTTCTTCGGCCTTCTCTCTCTCCTTCTCTGCCTCTTTTTCTCTCTTGACTTGTTCTTGGTATTCAAGATATTGCTCAGAATCATAAATGCCTTTGAAGCCAAAGATCCGCTTTAATTCTTTGGTATCCTTAAAAGGATTATATTTGTCAGCCAGGATCACAAAAATCATCACCACCACAAGGACCGCAATGATGCGGACCAAACTAAAGTGGGCAGCAATATTTCGAGCTTTCCGATCCACCTTATCTACCGTGGTGAAACCACTTAAGCGGTAGATCCGGTCGCCATTAAGATAAGCTTCGTTAAGACCTGGATTATTAAAACGATTCTTTTCGGGTTTAAACATGAGAAGGCACAAGTTTCTATAAATATAAGTTTCGACCAATAGTGGTTATAACCACAAATGCATAAGCATAGGTATAGTTATATAAAAAAGGAGGAGCCCCCTTGGGGGGCTCCTTGGACTAGCTTTCTCCTAGGGGTGAAACATATCAGGGGCAGGGGCCCCACATCAGTAAGTTGCTCTCCTAGGATATCTGCTCCATCTAGGACACCGGCCTACCTAGGCCATCTTCTCCATAAAGACCTTATAAGCCTTGTAGGTCTCATAGACGTCCACGGCAGAAGAAATCTCAAAGCAAGAGTGCATGGCTAGAAGCGCTACGCCACAATCGATGACTTCATAGCCCCGGTTGGCAAAGAACATGGCAATGGTGCCGCCGCCACCCAGGTCAATCCGGCCTAGTTCGCCTTGCTGCCAAGCCACATCATGGTCATCTAATAGACGGGTAACCTTGGTAAAGAGCTCAGCAGAAGCATCTGAGGTAGACCCCTTGCCACCGCCACCGGAATATTTGCAGATGCCAAGGCCATAAGAAGCCTTGCAGAAGTTCATCGGATCGGCAACTTCAGGATAGTTGGGGTCAAAGGCTGCGGTCACGTCAGAAGATAAGAGGGTTGTATTCATGATGAGCCCTCTCCTCTCGGCAGCTGTCTGATCCCGGCCCAACATCTTCTCAGCTAGGATATCCAAAGCCAGGGCGTAAACGTCCGACTTGGCTCCGGTGTTACCATTGCTCCCCACCTCTTCCTTATCAAAGAACAAGATGGCGTAGGTCTTTTCAACATCAGTCGGGGTATCCAAAAGGGCCATGAGGGAGGTATAGGCGCAGACCCGGTCGTCCTGGCCGTAGCCACCGACAAAGGCCGAATCAAAGCCCACAAATCTTGCCTTATGGGCAGGAACGACTTCAATCTCTGCCGTCAGGAGGTCTCTTTCGACAATTCCATATTTCTCGTTTAAAATCTGGAGAAATTGCAGTTTAAAGCGTTCGTTAATATTCTCGTCTGGGTAGGGCTTGCCGCCAACGAGAAGCTTGAGATTCTCGCCCGTGATGACCTCCGAGGCCTTCTTTTGCATCTGCTCTTGGCTGAGGTGGATTAAAAGATCAGCGATGGTCAAGCAGGGCTCCGAAGGATCCTCACCAAATACAATATTGACCGACGTCCCATCCTTCTTCACTACAACTCCGTGGATAGCCAGCTGGGTGGAAGCATAATGATACTTTTTGACGCCGCCATAATAGTGGGTCTTCAAAAAGACCATGTCACTTTGTTCCCAGACAGCATTGGGTTTGAGGTCGAGGCGGGGTGAATCAATGTGAGACCCCACGAGGTTAAAGCCCTCTTCCGGGGCCTTCTTGCCGACCACAGCCGCCAGCAGGCCCTTATTGCGTAGGTTCAGATAAACCTTATCGCCCGCCTTGGCCTTCTCCATCGACTCTAAATTCTGGAAGCCCTTGGCCTCCAGCATCTTCACCGACTCATGAATCACTTCACGCTCGGTCTTTGCGGCATTCAGGAAATGGATATAATCCCGGTTAAAATCTGTAATCGCCTGCCGCTCCTCGTCTGTGGAGTATTTGTCCCAAATATTCTTTTCCTTATAACAAAGCTTTTTTTGCAAGTCTGTGGCTTCTTGAGAAGCTTTCTTTTCTTCCGCCATACTGCTCCCTTCTTCAATTCCTAACGATTCTTAACAAATA
>CAKZWV010000065.1 GCA_937922005.1 uncultured Clostridia bacterium | reverse complement strand
TTTAAATCTCTTTTATGAGTTGTAATCAAGACGGTGACAGTCTTATCCATGGCATCACTAACCACAGTGCCCGTCCGAGATTTGCGCATATTTCTCTCTGCCATTATTTATTCTCTCCTTGACGAACCATCATCCGTCCCTCTTTCTGGAGCTCGAGCTCTCTGAGGACCGTCTTCACTCTTGCAATGTCCTTGCGTACATTCTTAAGCTGAGCATAGTTTTCCAATTTATTGGTCTTATGTTGGAAGCGTAGGTTGAAATGTTCCATTTGGAGATTTTCAAGCTCTTGATTCAGCTCTTCCACTGATTTGCTTCTTAAGTCACTTGCCTTGATCATTCAGCGTCCCCCTCATTGGTTTTACCTGCTCCCGCATGAGCAGCTTCTGCCTCATTGTTGGCATTCTCAGCAGCTTCAGCAGCTTCCATCTCAGCCTCTTTCTCAGCTTCAGCCTCGGCCTCAATTAGTTCTTTCAAGTGTGGATCTTCCACATAATTGAGATTCTCAATCATCTTGGTCTTGATGGGAAGCTTGTGAGATGCCAGACGGAAAGCCTCTCTTGCAGTTTCTCGGTTAACCCCGGCAAGTTCAAAAAGAACTCTACCTGGGCGAACTACGGCAACCCACTCTTCAACGTTACCTTTACCGGAACCCATCCGGACTTCAGCTGGTTTTTTCGTAACCGACTTATCAGGGAAGACTTTAATCCATACCTTACCGTCTCTTCTTAGATAACGGTTAATAGCGACTCTGGCTGCTTCAATCTGGTTTCCGGTTAACCAGCAAGGCTCAAGAGCTTGTAGACCAAATTGTCCATAGGCTACAAAATTGCCACGATAGGCCTTGCCTTTCATTCTACCCCGGTGTTGCTTTCTATATTTGTATCTTTTCGGTTGTAACATTAGCCTTGCCCTCCTTCGCGAACTTGTTCAGTTCTCTTGGGCTCTGGTTTGAGACTGGGAATAACCTCTCCCTTGTAGATCCACACTTTAACGCCGACAATACCAGCAATGGTATGGGCTTCGGCAAGAGCATAATCAATATCAGCCCGCAAGGTATGAAGGGGAATGGTTCCCTCATGGTAAGACTCAGAGCGAGCAATTTCAGCTCCGCCCAGACGTCCACTTGTCTGTACCTTAATCCCCTTAGCCCCTTGCTTCATAGCCCGGCCAATAGCTTGCTTGACTGCCTTTCTGAAGGAAACACGATCTTCCAATTGCTTGGCAATGCTCTCAGCAACTAAGATGGCATCACAATCAGGGTTCTTGTTTTCACGGACGTTAACAAAGAATTGTCGTTTAAACTTTTTCGTTAGGAGATTCTTGAAAACTTCGATCTCTGCACCTTGTCTGCCGATAATGACACCAGGCTTAGCTGTCAAAATACTCAGAATGACCTTGTCAGCGCCTTCTCTTTCAAGAATAATTTGAGAAATACCAGCATTCTGATAATGTTTGTTGACAAACTCGCGAATTTGATAATCCTCAACTAGGAAGCGAGAAAAGTCTTTTTTGTCAGCATACCAGCGGTTGTCCCAATCTTTGATAACGCCGACCCGTAAGCCGTTCGGATTTACTTTTTGGCCCATCTTATGCCTCCGCTCTTTCTTTCAGCACAACTTTGATCTTACACGTTCTCTTCAAAATTCTGCGACCTGAACCCTTACCGGCTGCAATGTAGCGTTTCATGGTAGGTCCTTCATTGACTTGGATCTCTGCCACATAGAGCTTATCTTCGGATAAACCATTGTTATTGACCGCATTGGCCTTAGCAGATTGAATCACCTTGTAAACTTCAGGCGAAGCAATCTTGGGCGTATATTGAAGGATGCTCAGGGCCTCATCAACATTCTTGCCACGTACGATATTGACAACAATCCGTACCTTGCTGGGAGAAATCCGTAGAAGGGCAGATTGGGCTTTTCCGCAATCCCGTCCAATTCCTAGGGTCTTTTTAGCTTTCTTGGTGAGGGTGGCAGGTTTTTTATTCTTCGGATGAATCTTATTATACTCAGCCAGGAGTTCTTCTCTATTTTCTAAAAGCTCCTGCTTGCTCATGGTTCTCTTCGCCATACACTATACTCCCTTCCCAGTTGACTTTTCACTGGAATTGCGGTGTCCCCGGAAGGTTCTGGTAGGAGCAAACTCACCTAATTTATGAGCAACCATATCCTCTGTGATGTACACTGAGACGTGCTTACGACCGTCATGAACAGCAATCGTATGTCCGATCATTTCCGGATAGATGGTGGATGATCTCGACCATGTCTTCAGGACTTTTTTCTCATTCTTAGCATTCATATCATTAATACGTTGGAACAGCTTCGGCTCCACGTAGTAGCCTTTTTTAGATGATCTAGCCATGCTTCCTCCTATCTCTTACGTCCTCTTACGATGAACTTATTGCTGTACTTCTTCTTGTTACGGGTCTTCTTACCTAGGGCTGGTTTACCCCATGGGGTCAGAGGTCTGGGTAAGCCAATGGAGTTTCTACCTTCACCACCACCGTGAGGGTGATCACAGGGGTTCATAGCTTTACCTCTTACGGAAGGTCTCCGTCCCATATGACGGACCCGGCCAGCTTTACCGTATTTAATGTTCTCATGCTCAGCGTTACCAACATAACCAACGGTAGCTTTGCACTCTTGAAGAACTAGGCGGTATTCACCTGAGGGGAGACGGAGAGTTGCATACTTGCCTTCCTTCGCCATCAATTGCGCCCCGCCACCGGCTGTACGAACAATTTGAGCACCCTTATTGGGATGAAGCTCAACATTGTGAACGGTGGTACCGACGGGAATATTTGCCAAAGGCATACAATTGCCAGGAATGGGGTCAACGTTGTTACCAGAAATGAGGACATCGCCGACTTTCACCCCCTGGGGAGCTAAAATATAGGACTTGGTTCCATCGTGATAGGCCAGGAGTAGAATGCGAGCTGTACGAATAGGATCGTATTCAATGGCCTGAACCTTAGCTGGCATATCCAGTTTGTTTCTCTTCCAGTCAATAAGCCTTATTTTTTGCTTATTTCCGCCCCCTCTACGCCGGACGGTGATCCGTCCATAGGAGTTACGGCCTGCATTTTTATCGCGTTTTTTCAACAACTTCTTTTCCGGTTTTTTCTTGGTTAACTCCGAGAAGTCTGCTACGCTCTTTTGTCTCAGACCCGGGGAAGTTGGTTTATATGTTTTAACTGCCATTCTTTTCTCCTTTCACTCAACAATGTAGGCGGTCTATTGGCCGTAACCGAAGTGCTCAATCTCAGTTTTGAATTCTTTCTTCGATGTTTGTTCGGTTCCGCCCTTGCCCTTGTAAGTGAGAGTTGTTGGGGCTGTCTGGATCTTGACGTAGGCCTTCTTCCAGGACTTAGTGCGTCCCTCTGCCATACCTCTTCTCTTGGGCTTGCCAGGTAAGTTGACGGTGTTCACACTAGCCACCTTGACGCCAAAAATTTCCTCTACGGCCTGGGCAATCTCCAGTTTATTGGCCTTCGGAGCCACTTCAAATGTATAAACTCCTTGAGCAGCCAAATTCGTGGTTTTCTCTGTCACAATAGGCCCTAAAATGACACTTCTTGCATGACTCATTAGGCGTAAACCTCCTCAATTTTTTGGACTGCTTCCTTGGTCATAATAATTCTTTGATACTTGACCAAATCATATACGTTAAAGGTGTTATAAACAGAGCTCTTAACCCCAGGTAGATTGTTCGAAGTGCGAATCACGGTTTGATCTGGATTCAGTGTAATCAATAGAGTAGATCCCTCTCCCTCGAAGGCCCGGATGACCTTAGCCATCTCTTTGGTCTTAGCTGCAGGAAGTTCAAAATTATCCACGATTCTGAGCTTATCTGAGGACAGAGCCTGAGATAAGGCCGACTTCATGGCAAGCTGCCTCATTTTCTTATTGAGCTTGCCCCCGTAGTTCCTGGGTGTTTTAGCAAATACTACGCCACCGCCGATAAACTGTGGAGACCGAATGGACCCCTGACGAGCCCGACCGGTTCCTTTTTGACGATATGGTTTCCGACCACCGCCCCGTACTTCACTGCGGGTCTTATTTTTTGCGGTTCCTTGGCGGCACTGTTCAAGGTGGAGAATGATACTACGATAGACCACATCTTTGTTAGGCTCAATGCCAAAAATCGTATCGTTTAACTCCAACTCGCCAACGGCCTGGCCTTGTAGATCGTATACTTTTGTTTTCGCCATCTTATGCCTCCTTGGCCTTCTTTTCCTTGTGGTGCTTGACGGTTGTCGTAACTTCTACCAGTCCGCCTTTCGGTCCAGGAATGGCCCCCTTGACTAAGAGGAAATTCCGATCACGATCTACTTTAACGATTTCAAGGTTCTGTACGGTAACCCGCTCATGACCCATCCGACCTGGTAGTTTTTTGCCTTTTTTGACCTTGGCCGGGGTGGCTGAAGATCCCAGAGAACCCGATGCCCGGTGGAACTTAGACCCGTGGGTCTCCCGTCCTCTTTGGTAACCATGGCGTTTAATCCCGCCTGCATATCCCTTACCTTTGGACGTCCCGGCAACATCTACGAAATCGCCTACCGCAAACATATCTGCCACATTAATCGTGGCTCCTACTTCAAATTCATCCGTATTTCTAAACTCGCGGATATATCTCATCTGTTCGAGATTTGCTTTCTTAAAGACACCTGCATGGGGTTGGTTGCCCTTTCCCCAGAGCTCGTAAGCAATCTGCGTTGCCCGGTAGCCATCTTTTTCATCTGTCTTATTAGCTAAGACCACGCAGGGGCCGCATGAGACCACCGTTACCGGAATCGATAGACCATCTTCGTCAAACACATTGGTCATACCGGCTTTTTTACCTAATATAAACTTTGTCATATTTCCTCCTGGTTATTGGTTCGCTTTTGGGAATGGACCGGTCTGGTCTAAAAAGACATTTCCGGGCGCTAGAGCCGTGTCTGCCTGGCCCTAGTGGCGAACTTGACCTTCGTCTGAACCTAGCATTCTACGCACTTGGCGCAAGCCTGGGCTCAGATCCTTTTGCATCTTAGAACCTACTATACCTTGATGTCTACATTCACCCCAGTCGATACTGGGAGTCTCATCAAAGCTTCCACGGTCTGATTGCTTGGAGCGATAATATCGATCAGTCTCTTATGCGTCGTCTGTTCAAATTGCTCCCGTGAATCCTTATTGACGTGGGGGGATCTCAAGATGGTGGTAATGGTCTTTTCTGTAGGTAAGGGGATGGGCCCTCTCACCTCGGCATTGGTGCTCTTGGCTGTTTCTACGATTTTGTAGGCACTCTCATCCAAAATCCTGGCATCAAACGCCTTTAGCCGAATTCTAATTTTTTGCTTCGTCGCCATGTATTCCTCCTTGGGCTTGGCCTAATTTCTTATTGTGAAAGTAGCAACTTTCCCGGGCATCTCCTCAAGGGCAGAAAAAAACCGGCCGCACTAGTCATGCGCCGGATTATTCTCAGGCATGCTGCGTCAAGTTCGCCAGACTTCAAGTCCGACTGCTCCACCTAAGTTCCCCATCCCACGCGCAGCGTTGGAATGGCCATCTCAGGTTTCATCGCTAAATATTTTCACAACGTTCAATATTATAATGGAAAATTATGAATAACACAAGGCTTTTTCACACTTTTTTCCAAAATCTTTAGCTCCGCTGCAAATATTCCACTACCCTACTCCAAATATTCCACCAGCTGGCCCAGAAACTTCTCGACCGGCCGATTTTCTCCTATTCGTACGAAAGTCCCATCGCCTCTTTCAGTTCCAAGAGTTTGGCTTGAGCAACTCTCCTTGCCCGCTTCGAACTTTCAAATAAGATCTCCCAAAGTTCCTCGTCCTTATCTGCATATTGGGCGTGGCGGTCCCGGATCGGACCCAAAACATCTTGCAAAACCTTTTGGAGGCGACGTTTACAAGTCACATCCCCCAGACCTCCCCGCCGATAGTGGTCTTCCATCTCCGCTAGGCCCTCCCGATCCGGATCAAAGGCATTAAGATAGGCAAACACTGCATTGCCCTCAACCTTACCGGGGTCAGACACCTTAAGGTGATTAGGGTCGGTAAACATGCTCATGACCTTGGCATCCACATCTTCTTTGCTATCCGTCAGATAGATGCAATTTCCAAGGGATTTTCCCATTTTTTGACCTCCATCGGTCCCAGGGAGCCGGGTCACCTCAGACAGCAGAACCTTACTCTCCACCAAAACGTCTTTTTGACAGTAGTTATTGACCGCACGTACGATCTCATTACTCTGTTCAATCATGGGTTGCTGGTCATCCCCTGTGGGAACCACCGTGGCACTAAAGGCCGTAATATCAGAGCACTGGCTAATCGGATAAACCAGAAAACCTACCGGAACCTGGTCCCCATAGTTCTTGCTTTGCATCTCCGTCTTGACCGTAGGATTACGCCGCAAGCGGGCGAAGGTCACAAAATTCATATATATACTGGTAAATTCGTGAAGTTCCGGCACCAAAGACTGGAGGAAAATCGTATACTGATTCGGGTCCAGACCTACCGACAAATAATCCTTCATCACCATCATGATCCGCTCCTTCAAAAGGGCCGATTCTTGTGCATGGTCTGTCAAAGCCTGGGTATCAGCAATCATAATATAGCTAGGATCATAGGTCCCTTGCAGGGCTACCCGCTTAGCTAAACTGCCAGCATAATGTCCAATATGGAGAGGGCCCGTAGGCCGGTCCCCTGTCAATAAAATATCTTTTGTGGCCATTTCCTATTTTTTTAGTTCCTTTCTTGCAAGTTCCAAAGCTTTTTGAAATTGTGGGTCTTTTTTTCGATCCAATTGCGAGACGCTCAGTCCTCGCATTTCCTGGGGCAACTCCACCTCATAATTCGGAGGCAGGCCTACCTCATGGACTTCGACGTCATGGGGCAAATAATAGTGGAAATTGGTCACCTGAACTGCCGATTTATCCTCAAGTTCAATCGTTAAGGTGCCTACCCCCTTACCAAAGGTGGTCATACCGATGCTCTCGGCCTTCCCATTCTCTCTCAAAGAGCCCGTGAAAAGTTCTGAGGCGCTCGCCGTAAATTCATTGGTCAGGATAAAATACCGCATAGACTCCGGGACCCCCATATAGGCATCGGATTCCCAGACTGTTTCAAAATTCTTGCCATCGGTCCGTCCCTTGGCCGAAGCAATCCTAGTCTCTGGGAGCAAGAAATTCAGCATATCGAGAACTTCATTGACAAATCCCCCCCCATTGTTCCTCATATCAAAGATAAAGGTTTTGGCCCCTTTTCCCAAGAGTTCTGTGACGCCTTGCTTGAAATTCTTCGCTAGACCTTGGGAGAATTCAGTCATCCGAATATAGCCGATCCCATCTTCCAGCATCTCTACCCGGATATTGGCATTTTGGATTTTCTTACGGGGAACATCAAATTCATATTCTTTCCTATCATCAGGCCGGTACACTGTTAAATGCACGGTCGTATTGGGTTTTCCCCGGACCAAAGAGACCAGCTCTTGAATATCTTCAAAGTCCCTCGTATCCGTATCTCCCACCTTGACGATGGCATCGCCAATCCGTAGACCAATCTTGCCAGCAGGTGACCCATCCATGATATCTGTGACTGTATAAGTCTTTTTTTCTTGATCGAATTGGATCAGAACCCCAATTCCCTCATATTCCCCACTCATGGCCTCGGTATCGGCCTCGTGGTCCTTGGCATTTACATAGAAAGTAAAGGGGCTGCTCATCATATTGACGACCCCCTCGGTCATCGCCCGGATCAGGTCCGCATCTGACAACTGCTCATAGTAATCATCCTGGAGGATCGATAAAACGTCGATGAGTTTTTTCATTGCCACCTGGCTTTCCTCATCTCCTTGGAGCTGCAGACTCTTCAACAAATGATCCAAGCGGGCGTCCAGTTCTTCATCGCTCACCTTTTCTTCTTTGTATTTTTCTACAACTCCCGAAAGCTCATCGACGAACTCTTCTACATCCCCAGGAATGCTAGCCTCACTTTGTTTGTCGGAATCTTCTTTAGCATCCTTTTTATCCGCATCCTTTTTATCCGCATCTTTTTTGACCGTATTCTTCGTCTCTTGCCCCTTTTTTTCCTTATCCTGGGCTTTTACTTGCTCAGAAGGCTCGGTCTCCGTATCTGCCTTACCCTGGCCCTCATTTACAGTCGGATCTGTGCTTGGGTCATAATATCTCGTATGGGTCTTGACCCCCTTGGCTGGGGCATGGGATCTGGTGCTCCAGTAGGTCACTCCCCCAATCAAAAGTAGGGCACAGATGACCCCGCAAACAACAATTGCAGGGACACTGGCCCCCCGTCTTTTCATTAAAGCTAAGGAAGAAGTCCTTTCCTCGCAGTGTTTTTCTTTTTCTTGGTCAGCTATGCACCTTGATTCATGATCTGCCATCGCATATCCTCACCTTCTATTTCAGACTTTGTCCCGTATGTCGACCTGGCCTCCAAGAGGCTAGGCAACAACCAGGTTCTTCAATGGCTCATTATATCAAATCTAGGCTTTTTTGCTAGAGACCAAGGGCTAAGACAGCTCATGAACCCTTTCTAGCTTCTAAAAGAGAATATTAGTGGTACAAATATAGTTCTGGATCGACCGGAACCCCGTCAATCTGTATTTCAAATTGCAGGTGTGGACCTGTGGCTAGACCTGTGCTGCCGACGTAAGCAATGACATCGCCTGCTTTGACTTGTTGGCCCACCTCACAATTGAAGCCACTCAAGTGGCAATACATGGTAGCAACCCCTTGGCCATGTTGGATCTTAACCGTGTTGTTCCCATAGGGGAGCTGACCTACAAAACTCACCACCCCATCTTCTGCACTCACAACCGGCTCGCCATGATTGGCCGCAATGTCAAGGCCTGTATGGAAGTCATGGAGATTGAGTTCTGGCACATCCCGGTAGCCAAAGGTGGAGGTAATTTCATAGTGGTTGGGTAAAGGCCAGGTAAAGTCATAGTCGAGGGCGGCTTTGCCTGAAAGCTTACGACCCAGCTTCTTTTCCATCATTTTTTCAGCAAGGAGGGCAGCTTTTTGCTCGGCCAGATTTTTCCGGCGTTCTGCCTCTTCAATGGCATCTGTGATTTCTCGACTCCGGCTACTATACTGGGAAAGCTGCCGAGACCGGGTGCGAATCTGCTGGTCCAGGCGATCATAGCGCCGACGGATATCAAAGATCCCCCGTTCAATACTGGACATTTCAGCTTTGATCCGCTCCATCTGTTTCTCGAGGGCTTTAATTTGAGTATTTGTCTCATTCTTTTGGGCCTCGAGATTCCGCTTGCTTTCTTCCAGGTCTTTGAGGGCTTCCTCATCAGCCTGAGCCACAATTTGCATAAATTTAACGGTACTCAAAAAGCCCCCCAGGGACTTGGATTCTAAAAAGACCTCTAGGAGACTCTTTTTCTGGTGGAGAAACATCCGAGCCAAACGCTCCGAATATTGGAGGCGTTTGGCTTCATATTGCTCAGAAAGGATCTCTACATTGAGATTAAGGGTTTGCATGATCCCCAAGAGACCATCCAATTCCGTTTGCCGCTGCATATAGAGCTCTTGTTCCTCTTTGCTACGATCTAAGAGCCATTCAAATTTTGAGTTGACCTGATTTTTACTATTGACTAGGTCCTCAATTTGAGATTCCACCCATTTACGTTGCTTGCCGATGGCTTCTCTTTGCTCTTGCAGTTGGCGGATTTCTCCTTCAAATTTTGTCTTTTCATCCTCTTGGGCCTTGCTTTCTCCTTTCACTTCCTCCTTCTTTTCCTCAACTTGAACCTTCACGCTTTCTCTCTTTTCTCCATTCTTTTTGTCGATATCTTCCTCAGCCTGGACAGGGATTCCATGGGAAAAGGGCGACCCCTCCTTCCTAGGTAAGACCCAGGAAAGGCAAGAGGCCAGGAATAATAAAGACAATATCAAGGCCAGACGCTTAGGGGATTTTGAAGGAAATGGCTTAGACTCTGACATATTTTTTAACCGCAAAAGAGGTTGTAAGAACCCCCAGAAGGAGACCGATGCCAAGACAAGTGCCAAATACGAGTGGCAGGAGTCGGCCGGTGGATAGGAGGGATAGGCTGCCTGTTTCGCCGATATGGGCTCCTATACTAGATGATAAAAAGCGATAGATGATCATGGCAATTCCTCCAGAAAGGAGGGCAGACAATGTGCCCACAATCAGCCCTTCGACAGAGAAGGGAATTTTAATGTAGGCGTCGGTGGCGCCCAGATATTTCATGATGGAAATTTCGTCCGACCGGGCCAAGGCGGAAAGGCGGACCATATTGTTGATGATAAAGACCGTAATACTGGCCAAGACAGCAAAACAGATACCGACAATGATGCCAATTTTTTGCAGGGCCGTTGTCAACAAATTCATCAAATTTTCCTCCATGACCACTTCACTGACGCCCCGCATCCCCATCATTTCCTCTCTAAAATGAACGCCCTTTCCAGGGTTGTCTAGGCGGAGTCGGATGGTATAGGGAATAAATTGTTCATAGTCAAAGCCCTCAAAGAGGTCTGAATCGCCCATTTTATCTTTAAATTCCCGAAAGTTGTCTGCCGGAGTCATGAGCCGGTGGTCAATAACATTGAGGTCATCACCCAGGTATTGGGCCAGGGCCCGGGCCTCCTCCAAAGTGGCCCCCCTTTTAAAACGGATTTCAACCGGAGGCTCTTGGCTGGCCGCCCCAATTAAATAATTGGCGTTGACCGCAAAAAGAAGAAAGAGGGCAATCAAAAAGAGCATGATGGTCATCGTAGTGACAGAAGCCAACACGGAAAAGGGATGGCGGGCCATATTCTTGAAACCATCATGGATGGCATAGGACCGTGCGGTTTTTTCCCGAATTTTATTGTAGAGAGCGGAAGATTTGCGATTCTTACGGGCTGAAAGCCTTGATGCCTTAGACTTCATATTTGATCACTCCTTTTCTGGAATCGGTAAATTGACCCCAAGTAGGGTCTAAGGCCGGATAGCTGTCCGGATCCAAGAAGGGGTTGAGGGAAGCATCCTGTGAGGGATCCAAGCTTGGATCCAGGATGGCATAGAGGGAGATCTCTGCAGAGGGGTCCGTCACGGCAGATCCTAAGGGCTGGATAGGCACCCCCCGGGCAGACCGGACTGGGGTGGCAAGGTTGGTATCAGCTAAAGCTGCAGGCTCAGTCTCAGCAAGGCCAGCATGCTCTGTCCCAGAAAGGTCAGCAGGCTCAGTCTCAGAAAGGTCAGCAGGCTGGGGCAATGAGCTTGGGGAAACAGGCGGGACCTTCGCTCTTGGAGGAGGCGGAGGCAGGGTTTGGGCGGTAGAAGCGGTGTTGCAGGTTTCAACTTCAAGCCTTGGCGGAGGCAAGGGGCGGGGCGATGTAGCCGGAGAAATAGACTGAACTGCCATCCTTGGTGGTGGCGGAGGCAAGGGCCGATCCGAAACCGAAGTAGAAGAAATCGAAGCTCGTTCTTCCATCCTTGGAGGGGGCGGAGGCAAGGGCCGATCCGAAACCGTAGTAGAAGAAATCGAAGCCCGCTCTTCCACCCTTGGTGGGGGTGGTGGTGGGGTCTGCCTTGTAGAAACAGCAATCTGCACTCGATCTTGAGACTTGGGCTTGGGCAGGGGCGAAATCATACCAGCATAGGAAGGATACTCCTCCTCTGAGAAATCCTCGTCCCAGGCTTCCTCCGTTATATGGAGCGTCGTCTCCTCCGCAGAGTCGTAGATGATCTGCCCATAACTCATCTCAATCACCCGCTTATTCATCTTTTTCACAATATTGAGGTCGTGGGTACAAGTGATGACCATGGTCCCTGTCCTATTGATATCATCTAAAAGGGTCATGATTGACTCACTAGTCTGAGGATCCAGGTTGCCAGTCGGCTCATCCGCTACAAGGAGACGGGGAGTATTTGCCATAGCTCGGGCAATTCCGACCCGCTGGGCTTCTCCGCCAGAAAGTTCGCCCGGATACGCATTCATCCGATCGCCGAGGCCTACCATAGCTAAAAGCAGGGGCACTCGCTTAACGATCTCATAAGATGGCTGGCCGACCGATTCCATTGCAAAAGCCACATTTTCAAAAACAGTCTTACTAGCAATCAGGCGATAATCTTGGAAAACCATCCCAATTTTCCGTCGATAATAGGGGATTAGATCCTTGTTCAAGGCCCCCACATTGATATCTTCTAGCCAAACGGCCCCTTCTGTGGCCCGCTCTTCCGCTGTCAAAAGCTTCATGAGGGTACTCTTTCCAGCCCCACTCGCTCCCGTAATAAAGACAAATTCTCCCTGGTCAATGCTAATATTGATCCCATCCAGGGCCACAATTCCTCCCTTGTAAGTTTTTCCTACATCCTGGAAGAGAATCGCAGCCTCTTCATCATATTTGGCCATCCTTGCTCCCTCACTTGTCTTGGTCGTCAGGCACATACCGACCACCTGGTGTCTGATGGTATGGTCCACATGACCACACTCTTCTAGGACAAGTTTAAGAACTTACTAGAATGATTACAAGTTCCCGACTCACATGTAAGTTTCTTGTAATCTTCTTGCAAACTTTCCAGAAATATTCCTTCAGCTCCCCTGCCTAGACGCAAGAATTCCCCCACATTCCCTACGGGGAACCTCTTCCAAGGGCAGGCATAAATTCCATCACAAGGGAATTTCTTCTCTTCCCAGACATATAAAATTCCCCCACAAGGGATCCTCGTGAGAGGGCTTGTGGGGGAACTACAGGAATTACATGTTAAGTCTAATGTAATATCTTTTCTTAAAAAATTTTAGTAAAACTTAGAAGAGCCCTACAATCCGGCCATCGTCTAAGACATCCATCTTCTCTGCAGCTGGCTCTTTGGGGAGACCCGGCATGGTCATGATATCACCTGTATAGAGGACCACGAAGCCAGCACCGGCCGAGACTCTGGCGTCTTCGACGTGGAGGACGAAACCTTCCGGAGCGCCCAGCAAGGTGGGATCATCTGAGAACGAATATTGGGTCTTGGCAACGCAGATCGGCGCATTCTTGAAGCCATCTTCTTCAGCCCGCTTGAGGGCACCGCTGGCGAGTTTGGAGAAGGAAACGGACTTGGCCCGGTAAATCTTGGTAGCAATCTTGGTGATCTTGGTCTTCAGATCGTCTTCCATGTCATAGACATAGTGCATTTCTTTCTTCTCGCCTTCTTCAGCCAGGGCAATGACCTTGTTGGCCAGGTCGATTCCGCCTTCGCCGCCTTTAGCCCAGACTTGAGACAAGGCAACTTCCACGCCCAGCTCAGCACAGAGTTTCTTGACGAGCTCAACTTCAGCTTCTGTATCGGTGGGGAACTCATTGAGGGCCACAACAGCCTTGCGGTTAAAGACCTTGGTGATGTTTTCGACGTGACGGAGAAGGTTGGGCATTCCTTTCTTCAAGGCCTCTAGATCCTCGTGGCCTAGGTCTTTCTTATCCAAGCCACCATGCATCTTCAGGGCCCGGATGGTCGCTACGATAACGACAGCGTCGGGCTCAATACCCGCAGCCCGGCACTTAATATCCATAAACTTCTCAGCACCTAGGTCAGCACCGAAGCCAGCCTCTGTGACGAGATAATCAAAGTGCGATAGACCCATCTTGGTGGCTAAGACGCTGTTGCAGCCATGGGCGATGTTGGCGAAGGGGCCACCGTGGACAAAGGCGGGGGTACCTTCTAGGGTCTGAACGAGGTTGGGTTGGAGGGCATCCTTCAAGAGGACGGTCATGGCACCTTCTGCCTTCAGGTCGTGAGCCGTAATCGGCTTACGATCCATGTCATAGGCAACGATCATCCGACCCAGACGCTCTTTGAGGTCCTTCAAGGAAGTAGCCAAGCAGAAAGCTGCCATAACTTCCGAAGCAACGGTGATATCAAAACCATCCTGACGAGGGAACCCATCTGCCCGTTTGCCAAGTCCATCCAGGACGTTACGGAGCTGGCGATCGTTCATATCTACGCACCGTCTCCAGGCAATCCGCCGAGGATCAATGTTGAGGGCATTGCCCTGGTGAATGTGGTTATCCAGCATGGCTGCTAGAAGGTTGTTAGCCGCCCCAATCGCATGGAAGTCGCCTGTAAAGTGAAGATTCAGGTGCTCCATGGGGATAACTTGGGCATAGCCACCACCGGCAGCCCCTCCCTTAATACCAAAGACAGGGCCTAAGGAAGGTTCGCGGAGGGCAACGCCTGCATTCTTCCCAACTTTTCTTAAGGCATCCGCTAAGCCAATACTGGTCGTGGTCTTCCCTTCTCCGGCTGGAGTTGGGGTAATGGCGGTCATGAGAATAAGTTTTCCTTTTTTATTCTCGTTTAAGGCCTTGAGATCAATTTTGGCCATGTATTTGCCATAATGCTCAAGATACTCTTCCGGGATCCCGGCTGATTTGGCAATCTGGTCGATTGGCTTAATTTCTGCACTCTGGGCAATTTCAATGTCTGTTTTCATCTGTCATTCACCTCATTTGATTCTATATGAATTCTATATGATCTTATTCTATATGATCTATAAAGTAAGGAGTTGATGGGAATTCACCCTTACGGGCTTACTCCAGTATAACACAAATAAGAAATCCTCTCACCCTCTTAGCCATTTTTAGCCTTTGCCATCATCCTCCCCATTCTCTATAATGGGCCTATGATTTGCCAATTAACCAAGATTAGCTCCAGCCTGCCCACCCTCGTCAGCTGGGTTTTGGAACATTTGGAAGGAGCAGGCTTTGAGGTTTACATTGTAGGTGGAGCTGTTCGCGATCTTCTCCTAGGAGGCTCTCCCACGGACTTTGATCTAGCCACAAATACTCCTACCCCCGACCGCATCGCCCTCTTATCCCCCCCTGGTCCTGCCTCCCTCCCCCCTTGGTCCCTCGAAACCTTCGGGGCCACTTACGGGGTTGTGAAATTGACATCCGCCTTAGAAAAGGGCGGTCGTCTAAGCGTCGAGCTAGCCCAATTCCGCAAAGAGGGAACTTACCTCGACCACCGCCATCCCTCAGTGATTGAACCAGTGGAAACCTTGGCCGAAGACCTAATCCGGCGGGATTTCACCATCAATGCCCTTGCCCTGAACAAGGCGGGCGAGATCTGGGGGGATCCTCTCTCCTACGAGGACCTCAATCAGGGGATCATCCGGACTATTGGCGACCCGGATCGGCGCTTTCAAGAAGACGCCCTCCGTCTCATGAGAGCCGTGCGCTTTGCCACTTGTCTGGGCTTCTCCCTAGAAAAAGAGACTAAGGAGAGTCTTAGTAGCTGGGCCCCCCTCCTCGGTGCCTTGGACCCTAAGATCCTTCGGCCTGAGTGGGATAAGATCCTAACCTCCCCTCACTGGCTGCCTGGCTTTTTCCTCCTTCATGAGACAGGCCTATTATCCTATATCCTTCCGGCCCTTGAAAGGGACTTTCCCTGGGCAGAGCTTGTGATCGAACAAGAAAGCGCTGCTCTAGAAATCAAACTTCCTGAGTCGGAATATGCAGCCACCCCGAAAAGCTCGGTTCTTGAAAAAAACGACTCCGATCCAATCTCCCGCCTGGCCTGGCTCTTTTCCAAGGCTGGGTGGCAAGCAGGGGAGGCAAAAGTAGAAGACGCCTTGACCCAGCTTGGCTACGGAAAAAAGAAAAAAAAGCAAGTAATAGCCCGCCTTACAGCGCTCCCATAAGGTTGAAAGATCCCAGCTGCGAGAACACAGCAGTTCTTCCGCCTAGCAGTGCTTTAAGGGATACTAAAAAAGCAACCCAGGCGGGGCCTGGGTTGCTTGGTGAAAACTTTTCCTACCAAAGGAAGGAGGTAGTATAGATATCTTCTAAAAAACGGGAGGCAAGGATAGGAGAAAGCCTCCGGGAATATTTGTAAGTGGGGAGCCTTGATCTATAAGGGCTCCGGAATGATTGCTTTGTCTTATGAGTGAATTATGGGCGGATCTGACGGATGATCGAAATAACCAGGGTGCTGAAGGAAGAAATCCCGATAAGGGCCACCAGGATAATACTGGCTAAGTTCTTGTTGGATTTCTTTTCACTCTCAGCAGCAAAGCTCTTGGCCCGGACCTTCGAAGCATCGTGGCCATCGTCAGCGGTGTCTGCCTGGTAAAGCTCAAAATAGTCGCCCCGATCAGAATAAGTATATAAATCGCTGTAACCTTCTTCATCCTCGAGATAGTAGAGGTCCTGGCCCCCATCTTCGGAGACATAACCTTGGATCTCAACCTCTTTGACGAGGAGGACCTTGGGCCGGTAGCCCTGGGGAATCCGGTGCTGAGGAAGAGGGCGGTTGGGAACAAAAAGTTCCCGGTTATCGTAGTCATAGAGTTTGGCCTTCTCGGCTTGGGCGATCTCAGCCTCTTCGTGGGCCTGGGCATCTACCTGCTCGGCCTCATCGATGAAATTCTCATGCTCGCTCTCATCTTCAAACTCAGCCTCTTCGGTCTGTTTGATGAATTCTTTTTGCTTGCTTACCTTGCCTGATTTGCCACGGACCTTCTGGGTAGCTTCCTCTTCATCCTCTTCCGGAACCGGAGCGATGGGGTGGAGGGGGTTAATCCCTTTCTTCTGGGCTATTCTTCTGACATTTCCTGAGGAAGACCGGCTATAGCCATTGCCCTGGGGAGCAGGAATAGGCAGGTCATTAGTCTTAATCCCAGCTTTCGGCTCTTCGTAGTGAGAATCTAAGGCTGGTACCTTGCTCGAAGGGGGCAGGGGCTTATCTGACTTGGGCTTTTCGGCCACACCCGACCCATTAACTTCCACCTTGATAGGCTGGGCGTTATCCGCCGTAATTTTCCCATTTTCAAGACTGGACACGAAGGAGGCCACGTTGTTGGCCGAGTGAGCCAGGGTAAAGATGGCTGGTGTTACGGGAGCGTCCTTTTTGGCCTTAAAGGTTAGGTAGGCGACAACCCCGTTGACATCCGTCGAAACGGCCTTTTGCCAGTGGATCATTGAAACTAGGCCCGCACTCGCATCATCTAAGATCGTGTGAGAATCACTGACTTCCATGGTTGCATCGATCAGCCAGCTCGACCCAGGTACAAATTCAAAACTATCTTGGTCGTAGTCGATATACATCTGGATAGCGTCCAAGGTTTGGGCTTCGCTCAGAGCGATGGTAATGCCCACCGTATCTCCTTGCATAACTTTAGTCTTATCGACCTGGTAGCTCAGGCTGGGTGCCGCATAAACGGCGGGAGCCAAAAGCTGCAAACTGGCACCCGAGGGCAATAGAAAACTTCCAAGGGCTAAAAGTAGAGCAAATACTCCACCCAAACCAAGGCTAGAACGCCGTTTTCCTTGTGTCTTTGTATTTTTTTGGTCCATCATCATCGCTATATTCCTTTGCTTACGATACATATGTGTTGCCTCCTATCTTTTTTGTTCGATCTCTTTTTTACCTTGGACATAGGCTGCAATGGTATTGGCATCTATGATATCGCTGGAGCCGTCCCCATTGACGTCAATGGCCAAATTGGCGGCGGCAGAGAGTTTGTCACGTCCTAAAGCGTGGTACATGATGGCATTGGCATCTGTCAGGTCAATGACCCCGTCGCCATTGACATCGCCATAGATGACGAGGGTCATCCGAGCTGCTTCTTTCCCATTGCGACGAAAAATGAGCTGGGCCCCTGTTCCGGCAGCATCCTCATCTTGTAAGGCCTTGCCAGATGGATCTTCTAAACTCAACTCGATTTCCTGAGGAATCTCGATCTGGGAGCGAAAGTAGGTCAGGGTATTTTGCTTGTGGCAAGGATCTGCCCCAAACATATAGCCAAAATCATCAAAAAGCAGGGTCTTGGATTGGATATCAAAATCTCTTTCCGTCATAGCCTTTTGACCATTTTTCAACTCTATGGAATAGACTCGTTTCCGACCGTTGGGAGCCTTTACGCTGACTTCAATCACGTTTAAATCAGACCTGAGAGCGTAGACCCCAGTTCCTTCAATCGTGGCCCCCTGCTCCGCAGCGACAGCCGTAACGGAAATGTACTGAACATTACCACCGGTGGTGAACTCATACTGATTCTTAGTAGCGGTAAAACCCATCAGGGGTTGATTGTTGATTTCCAGGCTTTTTAGATAATTGTTCCCACTCTTGGATTGCTCCATAGGTGCTGGAGCCGTGGCTCCCATATCCGTAAAGACCGGGATCAAAAACTCTTTCGGTGTGGCCAGGGCACCGGCCCCTGCGTAAGCCTTATAAACTGATCTTGCCTCATACATGGGGGCTAACACGTTGCCCATGTACTGGTGAGAGAAGGCTGGGAAATACCGGGACGACAAGTTGAACTTTTGCAAATACAGGGTTTGCTGGTCAGCGTTGATATAATCCTTCCCTAAGAAGTAAGCCCCGCCCATAATCGAGCGCTCCGGGTCACTCCAAGGAAAATACATTCTTTCGCGAGCCTCTTGACTTTGCCCATCAAAACCTTCCATAGCAGCTAGGAGGCCGTTATAGACCGGATCCGAATCCCGGGCGGTAGCATAGGCACCGATATTAAAGAAATTGTAATAGCCAACGATTCCTCGATAATCCCCGGATACGGAGTCCGACCCAGCGGCCCCCACCTCTTGGATAGCCCGGGAGGCCAGATGATAGGGACTGACGCCGGAATATTTGGCAGCATTTAGAAAAACTTCCACATAATTACGATCGAGTCGATCTCTCTCCCCAAGGGGATTGATGTATTCTACGGGGTCAGGAGAGCTCATGAAGGTATTTTGAATCATGGCACTCACTCCCTCCTCGGTATGACAGGAAGGATTATACTGGAGGTTCTCAAACTGGAAGATGTGCTCCTCGTCCAAGAAATTCCGTGGATCCATCTGGAAAGCCACGATATACTCGCTGGCTCCCACCCATCCGGGCTCATAGAAGACCCAAGTTCCTGTCTCAGGATCATAGTCTCTTGGATAGTCTGATTTATAAGAATCCGGACAAGAAGCCGGAATCATGCTTAGACCTGCAGGACCCATCTCGCCTGCTACAGCATATTCAAAAGAATAGTTGGTATGTAGGGCCTTAAACTCCCATTTGGGGAACTTTTGATGGAGGGTTCTAAGTTTTTCTTTATATGACTCCGGGAAACCCTCTCGAGACATGGCAGCCTCAAAATCCTGGTCCTCTGGCAAATACTCCGTCCACAGATCGATAGGATCTTGGGCCTCCAGGCTTACATACTGAGAACTCACATATCCTTCCCTGTTGCCATAGCGGACCTCGTACCAAAGGGTGCTGCCTTCCACTTCTTCCCCGGTTGTCTCCCCTAAAACCGTTAACTTATTCCCTTCATACATGATCTGCACGGCTGCCCCCTGGGTATTGGGCTCTTCGCGCATGCGGAGGGTTTGTACCTCCACAATCCCTGCACAAGGGTAGGTATATTCTGCATAAATCTCCGGCTTATGTCGAAGAACCGAAATTTCCAACAGTAAGCAGGAGACCAATAAGCATATGGTGACAATCTTGGTTAATTTCCTGAGCATGGGCACCTCCCCTCTTCCCTAATCATATCGTTTCAAGTGTTGTCAAAAGCTTAGGAACCTTATGCTTTGCATGCCCCAATAGGCGGGCAAGGCGACAGGATCCAGCTTTTTTCTTAACTGGTAAAGACATTGTAAGGGCAAGCAAGAGGGAAAAGTAGAAAATCAGGGTCAACTCAGGATAATTTTAAAGACCAGGTAAGTCGCTTTTAATAAAGCTTGGCAGCTGTATGAATTTTGTAACCCTGTAACCTAAGATAAACAAAGATCTCCAGCGATTAACTAGGAGCTTACAAGAGTGTCGACCCCATGGGGGCGAAGCGGTGTCGACGAGGCCGCCAAGGCCTACAGGAGCGTCGGTCCTTCCCGATCCAACTCATCCAGGTTCAGCCGGTAAGCTGGCAAGGCATGGGCTAAAAACCAATCCAAGGCCGGATCATGATAGGCCTCCAGCTTTTCCAAATTCGTCTTCGCCGCCGTCAAAAACTCCTCATTATGGGCCGATCCCTCATCCACACATTTGATATAGGCACTCAAAGTATCGGCCATTTTCACAATCCTCAGTAATTCTTCTTTTTCTTTCGAATCATTTTTGGGCAACAAATACTCCCGGTACCAGGGCTTTAATTCCTCCGGCAGGGTCTGGCACAATTTATCGACCGCCCTCTCTTCCACCAACCCATAAGCCCGGTGCAATTCTTTACTGTAATATTTCACTGGCATCGGCAAGTCGCCTGTAATAATCTCAGCTCCGTCATGAAAGAGGGCATAGACTGCACAGGCATTGGGGTCTGGAGCTTCCTGACCCGGCTCCGAAAAATACTCCCGGCGGATGAGGGCCAAAGCATGGGCAAGCACGGCCACGTCATGGGAATGCTCCTGGAGATTTTCTAATTTTGTATTACGCATCAAAGCCCAGCGATGGATGTAACGCATCCTATGCATCCAGGCAAAAAAGGTCGTCAAAAAAGTTTTCATATTTTACCCACTCTCTCATGGTTTAGGCCCATCCAGGGCCAAAGCAAAAAGGCCCCCTCACTCTAAGTGAAAGGGCCCCGTATGTGTGGCCCTTAACTGCTAAGTGAAAGGGCCATCTTAAATGTGGCCCCCTCACCCCCTAAGTGCAAGGCCTCTAAGCCCCTCTAAGGCCCCTAATTGGAATATAGGGCCTGAAAGGCCTCCCGGGCATAGGGATCTGTCATCCCCGCCAGATAATCACATACCACCCGCAGGGGCGTCGCCCCCGGATCAGGGTGGTCTGCCTTGTACTGAAAAAAGTGATACTCTGCCAAGTCCCGCTCCTTCTCAGGAATGAGCAGACCATGGGCCTTATGATCCCGGAAAGTCTCGGGATCAAAAAGTTCTTTCTCTGCTAAGCGCATATAAGCTGCAAATAATCCCTCGATAATGGAGTTTACCTGTTTCTCATAGCCCTGTTGGACTGGGTGCTGATAAATGTGTTTCTTAGAAAAATCCATGAGCTGGTCCAAGAAGGCCATCTTGTCCTGAGAAAAGCGAATTTTCTCTAATCCACTGGCCCGACTGGCTTGAATGACATCCAGAACTAGGCTATTAATCAAGTGGCCATTATCTAGGTCCAAGCCTCGACTGATCTCCGGATCCACCATCTTGCGGTCCACCAAGCCCGCCCGAAAGGCATCTTCTAAGTCCCTACCCACAAAGGCAATCCGGTCGGCCAGGCGGACAATGCACCCCTCCAAGGTGGCTGGAGCAGGACGGTGGCCAAGGCCCAGCTCCCGATCCATATATCCTTGCAAGCCTTCCTTTGTTTTGAAATGATTTGGACATAGGCCATCCTGGTCGGCCTCCTCCCCGCAGTGACTGATAATCCCATCCCGGACCTCGAAGGTCAAATTCAGCCCACTCTGCCGGTCGTGGCGCTTGGCCAAGAGGTCCACAACCCGAAGCCCATGCTGCTCATGATGGAATGAAAAATCAGCCCCATGTTCCTGTAAAAGTCTGTCCAGGCAGCGCTCCCCTGAATGGCCAAAAGGTGCGTGACCCAGGTCGTGGGCCAGGGCTATCGCCTCCACCAAGTCCGTATTCAAGTTCAAGGCCCGAGCAATGGTTTTGCCGATATAGTTGACATACATAACGTGCTCAAGCCTGGTGCAAATATGGTCATTCCGGGCATCAAAAAAGACTTGGGTTTTATTACGCAAAAAGCGAAATTCCCTGGAGAAAATAATCCTCCAATTTCCCGTTCAAAGTCGGTCCTTACGGGATCTTTGCCATGGGGCTCCGGACGGAGCCGCCCCAGACTTTCCGCAGCCTTCGTCGCCTTGGGATCTAAGGTCTCTCTTTCAAGGATTTCCTTCAACTCCCTAGGAAGTTTGGGCTCGGGAATGTCTAGCCTGTCGCAGTTCTGGCCCCTTAGGCCTGTCTGTTCGCACCCCTGGGGCCCTAAGCCTTGCTTGGGATCCATGGTGCCTTGATTTGCTTGGTCCTGCATATCCTAGCTCCTTTCATGGGCCCTTTGCCCCTGCACTCCGCCTTAATGACCGCCTTAATGACCGCCTTAATGAAAGGTCAACTTATCCGAATGCTTGGTAAAGGGCTTGGTCTCTCCTGCAAAGTTTATCATCACAATATCGCCAGCTAAGACTGCCGTCACCACCCCATCCCCGTAGAGGGTATGGGTGACCTTCTGGCCAGGATGGACAGCGGCCTCATTTTTAGGCCGGGCCTTAGCCTTCTGCTCAGCCATGAGACTCTCTTCAATTAAAGCATTAGCCCGTTGGAAGGGGTTGTAACCAGAAAGGCTAGCCTGCTTCCTGCTCTCCGCCAAGACATCTGCTAGCTGGGAGTGACTTTGGGCTGTCCGATTTAAAGAGCTGGTAGGTCCGCCTCGGCCAGAGTCACTGGTGCCCCGGCCACCGTCGCCGTAGGCTCTTCCCCCAAAACGCCGTTCCCCCATGCCAGTGTCCCGGCCTGGGAAGATCCCCATCATTCGGTTGGTTGCCCCCATCGAGTTCGTAGAATAGGTATTTTTCTTCCGGGAGCCAGCAATCTCCACAATACAAGAATCGGGGATATCCGCCAAAAAGCAGGAGGGATCACAGGACCCAGAAGTCTGCCGTCCATAACGGGAATAATCTTGGTTTTCACGGTAAGAAGACAGATAAAGCTGCTTACCGGCCCGGGTCAGGGCCACATAAAAGAGCCGTCTCTCCTCTTCTAAATCCTCCTCAAACTCTTCCCGAGTCGCTGCCGACCGGCTATAGATGGGGAACTTGCCATCAAGCAGACCTCCTATAAAGACATAGGGAAACTCCAATCCCTTAGAGGCGTGGACGGTCATTAAAGAAACAGTCGATCCCCCTTCTAGGTCTGCACTCGTTGCCAGGGCAATCCGGTTCAAAAAGGCCGCTAAAAGTTCCTTCAAAGGACGATTGGCCCCCATGGTGGGATCATCCTCCTCGTCCAGGGTTGGATCATTTGCAAAATCAAGGCTAGCCGTTAAGTGCCGAGCCTCAAATTCTTCCTTGATGACCTCTTGTTCCACCACAAATTCATGGGCATCCCGGACGAGTTCTTCGAGGTTCATCAAGCGTGCCTGGGGATCGTCATCCGAGTCCTTAGCCGTCCGGCCCCTCGCCTCACCGTCCATGCCCTGGTCGACCTCGGCCTTCTTGGCGTAAGAGTCATAGATACCCGACTGGTGAATCACATAATCTACAAGTTGGGCCAGGCCCAGCTGGTCTGCCTCTATCACGGCCTGGACTTCCTCAATCAGAGTCAAAAAGCGAATATAACTGGCATATCCCGTCATTTTCGTAAGATTTCCATCTCGCCATTCCCGGAGGGCCGCCAGGGGACTGATATCCCCATTGTTATAACAATAGGCGTCCAAATCTTCCTTGGCCTTTTTGCCCAAGCCCCGCCTGGGTTCATTATAGACCCGGTCAAAGGCGGGCTGGTGATCAGGATTTAAGGCCAGCTGGAGGTAGGCGAGGACATCCCGGATCTCTTTACGGGCATAGAAAGGTAAGCCGCTGACGATGTGGAAGGGAACATTTTTTCGCCGCAAAGCCGCCTCAAATTGCCTTGACATGAAATTTAGCCGGTAGAGGACGGCCAACTCTCCTGGATCCACCCCTCGGCGAATTAACCGGTCAATCTCATCAGCAATCCAACGAGCTTCCATATAGGCGTTATCTGCCTTCATATAGAGGAGCTGGGGCCCATCCTCTTCTGTCGTCCAGAGCTTTTTGGGCTTTCGGTGGTCATTTTTTTTGATGACCGCATTGGCCGCCTTCAAAATATTCCCAGTCGACCGGTAGTTTTGCTCGAGACGGACGGTCCGACACCCCGGCCAGTCCTCCTCAAAATTTAAAATGATGGTGTGGTCCGCCCCCCGGAAGCTATAGATGGACTGGTCATCGTCACCCACGACGCAGATCTTTTTATGGGCCTTGGCTAAGAGATGGATCCATTGGTACTGGACCTGGTTCGTATCCTGGTACTCGTCCACCAAAATATAGGCAAAGCGCTTCTGGTAGGCCTCCAAGAGGTCAGGGTGTTCTAAAAAGAGCTTAACCCCAAAATACAAGATATCGTCAAAATCTAGGCTTGAGGCATTCCAGAGGGCTTCCTGGTACTGGGCAAATAGGAGGGCCAGTTCATGGGCGTCCTGGCGATTATAGCGCTTGACCTCTAAGAAGAAGGCTTCCGAGTCCATGGGGCCAATATACTGGTTTTTGCAAGTCGAAAAGAGACGGAGAAGGTTGTTTACCGAAAATTGCTCCATATCCTGGAAGCGACTAGCCGCCCTAAGGCCCTTCATAATCCTCGTCTGCTGATCGGTATCAGCAATCGTAATTTCCCTTGTAAAGCCAAGAATATCTGCATGGTTTCTGAGGATTCTAAAGATCTGTGAGTGAAAGGTCCCTAGGCGCACCAGCCTGGCTAAGGGCCCAATCAACTGGTAGAGCCGCTCTTTCATCTCCTTGGCTGCCTTATTAGTAAAGGTGATGGCCAGGATAGATGAAGGAACATAGCCCAACTCTTCAATGAGGTAGGCCATCTTGTGGGTAATGAGTTTGGTCTTTCCCGATCCAGCCCCCGCAAGAACCAGAAGCGGCCCTTCATTATAAAGAACCGCTTCTTTCTGCCGATCGTTGAGACCGGCCACAAAATCCTTCTTGGGAGAAGCCGGAGCCATTTCAATTGGGGTGGGACCTGATGTAGGTGTCTGATCCAAATCGTCCAAAATTCGCTCCTTACTCTTCACCTATGCCTCGGTTGCCTGATCTGATTCCGGACTTAAAATCCCATAGCCTCCGTCAGACCTAGCATAAACAACGTTGATCTCTTGGGTCTTACCATTTTTGAAAACAAAGAAATTATGGCCCAGAAGCTCCATCTTGATGACCGCATCATGGGGATCCATAGGGTCCATGGTATAATGTTTATCCTTGACAAAGGTGATCTCTTCCTCTTCTAGAGTAATATGCGGAATCTCTTCCTCAGCCATGGCAGTCAAGTAAGCTTCGACAAAGGATTGACCACCCGTCCTGCGATTCTTCACCCGTGATTTTTGACGGCGGATCTGGACATCTAGCTTGTCCATGGCCCCATCGAAGGCCAGCATGAGATCTCTGGCCCGGTGCTCAGCCCGATAATAGGTTGACCGGACTTTAATGGTAATCTCAGCTTTAAACTCCTTCTTCTGCTTGGAGAACTTAATGCTAACATCGGCATCATCATCTAGAATGCGGGAAAATTTTTGCAATCTTTTTTCAACTTTTTGGGTAAAATTCGGGCCAATCACGACACCGATTCCATCGATCGTAAGCTTCATAGCTATATCCTTTCACTATCACCGGCCAGCCTAGCTCCAGGTCCTGATGACCCAGGCTGTCCTGGTGAAAAAGGCCGGATGAAATCGTTAAGGAGATCATCCGGCTAAGGGATCCGGCTCGTTCGTAGACCTGGAAAAGCCGGGTTTCATCTGTTCTTATTGTATCCTATGGACCTGGTTAATTCAAGACCATTCCTAGGATCTGGTTCTGGATCAGGGAGGCCAGATAAGGACTTTACCTGATTAATTTAGGACCATTGCAAGGATGGCCAGGAGGGTCCCCATGAGCCCCTCGCCACCCAAAAGACCAGAAGCAATAATCTGATTCCGGTCACTATGCTCCTTCTTCTGGAAATGGTTCCAAAGGCCCCCCAAAACCATGGGAACAGAAAAGGGCAGGTGTAAGAGCATGCCAATTCCCACTAACATGGTCGGTATCTTGAGGAAGGTTAAAACAAAGCCTACTGCCAAGGACGAGAAGAAAAGGCCCGGCATCGCTAGGTCTTCCAGCATAGTACTCAAAGTCATAGATTGGACCGCCGTTAAGCCCGTTCCCTCTCCAACACCCCCAAATTGGGCAATGATGGCAAGAATGGCAAAGGAAGCGACAAAGGCCCCTACCGCAGCGCCCACTATCTCAGAGATCAATAGCTTTTTAGGATCGCTATTTAAGATAACCCCTACCTTATAGTCATTCATGAGGTCACCAGCATAGCCACAGGCTACGGCTACGGCAGCTGCGAAGAAGATGGCTATTTTGGCATCCATGGGAACGATGGCCCGGACTAAAACCATCAGAAAGATAGCCAGGATCTCCATAGGATTCACCCCTGTCGCCCCCGTCATATGGGCAGAGATCACAAAGACCACACCAGTACCTAGGATCATCATAAGGGCCGCCCAAGCTGGAATGGCTACCAGCAAAGACAAGACGAAGGCCACAACACAGGGAATGATCACGTAATAGTACTGGCGTCTCTTGGCCTCCAGGGCCTTTTTCATCTCACTTGTCTGATTGGCCTTGGCCTTCTTGATCATAGACAAAAGCTCTTGGACCACGATCGCTAAGCCCCCACCCAAAAGAAGAGGGATGGCAATGGAGCTGGTCACATTGGCCACATCTGTCTCAGGAATGATATTTAACATGGGCAGAAGGGTCGCAATCCCCCAATCGGAAATGACCGCCCCGCCAAACCAATAGAGGCAAGAAGGCAAGCCAATCAAAAAGCCCGTCCCCATAGCTAAGGGTGAGAGATAGACCCCGAGGGGTAACTGGTAGGAGCCACCAAGATCAGCCGGTTTGGCTTTGAGGGGGATCCCCGTTTGTAAGGTGCTGGGAATAGCAAAACTCATACTAGGCCAAGCCATCTTCCAATCCCTCAAAAGGGTAAAGAGAGCCGATAAGCCCAAGGACGTAAACAAAACACCCCCCTGAGCCTTGTTCTTATCTGCCACCTGAATGGTCTGGGCCGCTGCAATGCCAATGGGAAAAGTCAAAGCATCTGGACCTTCAGTATATTTTTTACGGTTCAAAAAACAAAGGACAGACCCTAAGATAGCCCCAATCAGGGCCAAAATAAGAATTATAAAGTACTTATCCTTCATCCACCCCCAAATACTCCCTTGATTCGGATCATAAGGTGTATAGATCCCCAGACGGAAGAGGGCAGGGATGGTAAAGGCTAAGCCCCCAGCTACCATAGCCCCTGCCGACATTCCGGTCTGAGCAATGTTGACTTCCTGGAGGTCTACCTGGCCCTTACGGCCTGTGAAAGCCTTTAAGAAGGCAAAGGACAAGATGGTGACAAAAACCGTAGGCCAAGGCAGGGCACTCATCCGCAAGGCAACATAAGTCGAGCTTGCCGTGATGATAATGCTCCCAAAGGCAGCCATCAACAAGGGCCTCCCCATCCGGGTTCCCTGTGACGAAGCTTCTGATTTCGTTTTCATGATTTTCCTCTAACTAAACGCTCCTCGAAGCGGAACGTGACATATATTTCTCAAAACTCACCCAAAATTTTCTTCTTCTAATGACTATTTTCTTGATTCTACCGCTCGGAGAGAACATAGAGATAGAGCCATTCTAGAAAACTTTCCCCTAAATTGCAAACTATCGACATACATCATCCATATCACCATGCCCAGTCCCCAAAATACATCTTTGCCTTTATGGAAAATAAGGCATAAAAAACCTCCCCCTGGGAATCAGGAAGGAGGTTGGGAGAAGATCCACTGTTTGTTATTATTTATATTAAAAATACATTTATTTTTAATCGATGGAATCTTTTATGCTGGGCTTTTGAATCAAAGATTCTGGGCAAACCAAGCATTGCATACAGTTTTTGTATTATTCCTTATCGCGGCTGATCATGTATTTTAATAGTTCAGCTGTCCGGTTGGAATAGCCCCACTCATTGTCATACCAAGAGACTACTTTGAAGAATCTCTTCTCATCCGGAAGATTGTTCTTCAGGGTTACTTTGGAGTCATAAATCGAAGATCTTGGATTGTGGATAATATCCGTGGAAACGATCTCCTCATCATTGTACTCCAGAACGCCCTTCAGGTAGGTCTCAGAAGCTTTCTTCATAAGACTATCAATCTCTTCAATGCTGGTATCTCTCTTGGCGGTAAAGACCAAGTCCACAATGGACCCCGTGACCGTAGGAACCCGGAAGGCCATTCCAGTCAAAATACCCTGGACTTCAGGAAGAACCTGGCCCACTGCCTTAGCGGCCCCAGTGGTAGTCGGGATGATATTGACCCCGGCAGCCCGGCCCAGTCTCCAATTCTTCTTGGAAGGTCCGTCCACGGTCTTTTGTGTGGCCGTGTAGGAGTGAATGGTGGTCATCAGACCCTTTTCAATCCCAATGCCTTCCTTTTGGATGACGTAGACGAGAGGAGCTAAGCAATTGGTAGTGCAAGAAGCGTTGGAGACGATCTGGTCTTCCTTGGGATCATATGACTCGTTGTTGACCCCCATGACCAAGGTCTTTACCCCGCCCTTGCCAGGTGCAGTGATGATCACCTTTTTGGCACCCGCCTTCAGGTGTCCGGCTGCTTTATCCTTCTCCGTGAAAAGTCCGGTTGATTCAATAACATACTCAACCCCTAGGTCTTTCCAAGGAAGATCTTCTGGATTTCTTGCGGCCTTAACACATTTGATCTTCTGTTTGCCACCGTCAATGATGAGGACATCATCTTCTTCGGCATCCGGGGAAGATTTTTCGGTCGTGAGTTCGGCCTTCGTCCCGGTCTGAGCCGAATCATACTTTAACTGATAAGCAAAATATTTTGCATCCGTGCTCAAATCCGTCACGGCAACCAATTCGATGGACCCATCGCTCAATAAGCCATGATCATACATGGCCTGGAAGACCATTCTTCCTATTCTACCAAATCCGTTAATTCCAATTTTTACTGCCATCTGTACTTCCTTTCTACACCAGGGTGCTGGGTTATGGTTGTAAATCTGGATACCCAGGCCAAGATACTTGACCTGGGTTCCTAGGTCAGTCAGGCGCATAAGCTGCGGCCTAGACCAGATTTAGCATGCGATTTATGAGTTGTATCTATTTTTTGGCTACATCCCCATATTTCAGAACTGGGTACCGAGCTGCTGTTGCCTCATCAGGCTGGCAAATCGGTGTGTTGTGGGGGGCTTCATTGACGATCTCTGGATTGGTCTTCGTCTCCTCATCAATCTTCTTGATGGCTTCCACAAAGGCATCCAAAGAAGCTTTATCTTCGGTCTCAGTGGGCTCGATCATCAAACTTTCTTCGACAATGTTGGGGAAATACATCGTTGGAGCATGGAGTCCATAATCCATGAGACGCTTACAAATATGCAAAGTCGAGCAGCCCCGCTCCTTCTGCTTAATACCAGACATGGCAGCCTCATGCATCACGTCGGTATCATAAGGCAGTACCAGGATATCTTTTAGGCGCTCCTTAATGTAATTGGCGTTAGCCACGGCTCCTTCAGAAGCGTCATAAAGACCCTTGGCCCCCAAGGCTTCGATGTAGGCAAAGGTCCGAACAAAGATCCCAAAGGATCCGGTATAGCCCCGAACCTTACCAACGCTCTTGGGCATATCATAGTTTAGGAAATACTCCCCATTTTCTTTTTTCGCAACGGTCGGTTTTGGCAAGAAATCCTTCAAGAAGGATTTTACTCCAACGGGTCCTGCTCCGGGTCCACCACCACCGTGAGGGGTCGACAGGGTCTTATGAACGTTCAGGTGAACAACATCAAAGCCCATGTCCCCGGGACGAACGTGCATCATTATGGCATTGAGGTTGGCCCCGTCATAATACATGAGCCCACCAGCATCATGGACAAGCCTTGCAATCTCTGCAGCGTCCTTCTCGAAATACCCTAGGGTATTGGGGTTGGTCAACATCATGCCTGCCACTTCATCACTGAGTTTAGACTTGAGATCCTCTAGGTCAACCAGGCCAGACTCACTGCTCTTGAGTTCAACCACTTTAAAGCCGGCCATGGCCGCAGAAGCTGGATTCGTGCCATGGGCAGAATCCGGAATGAGCATGATCCGGCGCTTGGTGTCACCTCGATCTTCATGGTAAGCCCTGATCGCTAGGACCCCGGTTAACTCACCATGGGCACCAGCAGAAGGTTGAAAGGTCCAAGCATCCATCCCGGTAAGGTCAGAAAGATTCCCTTGGAGCTTGTACAAGAGTTCCAAGTTTCCTTGCACGGTTGAAATAGGTTGCAGGGGGTGAGTAAAGGCAAAGCCCGGCAGGGCAGCCATATCCTCGTTGATCTTGGGATTATACTTCATGGTACAAGATCCCAAGGGATACATACCATTTTCTACCCCATAATTCCGCAAGGACGCATTGGTATAGTGCCGAATAACTGTGGTCTCAGCCAGGTTCGGGAAATCTACTTTCTCCTTTCTGGCACAGGCTCCAAAGCGCTTAGCAAAGTCAGGCATTTCAACGTCACACGGTCTAATATAAGTTTGTTTTTTGCCACTCTCTGGCAGATCAAAAACCAACTGATCTTTTCCAAATAGCATTTTGCCCTCCTCCCTATGCTAACTTTTCGGCATAAGCTTTTACAGCAGCCACAAAGTGATCCATTTGTTCTTTCGATTTGGTCTCTGTTACAGCTAATAAGAGCCTATGATCATCAACAGGGTAGCCAGCGAGAATCTTTTGATCCACCAGGTCTTCCACCATCTTCTTGACATTGAGTCGAGAATCTGTCGCTTCCACTAAGAACTCGTTGAAGAAGACACTATCATAGGGCAGCTTAAAGAGACCTGTCTCCATCAAGGCCTTCTGGAGATAGAGGGCCTTGGCAGCACTTTGTTCTGACACATCTCTCATCCCGGTTTCCCCGTTTAGGGCCATATAAATGGTAGCCGCTGTGGCCATGAGGGCTTGAGAAGTACAGATGTTCGAGGTGGCTTTTTCCCGCCGAATGTGTTGTTCTCTGGCTTGCAGGGTTAAGACATAGGCTTTTTTCCCGTTCTTATCTAAGGTTTCACCACAGATACGGCCAGGCATCTTCCGGAGATACTTTTCCTTAGTCGCCATATAACCCAGGGCCGGGCCACCGAAGCTCATCGGCAAACCCAGGGACTGGGCTTCACCAATAGCAATATCGATGTCACAATCGCCAGGGGCTTGGAGCAGGGTCAGAGCAATTGGATCACAATAGGAGACCGCCAGTGCTTTATGCTCATGGGCATAGCTACTCAGTTCATTCAGATCTTCCACAATCCCGTAGAAGTTAGGGCTCTGCACGATAAAGCAAGCACAGCCTTCCGGATCTTTGGGATAGACGGTCTTGCCATGGTCATCGACCTCGCCCACTTCTACCTCAAAGCCTTGGGCATGGAGGTAGGTATGGAGGGTCTCGATTACATCAGGATGGGTAGTCCCCGAGACGAAGATCTTATTAGCCTTCTTCACAGAACGAAGGGCCATCAAAGCCGCCTCGGCTGCCGCAGAAGGGCCATCATAGAGGGAAGCGTTGGAAATATCCATCTTGGTCAGACGACAAATATAGGTCTGCCACTCAAAATAGGCCTGTAAGGTACCTTGCGAGATTTCCTGCTGGTAGGGGGTATAAGAGGTCAGATACTCTTGGCGAGAGATCAGGTGGTGGATCGGGCTTGGGCTATAGTGATCATAAAAGCCCGCACCCAAATAAGAATCATACTCACGTACTGTCTTATTCTTAGCCGCCATGCCAGAAATGATCTGGGCCACTTCCATTTCAGAAAGCCCATCTTCATTCAGATGTTTGATATTCTTTAGATCAAAACGAAGGTTCTCTGGAACAGACCGGAAGAGGTCCTCCCTAGACCGACCAACCTCTTTCAACATCTCCTCCCGTTTTTCAACACTTTCAGGAGTGTAATATTTCATGGTTGGTTAGTCCTCCTTTTTTTCGCAGAATTTCTGATAGGCGTCAGCATCCATCAGGGCATCGTATTCAGCTTTGTCAGCAATTTTCAGCTTAACAATCCAGTTCTCATAAGGGGCTTCATTGACTTTTTCAGGACTGTCTTCTAACTCTTCGTTCACCTCGACAATGGTGCCAGCGATGGGGGTAAAGAGGTCAGAAGCCATCTTTACAGATTCCAAACTTCCAATGCTTTCACCCTTTTCAACTTCGGTGTCGACATCTTCGCCTTCAACATAGACGAGGTCTCCCAAAGCATCCTGAGCAAAATCGGTAATTCCGATCTCGGCGATATCGCCTTCTAATTTGACCCACTCATGAGAGTCTGCGTATTTTCTGTCTTGCTTTACTTCAGCCATGGTTTGATTCCTCCTTAGGGAAATATAATAAAATGCTGATAACCGTTATAGGGCCTTGCTCCCTGGCCATCTCTTGCCCTTCTTGGGTATTTCATAGGACCGCCTCTTTTGAAAAGATAAGAGCAAGGCAAAAGTTAGGTTCTTACTTTGCCTCTTTAGGCTTCTTATATCCCTTCACAAAGGGCATATCCACTTTTTTGAAGGGTTGTTTTTTCTTATGAATTTCAATTTCAAAAGTCTCAATGTCATCTGATAAATCCAGAGGGACAAAGATGGTGGCAATACCTTTTTCCAATGTTGGAGAATAAGAGCCGGATGCTACAATGCCCACTTCCTCGCCATCGGCAAAGACCTTGTATTCTTCACGAGCAATGGCCCGGCCTTCACTAATCACCCCAAGGAGTTTCTTGTCGTGATGGTCCATCATGGCCTTTCCTAAGAAATCGCGCTCAGGTTGCTTAATCGCATATTGCATATTGGCATTGAGGGGGTTACGCTCTTTGTTCATTTCATGACCATAGAGAGGCATTCCTGCCTCCAGACGGAGGGCGTCTCTAGCGCCTAAGCCACAGGGAGTAACGGCTTCTGCAGCCAATGCCTCCCACCACTTTGTCGTTTGACTGGCAGGGCAATAAACTTCATAGCCTTCCTCACCTGTATAGCCAGTCTTGGAAATAATCAGATAGGCCCCCTCGCCTTCTACCTTGCGATAGGTCTGGCGATAATTCTTTAGGGCTTTGACTTCATCGATCATATCCGCCCGATCCATCTTGGGAAGGATCTTTTCCATAATCTCTAAGGCATTGCGACCCTGGATGGCAATCTGGCCATAGAGGGAAGATTTATTCTCTAAAATAACTGAATCTTTCTCATAGCCATGTTTTTCTTGCCATTTTGCGCAAACTTCTTGTAAATAGTCAAAGTCCTTATCCGTATTGGAGGCATTGACAATCAGGAGATATTCCTGGTCCAGGTGATAGACGAGAAGGTCATCGACGACGCCCCCGTCCTCATAGCAAAGAATGGCATAAGCTACCTGGTCAGGCTTCCGATCTGTAATAGGTCGGGTTAAAGCCCAGTCCAGGAACTCGCCACTCTTTTCACCACGGACAATCAATTCTCCCATGTGGGATACGTCGAACATGCCAACGTTGTTTCTGACTGCTGCGGTTTCCTCTTGGATGCTGGTATACTGCAAAGGCATATCCCAGCCGCCAAAATCCACCATCTTGGCACCTAATTTTCTGTGCATCTCATTCAAGGGTGTTTTCTTCAAATTGCTTCCTCCTTATGATTTTACTTTCTCTATGTCGAGAAAGTCGTTTCGATGGGATCAAGACCATAAGTAGCCTACTCCCATGTGTTCATACAGTTAGTCCTGCAGTAAAGACCGCAGATAAACCTGGCGTTCATCTCACAGTCGACCCTGCTAACAAAGATCAGGGGGCTACATCTGCTCTGCCGTACGGAAAACAATGGCTGACCAGCCTTCAAGCGTTCTTTCTCGCACAATGGTAAAACCATTGGCAAGGAAAATCTTCTTGACTTCCAGACTCTCCTCCGTAGTAAAGCCTGAAATAAGAATATAACCTGGCAAGCTCATCATTTTACGAATAGGCCCAGCCAAATAAATAAAAGCTTTGGCGGGCAAACAGCCCATCATCAAGTCGTAGCGACTGTGTGGTGCCTTGTTCAATGTTGTCTTTAAAAGATTAGTTACGACTTCCGGATTCCCAGTGCCTTCTCGGGCCGCATCCAAGGCTTTTTGCTCAAAAGCCAAGGAATCTACCATATCCCCTAAACGTTGGGCAGCTAAGGTGAGGAGGCCATAATCGCCTCCTAAATTTAAGACTCGGTTACCCGGAACCAAAAGATCTGGCAATTCTCGGATGCATAGCAAGGTGCTATCCGGCAGTCGATCTCCCACAGGCCCCGCTCCATCTGTTTTAATGGGGTGGCTTTTCTTATTTTCTTGATATTCATCCCAAGACCTACTTGCCCGCTCGGCAAGATTCGGATCGATGGGTTGGTATAGTTTCCCGTGCATGCGTTTTTGCACTTTTTCATCTTCTTGAATGCTATACCCTGTATACTTGGTATGTTCTTTATCTTTAGGATGAACACTGGACGATACGTCCCAATCTTCTCCATAGAGTGCTTCCAGAATAGCTGGCAGATAAGCATTAAGGTGTTCGATTTTAAGCGATAATTTCGTTTCTAGTTGTAAGCGTAAACGAGATATATCCTCGTCCTCAAGACCGGGCGGGATAAGAAAAAAAGCCCTGACATACAAAACATCCGGAAGGTTATCTTCAAAAGCCTTCGATGCTTCTTCGTCAAGACCTTGCTCTTCCCCTAAAAAAGCGGCGTACTCCGACCGATTCATTACTTCAATCCCCTCGGCCCCCAATTCTGCTAGCTCTCTTTCAAACAATTCCAAGGCCATACGGTTTGCAGCGATCTTAAGAATTAGCCAATTTCTTGATTCAGACACAAGCTCCTCTTTCTACAAACAGAGTGTAAACCATGTTTGTTTGATTCTCTTTACTAGGATAGCTCATTCTGTCTTTTTTATCAAATAAAAAACAGCCCTCCCTCTGGCCATAAAGACCGGAAGGAAGGGCTGCTAAGCCAGGTCACTGGCCTAATCTCCTGTAAATAGTTGTTTTATTTTTTCAAAGAATCCCTTTTTCTTTTGGTAATTTTCCGGAGTCAAAGAAGATTCAAATTGGTCTAGAAGTTCCTTCTGTCGGGAATTGAGCGTTGATGGAATTTCTACCGTCACCTGGAACTTATGGTCCCCGATATTCTTGGGATTTCGGTAATCCGGAATGCCCTTGTTGCGCAAAGTAAACATATCACCCGGCTGGGTACCTGCTGGCAACTTATAGGACTCATAGCCCCAGACGGTCGGAACTTGAATCTCCCGCCCCAAAGCCGCTTCTTGATAGGTGACAGGAACCTCGCAATAGGAAGTCATCCCATCCCGTTGGAAGATGCTGTCAGGCTTAATCGAAATCTGCAAGAAAAGGTTGCCATTTTCACCGCCGTTAATGGATTGGTCACCCTCTCCACTGACGTTGAGCATTTGTCCCTCTTCCACCCCAGCAGGGATGTTGACCGTTAGGCTGCGCTGCTGGGAGATACCTCCCGTTCCCTGGCACTTAGGACAAGGGTTCTTGACCGTCTGCCCGGTGCCATGGCAGGTCGGGCAGGTCTGGTAGGAGAGGATACTGCCCATGATGCTTTGCGATTTTTTAACCATTTGCCCTGTACCGTGACAGGTCTCGCAAGCCTGCGGAGCTGAATTATCCGCCGACCGGCTTCCCTTACACTGGGGACAGGTAACAATCTTTTCATACTCAATCTTGCGGGAACAGCCCAAAGCAGCTTCCATGAAAGAAAGGTTCAGCTTGTAGCGTAGGTTTGCACCAGGAGCTGGGCCCTGGGGGCGGGGACGCCTCCCCCCTCCTCGTCCTGAGAAGGCGCTGCCAAAGCCTCCAAAGCCAAAGTCATCAAAGCCTGCAAAACCGGTAAAGAGATTTTCAAAGATGGTGTTGAGGTCGACTCCGTCGAAGTTGCTTGAGAAGCCACCCATGGAGTCATCTACCCCAGCTGCCCCAAATTGGTCGTATTTCTTGCGTTTCTCTGCATCGCCCAGGACTTGGTAGGCTTCATTGGCCTCCTTAAACTTCTCTGCCGAGGCGGCATCGTCAGGATGCAAGTCCGGATGATACTTTTTTGCTAACTTCCAATAGGCCTTTTTGATGGTATCCTCGTCGGCATTTTTATCAACTCCAAGGACCTCGTAATAATTTTTATTGGCTGCCATGATTTCCTCCCAGGAAAGCGGTTGGTACCGCTCCTCGAGACTTACTAATGATCAAGACTTACTAATAGCAAGACTTACTAGTAGAAAGTCTGATTAGTTATCGCCGCCTACGTCCTTGAAGTCTCCTTCAGGACCTTGGCCAGAACTCGGATTGGCATGGGCAGAGGAGGCATTGGCCTGAGCTCCATCTCCAGCAGCCCCTTGTCCGGCACCAGCTGACTGCTCATAAATCTTGCTCGAGACCTTATAGAAAGACTCCTTCAGCGCTTCCGTATCCTTCTTAATCTGTTCAGTATTGTCAGACTTCAAAGTTTCTTTCAGCGTATCAATCTTCTTGTGGAGCTCATCCTTTTCCTGATCGGAGAGTTTCTCTCCCACATCCTTCAAGGTCTTCTCACACTGGTAAACAAAGGACTCTGCCTCGTTCTTCGTGTCCACGGCCTCTTTCTTGGCCTGGTCTTCCTTAGCGAACTGTTCTGCCTCTTTGACCGCCTTATCGATCTCCGCCTCACTGAGGTTGCTCGAAGCGGTGATTGTAATATGCTGTTCTCTCCCTGTGCCCTTATCAACGGCCGAAACGTTCACGATACCGTTGGCATCAATGTCAAAGGTAACTTCGATCTGCGGGATTCCCCGAGGAGCCGGTGCAATCCCATCCAAGACAAAGCGGCCTAGGGTCTTATTATCTTTGCAGAACTCCCGTTCACCCTGTAAAACATGAATTTCTACAGAAGTCTGCCCATCCGAAGCGGTCGAATAGACCCGGCTCTTAGAAGTCGGAATAGTCGTATTTCTCTCGATAATCTTATTAAATACTCCACCGAGGGTCTCAATGCCCAGGGACAGAGGCGTAACATCCAAAAGGACCATACCTTTAATGTCGCCACCCAAAACACCAGCCTGGACAGCGGCCCCAAGAGCTACGCACTCATCAGGGTTAATCCCCTTGAAGGGCTCTTTGCCAAAGAACTTCTGAACCGCTTCTTGGACGGCAGGAATCCGGGTCGATCCACCAACCAAGAGGATCTTAGAAATGTCGGATGTGGATAATTTAGCATCATCCATGGCCTGTTTAACGGGCTGCATGCACTTTTCAAGGAGGTCAGCGGTCAAATCTTCAAATTTTGCCCTAGTTAAGGTCAAATCTAAGTGTTTCGGACCAGATGCATCGGCCGTAATGTAGGGCAGGTTGATATTCGTCGTTGTGGTCGAAGAAAGGTCAATCTTGGCTTTTTCAGCAGCCTCTTTCAGCCTTTGCATGGCCATCTTATCCTGGGTTAGGTCAATGCCCTGGTGAGTCTTCATCTCCCCGACCATCCAATCCATGATTCTTTGGTCGAAGTCGTCGCCGCCCAGCTTGGTATTACCGGAAGTGGCCAAAACTTCAAAGACTCCATCACCGATCTCAAGGATCGAGACGTCAAAAGTACCGCCACCCAAGTCAAAGACCAAAATCTTTTGCTCATTTTCTTTATCAAGCCCGTAAGCTAAAGCGGCTGCCGTAGGCTCGTTGATAATTCTCAAGACTTCCAAACCTGCAATCTTACCGGCATCCTTGGTCGCCTGACGCTGAGAGTCACTGAAATAAGCTGGCACTGTAATAACGGCCTGGCTCACTTTCTCCCCCAAATACTCCTCTGCATCACTTTTTAGTTTCTGCAGGATCATTGCTGAAATTTCCTGAGGGGAGTATTCTTTATCGTCGAATTTCACCCGATAATCTGAGCCCATTTTTCTCTTAATGGAAGTAATCGTTCTATCTGGGTTGGTGATAGCCTGTCTTTTTGCAATAGCCCCTACCAGACGATCGCCTTCTTTGGTAAAGGCTACAACGGACGGGGTGGTCCGATTTCCAACATCGTTCGGGATAACGGTGGGATCTCCACCCTCTAAGACAGCAACACAACTATTTGTAGTACCTAAATCAATACCAATAATTTTAGACATATATATATCTCCTTTTATCTTATTTCTTTTTCTCTTTATTTTATATTTGTATGCTTAGCGTCCAGGCACCTATAAAGGTAACCTAAGCACCAGCCTTCGTTTTATCATCTAGATCCGGCGAACCGGCAGCTGATTCGACCAGTAAAATCTGGCCTCTAATTGGCTACGACGACCATGGCATGACGAAGAACTTCGTCACGTCGGACGTAGCCTTTTAAAACTACCTGGACCACCTCTCCTTCTCCACGCTCTGGATCGGTAGTATGCATCACCGCCTCATGAAAATGGGGGTTAAAGGTCTGGTCCAGGGCTTGAATTTCTTCCACTTCAAAGCCCTTCATGGTTTCTAGGGCCTGCTTTTGAATTAATTCTATACCCTCTTTCATCTTGACATAGGGCTCAAAATCCTCGGAAGTCTCATCTGGGAGGGGACAGGCCTCTAAGGCCCGATCAATATTATCCAGGACAGGGAGCCAGGCTTTCACCACATCCCCTACTGATTTATCGTAGAGGTCCACCTTTTCTTTGGTTGTCCTGCGACGGAAATTTTCATACTCTGCCGCCAAACGTAAGTAGGCATCTTGGCTAGCTGCTACTTGCTCGAGAGCCTCTTGGAGGGCCTTTTGCTGGTCTTCCCCGGAGGTCTTCTCAGCTGGCTTTTCTCCCTGATTCTCCATATTTTCTAGTTGGTCCAGGTCTTCTGAACCCTTCTTTCCCTCCTCCTTGGGCTTCGCCTGGGGGGCTTTTCCTGAATTGGTCTTGCCATGGGGCGCCTTCACTCCATGCGCTCCCCCATGCCCTTGATTCTGTTCTGCTTTCACTTGCTTCCTCCCCTCATCCTTATCCTTATTCTTTTCCTGATATTATTCTTAGATCATGGTTTCTGCTAAAAACCACTCTTCATATACTTTTTAGGTCCTGGCTTCTTTAAAACCACGATCCAAGTAACTTATATGCTTGTTGTTTTAGGTTTCATTTTCATCATCTGATCCCGGCATCAAAGACCGGAAAGCCTCCGTCAATGTGAGGTTAATAAAATCAATATTGGAAACGACCTTGGAATATTTCATGCGCTTGGGACCAATGACCCCCAACTGCCCTTGTATACCTGGCTCCGTATCAAAACTGGAGAGGATAAAGGAACAACCTTCCAAACCAGCGATTCCAATTTCTGACCCAATCTTAATCATAAAACGTCGCATTTGATCGGAATAATCCGGTTGATGGTCCGTAAAGCTTGGGTCGCGCGCCATGAGTTTCTTAAGGCAATCCTTATCGTGGATACAGGCCAAATACTCCTTCGCCACTTGCACATCAGCAAATTCCGGTTGATCCAAGAGGCGGTAGGAGGCTTTCAAAAAGAGATCTGTTTCTTTCATCTCGGAAATGGCCTGGGTCACTTCACTCGTAATCGCATCAAAGAAGGCTGGTGACAGGTCCGTCAAGAGGTCTGCATGGCGCGCGATCTCATCCGATAAGGTCACCGTAATCATGGTAATATCATGGATCGGAAGCCCTGCTAGGGCCTGGTCCATGGAGCGAGATAGGATGGCCACATCTTCCTCATCCAGACTGGTCGGAATACGCACAATCTTGTCATTCACCAGCTGGGGTTTTAACACCACTAGGAGGAGGGCCTTCCCCGGCTCCAACAATAAAAGACGGATCTGCTGGATGGTCGATCCGGTATAGTCTGGCGAAATACAAAAGGCAGTCAGGCCTGTTTCCATCTCCAATAGTTCCGCCGCCGTCTCGATCAGGCGAGAAACTTCTGTCACACTTTGGCGTACCACCTCTCGGATCATCGCTTTTTGTTCAGCAGCGAGGACAGCCGGCTGCAAGCTCATATCGACATAGAAGCGATAGCCCTTATCGGTCGGCACCCGCCCCGCCGAAGCATGGGGGTGGGTCAAATAGCCCTTTTCTTCCAGAACGGCCATCTCATTTCTGACCGTGGCTGGGCTAATATTCAGGTCAAAATTTTCTACAAGGCTCTTGGATCCCACCGGTTCTACCGTGCGGATATAGTCCAAGATAATCGCTGTAAGGATCTCGTTTTGACGCTGAGTAATCGGTAAGTCGGTCTCTGAGCTGGCGGCTCCCTTGCCACCCTGCTCATCCAAAATGGGGTTGGACTCTTGCTTGGCCATGACGATCTCCTTTCTCTGGGCCTCTATCGAAAATCCCACCCTCACCTTGCCCCGCTCCTTCTTCCAAAGCGGATGGCGGCAAAAGCGGCCCCAGGGATTTTCTTATCTTTATTCTTTCTGTTGGATTGGCTATAATAATTTGATCTGCAACATTTCAGGGCCGCAAGATTCCTTGTTTCCCCGATGAGGCTGATCACAGTGAGAAGAGAAAGTGGCCGATGGAAGACCAAGAGCCCTTCTGCTTTTCACTTTTAGCACTCTTCTTGTTCGAGTGCTAAAGCTATAGTAACACCTTTTCCCGTGGATGATGTGGACTGGAAAAGAACAATTGTGAACTAAATATGATTTTTAAGTTTTTTACTTTCCTAATTCCAGTCGTATTCAGAAAGATTCCGATCGACTCAGACAAGTTCAGACAGAAAGGAAACAAAAAAATCTCATGAAACAAAGAGAAACCATATACATCATAGATTTCGGCGGTCAGTACAAAATGCTGATCGCCCGGCGGGTACGAGAGTTGGGGGTCTACTGTGAGATTCTCAGTCAGGCCCAAGCCATGGAGCGATTATTTGATGAAAAGGGCTTACTGCGCCTGGACTCTTCCGAACTTCCGATCGGCTTCATTTTGACGGGCGGTCCGCTCAGCGTCAACGACCCCCAGGCCCCTCAACTGGACCCCAAGCTTATGACCGTAGGAGTCCCGATCCTAGGCATTTGCTACGGGATGCAGGCCCTGACCAAACTCTTCGGCGGGACTGTCGAACCAGCCAATCAAGATGAATACGGGGCCACCCAAGTCAGCCTTGACCCTCTCTCTTCAACAGATACTCCTGCCCCTGCGGGCAGCACCCCAGCTGGCAGTGTCCAAGCCCCAAATATCCAAGCCTCTGCCTTGTTTCAAGGCGTTCCTGCGTCTTTTTCTGCCTTCATGAGTCACCATGACTATGTCAGTAAGCTCCCGCAGAGTTTTATCGGCCTAGCCCATACTGACCATTGCCCCTATGCGGCTATGGCCAATCCTGAGGCCAAGATCTATGCCACCCAGTTCCACCCTGAAGTAGAACATACGAACCATGGGAAAGAAATTTTACGTAATTTTCTCTTTGAGATTTGTAAGGCCCATGGGACCTGGAAGATAGCAGATTTTCTGACAACAACCATTGCTGAAATCCAAAAGGAAGTTGGAGATGCCAAGGTCCTCTTGGCCCTTTCTGGAGGCGTCGACTCTTCCGTCCTGGCTGCCCTCCTCGACCGGGCGATTGGCCCTCAATTAACCGCTATCTTTGTAGATCATGGCTTACTCCGTAAAAACGAAGGGGATGAAGTCGCTGCCGCCTTCCAAGGGGCCAGAATGACCTTTAAACGGATCGATGCCGAAGACCGCTTCCTCAGCCGCCTCCAAGGGGTCAGCGATCCTGAGGCCAAGCGCAAAATCATCGGCAAGGAATTTATCGAAGTATTTGAAGAAGAGGCCAAAAAGATTGGAAAGGTTGACTTTTTAGCCCAGGGGACCATTTACCCTGACCTCGTAGAAAGTGGGATGGCAGGGACCTCCGCCGTGATCAAAAGCCACCACAACGTGGGAGGCCTCCCCGACCATGTCGATTTTGAACGCCTCCTGGAGCCTTTCAAATATCTTTTCAAAGATGAGATTCGTCAACTGGGCCAAGAATTGGGCCTCCCCCACGCCTTAGTCCACCGCCAGCCTTTCCCCGGACCGGGCCTGGCCATCCGGGTCCTAGGCGAAGTTACTAAGGAGAAATTGGACCTTCTCCGAGAGGCAGACGCTATTTTCCGAGAAGAAGTAGCAAGTCTCCCCTGGGAAGACCGGCCCGGCCAATACTTTGCCGTCTTAACCTCCCTACGAACTGTCGGTGTCATGGGGGATGAGCGTACCTATGATTATACCCTAGCCCTCCGTGCCGTTGACACCCATGATTTTATGACTGCCGAATGGTCACGCCTCCCCTATCCCCTCCTGGCCCGCTGCTCCCAACGCATCATCAATGAAGTCCAAGGGATCAACCGGGTAGTCTACGACATCTCCGGCAAACCACCCGCAACTATTGAGTGGGAATAGGGGAAAATCTAGCTGTACGAAAAAGCAGGATGAAATTCCGTGAAACTTACGAAGAAGGAGTGGTTTCAATGAATCGTGGAAAAAGGCCAAAAATAAAGCTAACCATAACGGATCGAAGAGGTAAGATGGGCTGCCACCGAGGCCACAAGGTTGGAGATGTCTTTGATTATGATACCCAACGTGGTGAAATTTGTCCCATGGCGATGCACTGCGCCTTTCCATATATTGATATATTACGATACGGCGGACAGCTCCCAGGACAAGCTGAAGGAACAGCAGAGTTTTGCTGTTCCGATGCGGATGTAATCCTGGTTTTTAAGGCAGAAATCGTTGAATAACCCATCCTAAGCCCGTCAAAATCCTAGAAAAGTGATACCCAAGAATCCCTTGTTCAAGGATTCTTGGGTATTGTTATCTCTTGCTAAAGCATTGCTTTGACTAAGGGCTTTTTCAACAGGCTGCTGGCCTAAGCGTCGCTCCGACTAAATGCGTTTTTCATCAGGCTGCTTGCGGTATAAAGGACCTGGTCCAGGCAGGCAATGGTCTCTTTTTCCACAAAGTCGACGATTTCTTGGTTGGCCTTGGCAAGGAAAGTCCCCACTTCAGCCTGGGTATTGGCTTCCTTCGTGGACTCGGGATCTATGGTCGGGAAGCTATCCTCTACCTCCTCGATACCCATGATATCTTTGATATAAGCCTGGTCAAAGTCATGTAGATATTGCATGGTCCGGCAGTCCACCTTGGTCTGGTAGCGCTCAATGGCAGAAGCTGTCTCAGCAAAATGAGGATCTGCCATGGCACCAATCAACCGACTTGTCCAATACAAATTATCCGTCGATGGCTTTTCTCCTACCTCTCCTAGATATGCAGGTACTTCGCTAACCTGGGCATAGACGGGCAGCATGGCATTAAAGACATTTGACCCTAGGGCAATCCACTGGATGGCTTTCAAGGGGGTAGGCACATAGGGACGGATCTGAACGAGACCTAAGACATTATTGCGATTAATGCCGATGGCCCGGTACTTGCCCTTCAAGCGGGGGTCGGAACATTTGCTATAGACATCATAAGGAGTGCCTTGGTAATGGTTGGAGAGAACATATTTGATGTCATCAACGGTGATCTTGCGTCTCGGAATCATGAGCCACGGGATATCGTCATCTTCAGGAGAGATATCGCTAAGAAAGCCTTCAAATTTCAGTTCCTTTGTAGCCAAGTGGCGATCAACCACCCAGGACCGTGGGGTATTGTAGACATGGTCTGAATCGGTACGAGACCCGAAGGCAAGACGAGCATTGAAAGCCTGATCTTCCTCGTCCTCATCCTCATCGTCATCCTCGTCGACATAGGTTAGGTCAAGATGATTCCGCTCCACGAAGGCTCTCAAATCCTTGCTGCCCATGCAAAATTCTTGGTCTGCCTCAGCATCGTCAAAGTTAAACATGTCGATGCCAAGTTGATTAGGCATGACGACATAACAGTCGTCCGGAACTCGAACAGCCATCCAGTGGTGACCACCGATGGTCTCAAGCCACCAGATTTCATTTTCATCCTGGAAGGCAATCCCATTCATCTCATAGGTCCCATATTTTTCCAGGTAAGAGCCGAGTAAGCTAACCCCCTCTCGGGCCGTTTTGATGTAGGGTAAGGTAATATTCACCATATCCTCTTCGCCAATACCTCCTACCTGCTCCGGTGTACCCTTCGCAGGATCCTCAGGCACATATTCCACCAAAGGATCTGCCGCTAGGACCCGAGGATTGGACGTAATGGTCTCCGTGGCCGTCATAGAGACATTATAGGCGTTCACCCCAAAAGCCCCCCACAGACCGTGACCATGGACTGCTTCCGGCATATAAGTATAGCGTACAGGATTCTTAGGCAAAGGGATCGTGACCTTGGATAAAACAGATGTATAGGTCTCCCCCTGGTCCTGGGGCTCTCTTACCGCAAGTTTTTTGGGATGAAACTCTCCCGAAGGCGAATCTTCATTTCTAGCTACCATGGTAGACCCATCATAAGTTGCCTTGCGGCCCACCAAAATTGTTGTACAAGCCATAGATTTTCTCCTATTCTGTTGCAGGTACATTTTGTCATTTCTATGACGCTTCCCTGTCGATTAAGTATATCTAATTATTAAGAAAAAAACTTCCCTGAAGAAAAATTTAGAACTACTTTAAATTTATTTTTACATGTAGTATCCTAGACTTACTGTGGAAGCAATCCTGGACAAGAAAAATACTAAAGAAGACCAGGTCCAGCTGGCTGCATCAGATAGTCTTGTTTCAACCCTACTAGCAAAGGCTCTCAGCTGGTCTCATCTCTACAAATAATCCAGCCCCGACTTCCACCCCTATCTGAAGGAGGAACCAAAATGGAAAAACGTCAAGGTTTTAAACTTGGAAATGATGAATTAACCCTATTAGGAAAAGAAGTTAAAGTGGGTGACAAGGCACCGGATTTCCAAATCGTTACGAAAGACCTGAAGCCCTGCAAATTAGCTGATTTCAGCGACAAGATTAAGATTATTTCTGCTGTCCCCTCGTTGGATACCCCAGTCTGTGCGATCGAAACCGTCCGTTTCAATCAAGAAGCTGATAAATTGGGGGACAAGGTCGCCATCATCACTGTCTCCGTTGACCTGCCCTTTGCCCAAGAGCGCTTCTGCGGGGCCAAGGGGATCAAGCATCTGACCCTGGCCTCTGACTATGCCCAGCATTCCTTTGGGGAAGCCTACGGCTGCCTCATCGAAGGTCTGGCCCTCTTGAATCGGTCCATCTTTGTCATTGACCCAAATAACGTGGTCCAGTATGTCGAATATGTTGAGCAAAACGAAAATGAGCCCAACTACGACGCTGCCCTTGAAGCCGTAAAAAAGCTTTTATAGACTCGAATATTATCCTATAGGCTCATACGGCCCACTGGGCTAGCAATATAACAAGCTCCAACAACTTAAGCCATGAACGCTGGCAATCTATATTAGCTTGGGCCGATGTCGGCCATAAGATAAACGAACCCCCTATCCTAACTTGACAGCTGGGATAGGGGGTTCTTCATTTTCTAGATTAAGCTGTTAATCTTCTTGATCTAAGAACTTAGACTAGGTCAGGAACGTGCTTTTCGATGATGGAGAAGAGTTCTCCAGAGCGAACCATCTCTTCGACCGCTGCGATATCCGGCCAGATTTCCCGATCTTTCTCATAGAAGGCAACTTTTGCTCTGACATGGTCATACAGATCCTGATGAAGGGGGGTAATGCCCTCACCATGGGTCTTTTGTCTGCGACGAATATCGATCGCCTGGCAAGCCGTTAAGAGCTCATCAGCTAAAACAGAATAGGTGTTGTCACAAATCATCCGAGCTGTTCTGGCGGAGGTAGTTCCCATGGAGACGAGGTCCTCTTGGTTGGCCGAGGTAGGAATGGAATCTACGCAAGCAGGATGGGCATAAACCTTATTCTCAGAAACCATGGAAGCTGCGGCATACTGAACAATCATAAATCCAGAGTTAATCCCAGGATCGGTCACTAGGAAGGGGGTCAAGCCGTTAGATAAGGCCGAGTTGACCATCCGCTCCGTTCGACGTTCGGAGACATCCGCAATTTCGGCTGCAGCCATGCCCAGGGTGTCAAAGGCAATCGCCATAGGTTCACCGTGGAAGTTTCCACCAGAAATAACGGCCTCATCATCCAAGAATAAGAGAGGATTATCTGTGACGGCATTGAGCTCCACGTCAATTTGCTCACGGACATAGTCCAGAGCTTGACGAACAGCACCGTGAATCTGAGGAATACAACGGATACTATAGGCATCCTGAACCCGGTCATGCTGGCAATTATCTAAAATTTCCGAGCCCTTTGTTAACTTCCGCAGGTTGGCAGCTACGTTGATTTGGCCCTTGTGAGGACGGACTTGGTGGACCCGCTCATCAAAGGCATTCAGCAGGGCGGTTAGGCCCTCCATGCTCATGGTAGAAATTACATCAGCCAACTGAGCAGCCCGCTCGGTGTCATAGAAGGCCAAGGTACCTACGGAAGTCATAGCGCAGGTGCCGTTGGTCATCCCGAGACCTTCCTTATAAGAAAGGGTAGGTAGGGTCTCGATGCCGGCTTTCTCCATGGCCTCTTTTCCAGGAAGGACTTTGCCCTCAAATTTAGCCTTGCCAAGCCCTAAGAGGGGCAGGGTCATATGGGCCAAAGGTGCCAGGTCCCCAGAAGAACCAACAGAACCTTTTTGAGGTACCTCAGGCAGGACATTCTTGTTCAACATCTCCAGCATCATCTCGACCAAGATGGGACGGACACCTGAGACGCCTACGGCCAAGGCATTGGCACGCAGGAGTAACATCCCACGGACTACCTCATCCTCGTAGGGAGTTCCCGTCGCCGTGCAGTGGCTGAGAATCAGGTTGGTAGACAGCTGCTCACTTTCCTCTACAGGAACCGCAACTTTCTGGAATTCACCAAATCCCGTGGTGATCCCGTAGACTACCCTCTTTTCTTTGACGATGTTCTCAGCCATGGCACGCGATTTTTTCATGGCAGCCAGAGCTTCCTCATCCAGACGTACTTTGGCCTTGTAACGTGCAACAGCGATGAACTTTTCTACATCTAGGCTCTTGCCATCAACGACAACTTCTTTGATTGCTTCTGGGTGTAAAATCATAGATTTTGTTCCTTTCTCTTCCCGCTAGGCGGGAATATTTCCTTCACAGGGGCTCCGGGAGGGGCACCGAGAGGAAAAGATCTCACCTGATGGCGGAGGCCACAAGCCCTGCCCCAGGTTGAGATCTGGGGATTACTTTTTTTTCAGTTTTTTACGACCGCCTTTGAAGGATTTTCCCTGGCGAGAAGGGCGAGCGCTTGGCTCCGTCCGGTACTCCTTGGCATCATAAAATGTCATATCCGGGTGGGCTGACTTAGCATACTCCTCAATAGCAGGCCAGGCATCCTGAAGAAAAAAGGCTCTTCTCGTCCGGTCTCCCTTGGTAAAATATAAAAGAACCTTTCCGGGAAATCGAGCGGGAAATTCATAGGTAATGGCATCCATTTCTGACCATTCCCACCGCTCATAAAACTTTGTAATGTACATTTGATTGAAGATTTCTAGTCCCCGAGACGTAGCTACTACAGAACGCTGCATGATCAATGTCAGGACATAGAGAACCCCAAAAAGACAACTGAGATAAAAGGGCTTGACCAAGCCAAATACAATAAGAAGTATACTAAAACCCCACATTCCGGGACGGACCCAAGGGGCTTTTTCTTTGCCTTCGACAGACGGATAGACCGGATCTGTCAATTCATCCCAGGGCAGGGGTTGTCTCTTCATAACAATCGTATCTCCTTCATGCTTATGGAGGACCTAAGCACTGATCTTAGGAGCCAAGCCTTGCTCTCTTCTTCTCTCTAGGTTAGCAAGTGCTACTTTATGGGCTTCCTCAGGAGCTTCAGCTGGCTGTTTCTTTACCGTCTTGCCCCAGATGTTAGTGTAAGACCCATCAGCCCAAATAATATTTCTACCCATGAAGGCCGTCAATGCCGCATAGATAGGATTGATAAGGTTCACAAAAGCAAAGGGGAAATACATAAAGGGACTCATTCCTAGGATACCAGACTGATAAGCACCGCAGGCAGTCCAGGGGAACATGCAAGCCCAAAGCGTACCGCAATCCTCTAAAGTTCTGGAGAGCATATTGCGACTCAGGCCAAGCTCATCATACTTTTCAGCATATAAGGGAGCTGGAATCCCAATCCCCAGGAATTGGTCACCCATGGCGGCATCACAGAACAATGAAGTCACCATGGTGGTCAGGACTAAGCCGCCAACTGAATTAATTCTCTTTTTCAATCTACCAAAGAGTGCCTCTACGCATCCACAGCGCTCTAAGGCACCGCCATAAGAAACAGCAAGGAGGATCAGGTTGACGGTCCACATCTGGTTGTCCATGCCGCCTTTAGCGAGAAGTTTATCGACCAGTTCGTTGCCGGTTTCAAAACTAGGACCATAGTGGAGAACATCGAAAATGTTGCCAATATTGCCATAACCTTTTTGGAAAATTAAGGCAAAAACCACGCCAGTAACGACAGAAAGAAGAACGCCGACCAGACCCGGCATCTTAACGATACAAGCGATAATAACAACAAAGATTGGAATAAATAGCAATGGTGTGATATTAAATGTACTCTTTAGGGCTTCTTGGATAGCGATGGCCTTAGAAGGATCATAGCGGGAGACATCAATATTAAACCCAACAATACCATATAAGATCAGAGCAAGTAAAAATACGGGCCCTGTCGTCGAGATCATCGCCGTAACGTGGTCGAAAAGACCAGTCTCAGCTACGGCAGCGGCAAGGTTGGTTGTATCTGATAGGGGAGAAAATTTGTCGCCGACATAGGCACCAGAGATGATCATACCAGCAGTCAATGCAGGATTAATTCCCAAGCCTAATCCAATGCCCATAAATGCAATACCCATGGTAGCCGTAGCCGTCCAAGAGGAGCCACATGCCAGGCCGACAACGCCGCACATGAGAGCCCCTACCGGCAAGAAAAGCCTAGGGGTAAGGAGTTTTAGCCCATAATAGATAATGCTGGGAATGGTGCCTGAGATCATGAAGGATGAAATCAGTAATCCAACGGTCAACAAAATCAAAATAGCTTCCATGGTCGCATTGAGCCGCTGGAGCATACCATCTAACATATCAGCAAAGCTATGCCCGCAGGCCACACCAACAAAGCAAGCTACACTGATCGCCACAACCAAGGGCATATGGGCATCATGGTAGCCATCTTTATTGACAATGAACCCATAGAGCATGAGACCTACCATTACAACTATGGGTAAAAGGGCCTCAAAGATAGAAGGGATTCTAATTTTTCCCTTACCTTTTGCTGTTTGGGAGGATGTGTTATTGTCTTTCTTCGTCATCTTTTTACCTCTCTATTCTAAATGGGGAAAGGGCCCAAATGCTCCTCGTACCAGTCACCCCTTGGGTGCGGGACCTGGACTGGCTTGGCGTCATCCGCCGTAGAGCATTCGGGTTACCTGAGATCTGAAAGCACGATAATTCTACCATCTTCGCTAATAAAAATCAAAGAAACGCATACAATAGAATTCATAAGAATTTAAACGCATTTTAAATTTTCATCCTTAGCAAATAATCACTTTTTCAACACAGATTACAAGACCATAACAGGACTATAGTAAAGTGGAAAGAAGATCACGAAAAGGCAGGAATTAGGCCACGACTGGGCGAGAATAAAGCAACGACAAGGCGAGAAAATAGCTAACAACTAGGCGATAAGGAGGCGTGGAAAACGAGAAATTTGCTAATTTGGAGTATTTGCTTTAAGATGAGTTAGGGCTATGAAACCATGAATAGAAAGAAAGCTTTCAGCCTGCTGCCCTAAAACTTGGCACAGATGCAGCTTGACGAGGATGAAATTATGAGAAATAAGATTCATCAGTATCGGATAAAGTGCAAGATGTCCCAAAAGCAACTGGCCCTGCGCTGTGGGGTTAGTAGACAGACCATCAATGCCGTCGAAAATGGCAAATATGACCCTAGTTTGGTCCTTGCTTTTCGTCTGGCCTACATCTTGAAAACGTCTGTTCATGATCTTTTTCAATTTGATGAGCTTCCCATTCCGGAGAAGCTTCAAGAACCCTTACTAGGATAAATAAATAATTTTTTAAGGATTTAAAAGGAGAACATATGAAAAAAGAAAATAACGATTGCATGTCCAATAAGCACCATCATGACCATCACGAAGGAGCTGGGTGTCAGCATCAGGATCATCAGCAGGCTTCCTGCGAGTATGAGACCTGCTGCAGCGATGATAACTGCTGCTGCGATGATGAGGATTGCTGTGACGACGACTGCTGCTGCGACGAGGATTGCTGCAGCGATGATCGCTACATCTGTGGAGACATCTACTGCTGCGGAGACTTGTATCTTTGTGGCGATGATTGCTGCGATGATGATTGCTGCTGCGACGATGACTGCTGCTGCGGTGATGACTGTGCCTGTGGCTGCCACGGATCTAAGACTACCGTAGCCATCGGGTCGCCAGCCCCAGCTTTTGAGGCGATGACCTCGAATGGTCCCATTTCCTTCCCTGAAGATTATGAAGGAAGTTGGGTTATCCTCTTCTCCCACCCGGGTGACTTTACCCCCGTCTGCACGACAGAATTCTTGACCTTCGGGGCCATGCAAGAGGAATTTGCAAAGCTCAATACCAAGTTGATTGGTCTCTCTGTTGATTCGACGCCCAGCCACATTGCTTGGTTGCGTGATATCGAAAGTCTCCATTGGAAAGATTTCAAAAACGTCAAAATTGACTACCCCGTCATTGATGACGTTTCTATGAAGGTTGCCAAGCGCTATGGGATGATCCATGACCCCAGTTCGAAAAAGACCCTCCGGGCCCTCTTCATCATCGACCCTAAGGGCGTGCTCCGTCTCATCATCTACTATCCCGCCTCTACCGGTCGGAACATGCAAGAGATCAAGCGGGCCCTCATTGCTCTCCAGACCGCTGACAAGCAGGGTGTAGCCACCCCCGCCGATTGGCAGCCAGGGGAGCCCGTCATTGACCCCATGCCACCCACCAAAGAAGAAGTGGCAGCCCGGGCCGAAAAAGGCGAGGGCCTAGACCTCGTCACCTGGTACTTGGCCTTCAAGCCCTCCCAAGACTAAGAAATAGGCCTTTATCTAAAAATCCGGCACTAAGACAGCCTTAGCAATCAGCCCCGCCCAACTTTTGAGCGGGGCTTTTTGCTGTCCACTAAATGCTGATAAAAAAGGCTACCAAGTGTGGTTTACTTTAAATTTACAAAAATCGCTTGAAGGCATATTTTGAACTTTGCTAAAATATTCTCGTGCAAATTAGTGTTCAAAATAGAATGGAGAGCTATGTTCGATGGCGCTTTCTATGGATCTTTTTAGAGATCTTGGTATGTAAAGGAACACAGTCCTTAGAAATATGAGCTAAATGATTATGATCCTGCGGATGACTAGCATCCAGAATAAGGAACACTAGAAAAGGGATAAGAAAACAAAGATGACAGAAAAGAATGTGGATGATCGGGTGAATCCCCCCTATGTGGTAGAGGTTCGCCACCTAACAAAAAAATATAAGGAACTCGTTGCCCTGAATGACCTGAGTCTTGCGGTAAAAGAAGGAGAGATTTTTGGGCTCCTGGGACCCAATGGATCGGGAAAGACGACCCTGACCCATTGCGTGTTGGCCCTCCTCCACTATGATCAGGGGGAAATAGATCTATTTGGCCAGGCCATGGGGCCCCATGCGGCAGAGATCAAGAAGAAAATTGGCTTTGTTCCTCAGAACGTCGCCGTCAATCAGGAACTGACCGTTCAAGAAAACATCGATTACTTTTGCGGCTTGTATATAAGCGATCCCAAGAAACGACGTCAAGGGGTAGAAGAGGCTATTGCCTTCACTCAGCTGGGCGACTTTCACAAATTCTTACCGAAAAAGTTGTCCGGTGGTCTCTTACGACGCTTAAACTTAGCTTGCGGGATTGCTCATCATCCCCAGCTGATTTTCTTAGACGAGCCCACCGTGGCGGTCGACCCTCAATCCCGGAACAATATTTTAGAGGGAATCCAAGAGCTACGTAAACAGGGGGTCACCATTATTTATACGACCCACTATATGGAAGAAGTGGAAAGGCTGTGCGATCGTTTGGTCATTCTTGACCATGGGCAGATCATTAGCCAGGGGACAACCGCTGAAATCCTAGCCCAGACAAAACTCGGTGAAAATATCCAAGTAAAAAGCTATCAGATCGAAGCGGCGACGGTGGAGTATTTACAAGGGTTAGAGCAGGTAGCCTCGGCTAATTATGACGAAGCAGCAGGCCTTTTGACTTTGCAGATGTGCGGGGGACAAGATGGGGGCAGGCAGCTCCTGGAGATCTTGCACGCACTTGAAAAGATGGGAGTGGAGCCACTTTCCATCAGCTCGCAGCAACCAAACCTCAATGATGTCTTTTTGGAAATTACAGGAAAGGAGCTCAGGGACCATGCTTAGGATGATGGGCTACGAGGTCAAATCCCTCTTCCGCAGCAAGGACTTCATCATATGGGCCCTCCTCTTTCCAATCGCCTATTTGACCATATTTTATTTAGCCTTATCGGGGTTGTTTAAGGATGAAAATCCAAAAATCGATACGATCAAGATAGGTTTAGTGGAGGCGGCCAGTAAAGAGGCAGCTGAGGGAGAGAAAGCGCCGACGGGGGATCCTATAGAGGCCTATTATAAGATGGCGAATGCTTCGCAGACAGAGCCCTCAGACGCAGAAGCGGCAAGGGATTCCATAGCAGAAAAGATCTTGAGCATGGTAGATGTCCTTCAGATTACGGAAAGGGCTACGGATCGGTCGGATTTGGAGGATGATCTGCGCCAGAATAAGATTCAAGGCATTGTCTACCAAGATGAGAAGGGAACCTATCGCTTTCTTCTTGGGCGGCCGGATGAGGTAAACACCGGCATCCTCCAGGGGGTCCTCCAGGCGATTAATCAAGCGAAGGCTACGGAAAAGGCCATTATTGAGGGATTTCAGACAGGAAAGTTGGTGCCGGTGGGGCCTCCGGCTTTTGGAACGAAAATGGAGGAGGACAACTTTGATATGAATTCCATGGTTCAATACAAGCTGGAGTCCCAACGAAAGCCCATCTCCCCCATTTATATTATGTTTTATGCCGCCCTGGCATATTTTGCCATCTATCCCTTACATATGGGGATTATGTGCGCCCGCAATACCCAGGCTAACCAGGGAGCAGAGGCCATGCGCCGGGCCGTCTCCCCACTTTCCAAAGGAAAACTCTTTATGGCAAGCTTTGTGCCCTTGACCATTTTTCAAATCATTATTACTTGCTTTGCCTATGCCTATATCTCCTTTTTGGGGATCGACTACGGGCCCCATAAGGGATACCTCTGTCTTGTCTTGGCTCTGGGGAATATTTGTAGCATATTAATGGGCGCTAGTTTGAGCTGTCTTTTCCCCCACCAGCAAAGCCTGGTAGATGGGCTCGCTGTTGGGATTCCGCTCTTTTTGAGTTTTTTGTCGGGCATGATGTCGACTGACGTGCTGACCCAGCTAAAAGCCCATGCGCCCTGGGTCCTGCGAAACCCCTTGGGTCTTGTTTCCCAAGGCATTTATGAACTGAACCTCGGCGGTCCGAGTCGGTATTTTTTTCAGGTCATCGGAGACCAGTGTCTCACGATTGCCATTTTGGCCTGTCTGACTTGGGCCCTCATGAGAAGGAGGCATTATGCAAGTCTTTAAAATGATTGCAGTGGGTGCCATAATGCAAGTTTATTATTTTTTATTTAGTGGGAGGCCTTATGCAAGTCTTTAAGCTTTATTTCCAAATACTCCGGCGCAATCTTCCTCTTCTTGGCTTTTATCTTCTCTTTACCCTACTTTTCGTGTTTATCTCCTCACAAGCTCTAGCGAAAAAGGACAAGCAAGAACTAACCTACCAGGCCTATCCTGTCTACGTACTGGATAAAGATCAGACCCCTCTCTCCCAGGCCCTCGTCAAAAGCTATCGAGAAAATACTCGCTGGGTCGACCTCTCGGAAGTTCAGGCGGCGGATCTGGCAACGGCGGCGGGGAACATAACAACGGCAGCGGAGGGCCAGGCAACGGCGGCGGAAAATAAGAAAATGGCGGCAGAAGGCCAGACAACGGTGGCAGAGGGAAGTCAAGCAGGGGCCGTGAGCCCAGCTCAGGAAAAAGCCATCCTGGATGCCATCTTTGCCAATCGCTTGGATGCCGTCCTCATTATCCCCCAGGGCTTTCAACAGAATTTTGAAGGGGGAAAGCCCTTGAAGGTCCTGTACTACGGGACCGAAAATGATATGGAAAGGAAGCAGTTAGAGCGACAGGGTCAAGCCATCATAATGAATCTCAGCGTCTTTCAGATGGTCTGCGGGGGCAAGCTGGAGGGGAAAAATGTAAGCTTTGCCTTGGACAAGGTGGGGGAGATTGTAAAGCCGGAAAAACTGGGATCTCTGCTCCATGACGACCAGGCACAGAACCGCTACGAAGCCTACCTGCTAACTGCCTTCAACTTCATCGATTATACTATCCTTCTGATGGGCTTTGCGGCCCTCGGCCTAGCTATTACAGCCATCGAGCGCAAAGAGATCAAAGATCGGACCCTGGTCAGCGGTTATCCAGAAATCAAAACAGGAAGTCAAGTACTCTTAGCTTCCATTTTGACAATGATCTTAGTCTGGGTGGTTAACGTCGCCCTCATCTACCTCTTCTTTGTCGTAGGCCACGAAAGCATCCTAGAAATGCCGGTCTTCTGGTGGGCCTTGGCCAGCAACTTCATGAACCTCCTGGCTTCCACCTCCATGATTCTCTTTTTCATCTACCTCATTCCCACCCCCCAGGCCTCAGCCTTCCTCAAAACGATATTGCCCCTCCTGATCGCCTTTGGGACGGGAGTATTTGTACCAAGAAAGTTTTTATCCCCCCTCTTCTTGAAGGCCATGGTCTGGGCCCCCTCCTATTGGGATACCAAGGTCTCTGCGATGGTGACCAGTAAAATGGCTTTTACAGCCACTGAACAAGCCGCATACCAGACCAGCATCCTAGTGATGGCAGGCATGGCGGTCGGCTATTTTGTCCTGATGCTGGCCTTGCGTTTCTATCAAAGACAAGGAACGGGTTTAGCGACAAAATAGGTGGACATAGGGGGAAAATGCTGCCAATACTGGAGTCTATATGATGGAAAACACTGCAGGAGGTTAGAAAAACACTGCAGGAGGTAGAATACACTGCAGGAGGGTTGAGAAGGCCTAATAGAAGCGCAAATAGTTCAGGAGAATGCACAAGAAAAGATCCAGGCCGATAAACACATAGGGCCAACTGTAATGAATGATCCTCTCTCTTTTCCCTTGATCTCCAAAAAAGTATGAAAAAAAGTGTCGTATTGATGGTAATTCTCCAGCAATGACTCTCAAAAACGGTACGACTAGGATACCTGTTTCTCCCCTCCATAGTCTCCGCCACCTGTACAGCCAGTAGTAAAAACGATATTGAACTTGGTCGATGCTACCGCTCCACCGCAGATACCAATCGTAGAGGTCGATGGTAGTATCTTCATAGATATTTTCACGAGTATAGAACTGCCATCTTTCTTCCAGCTTCTTTTCTGGCAGCAAATGCTCCAGGTCCCTTATTTCCTCTTGCATCTGGTTCGCCATTATTTGCCAATACAGGAGGATGCCACGCCAACACAGGCAGATCGTGATCCCTATCATATAGATGAAAAGACTTTGATCATACAATATGCAACCTAACACAACGATGAAATCAGATAGGACCGCCATGATATCGTTGGAAAAGTAGTTAGCCTGGGCGATGACGTCAGCTCGCATGAGGCTGGAGTCCCATTGCATCAAGAGTAAAGACTCCTCCCATGCCTCTTCTGGTGTCTGTTCTTTCTGGCCCAGCCAGGGATCCAAGGCTGGAGTCTCATACAAGGGGGCCATGGAGCCCTGCTCGATTTCGTTCTTCGTCTCGCCTGCAATCTCGTCCTCGATGGGCCCCGGGAAATGAAGGCGCTGGGCGGCAGCTTCTAGGGCTTGGCCTTTGGCCTCGTCCCCGCCGCCAAGATCAATCTGCCCAGGCATCCGGATTTTCGGGATTCTTTTTGCCAAGGCTGGACCCTGGGGCTGAACGGGCTGAGCTGCAGGCTGAGCTGTGGGCTGAGCTGCAACAGGTTCAGGGTTCAAGTGCCTAGAATCATTCGGCACTGGGTTAGGATCAAAATCTGTCATAGGTCGTCTCCTCTCCCTTGGTTTTGAGACTTATTTTGTTTTCGAATAGGCTGGATCTGCGAAGGACTGCAGTCCATACTTTGCCCCTCTCTATTCTCCGGATTGGGGTACTGAATCAGGCTTAAAAGGCAGGTTCCTCCTGCCAATAGGCCAGCTAGGAGGCTATACCAAAAAGCAGCCTGGAAAACCTGCTGGGAAAAAAGGCCTACGATGCAAAACCCATACATGGCTAGCCAAAATAGGAAAACGGGCCAATCTGCAAGGTGGAAGGTCCAGCCAAGCTTGCGGAGGGTAAAGATGCGCTGGAGTATTTGTAGGAAAATGTAGAGCCAAAGAGCAAGGAAGGCAAGACAGGCGAAGTATTCGTCGGTAACCGCATTGAGAGCCAGGGATAGGGCGCTAGCAGCACCGACAAAGGCAACGCCGGACACAGCAATGACCAGGGCTGCCAGAAGCTCATGGAGCCATGAAAGGGGACCTGGAATTTTCTTTATTGCAATCCAACTCGTCTTTTTTTCTCGCCAGAGTAAGGTCAGGTAGGCCAAAGCTGGGGTTTCAAAGAGATAGCCCAGGAAGTTCACCCAAAGGACACCCATAAAGAGGTGGTGGTTGACCTCGAGGCTCAGCGGTCGACCTTCCCAAATCCAAAAGCCCCCATTGAGACGGATGGCAAGCACGTCCAAAAAGAGATCCATGGAGACGACCAGCCAGCCAGTAGTGAGCGCAGTCATCAGGCGGTTGAAGTGAAGTTTTTTAGCAATACGGAGGGCATACAGGGTCACGCCTCCCCACATGAAGCCCCCAAAGAGGGGAAACTGGTTGGGCACCTGGCCAAGGTTGAGATAAAAAGCGGGATTATAGTGGTAGATGCTTGTAAGTTTGACCGCTAAAAGTTCTAAGGAAAAGCCTGCCATGGAGGCCGAAAGGAAGAGATAGAGGTCTTCCCATTGTTTCTTCCAGAAAATTTCTACCAGGAGCATGGCAGTGAGTCCGTAACACATGAGTTCAAATTGATTCAGCGCTGGCATATACTCCTCCTTTTCTTGAGCCCCTTGCCGTGCAGGAGCCTACGAGCAGAGACCAAGACGAAAACTGCTAGATGCTTTGTCCTAAAGGGACTTCGTCGCCTTGTAAGGTAGCACATAGAAATACGTATGACAATTGATGCGGCAGATTTCCTTAGGCCCGGTCAGAAGTCACCAGTGCTGTTTTCACATTGAGAAGTAAAAGGACCATGCAAAGTCCTACACAGATATGGCCCAGACCTGCAATTCCAGAAATGGCCGCATCACAGCCCCGAGGCAGGGGACAAGCTAGGACTTGGGTAACCCCCCGCACCAGGAGCATAAGGGCCGTCAGGTTCACACCGATCTGGTAGACCAGGGTCGTCTTTTTTGTCTTTTCTTGGCTAAAGGAAAAATTCTTTTCCAGTAAGAGCAAGACCAAGAAAAATACCATACCCAACAAAAAATAATGGGTGTGAACCACGGACAGGGTCGTCCAAGCCGAGAATTTCATGTACTTGGTAAATTCCCGGTAGAACACGCCGCCGACCATAGCAAAAATAGCATATAAGAAGGCAGCATTCATATAACGTTTCAAAGGAGCACTCATAATGGTACCTCACACTTTCTAGTATTTTACAATTGATTTCTTCTCATGGACAGATATCCAATCATAACTGTCCAAATATAGGCGCAGGTCTTGGGAATCATCAAAATGCCAATGATCGGATAGGTCTGCGACCAGAGCACCACGGGCAAATAAAAGCCAAAACTCAGAACAATCGTCAACCACATCCAACGAAAAGCCTTGTCTTGCAGATTTTTGGCACTCTGATAAAAAAGAACGACCACGATCAAGCCCAAAATCGTGAAGGGAATATTTCGATAAATCCCCCAAGATAAGGGTGGATTGGCGCTAAGCCACTGATTTGCTGGCAGCAAGCACAGAATAATCCTAACCACAGCCAGGGCAAAGACAGCTGCTGTCAACCCCTGGCGTCCATGGATCTGATAGCGTTTGCGCCAGACAAAATAGAGGAGGACATAAAAGATGGTCATCGTGATGGAAGTGATCCACTTGCCCAGACCTAAGGCCACCGGAAAGGCCTCAAGTCCCCTGGTCCACAGGGCATAGGCCCGGGGAATCAGGTGGAAGGCATCGCCCGATCCCAGGATCACGGCCATCCAACCAAAATAGAGAAACTGAATCTTGTCTTTCTTGCCCCGACTATTGTGGATCATAATAAAACCCAGCGTTGTTACAGTAATCAGATAAAAAGCATCAAAAACACTTTCTGCTATGGCTTGTGCGTACATAAGCTACTCCTTATAAATTCTTTGCCAAAGAGCACCCCAGCTACAAACAACGATGCTCCCAGGCCCGTGTAAAATACAGCGATGAAGGCTTCTGGAACGAGCTTAAAAGCCCGCAAGGAAATCCCGCCCGTCATCATAATCACCATAATAATGTAGGATTTACAGTCGAAAAACTTCCAAAAATATTGTTTCTCATCTTGATAAGCTTGGATGCGTTTCGTATGCTTCTTCACCAGTCGTCCAAAGATAAAGATCTGAAAGACGGTAAAGACTAGAACGGATCCTAAATAGTGAAAGATGGTATGGTAGGTTGTAGAAGCCAAATACGCCAGTACCCCTAAGCGAACGACATTATATCCCGCAATCAGCCAGGCCAGGCTCGCCAGTAATAATAAATATTTTGGTTTAACTTTCATGCTGATCTACTCCACGCCTAGCTTCAGGGCTCACCTCGGTACTTACTTCGGGGCCCCTCTCAGGGCTGCCCTTGCGGCCTGCTTCCGGCCTCGCTTCAGGACTCGAAGCTCCAGGGCTCCCAGCTCCATAGACGGTGCAGTGGATAATATGGACGACAGAGGAAGGATTAAAATCTTCCCGGAGTAAAGCTGAGACCATCAGGGAAAAGAGGACTTCTGCAAAGGCTTCGACCGTAAATTCATCATGGAAGGCACCCGAAACGATGTTGGGATCGGACCGCAGGATATCGCAAATCCCATCTTCGATATGTTGCCAGGTCTCTTTCATCTTTCGCCGCCCATCTGCCTTTTCCTGACCGATGAAACCGAGCGCATGGAGGGTAAAAAAACCAGGATATTTCTTGGCTCCCACAGCCATCTGCTGGTAAATCCCGACCATAAAAGCCTCAATGTTGGAAAATACTTCTGGATTGATCGGCTTATGAAAGATCTCCCACCAAACACTTTCCACGGTAGCCGTCACAAGGGCCGTCTTGGAATCAAAATAGTTGTAAATGGAGCCCACAGAGACCCCACAAGCCGCAGCGACTCCCCGGATGTTGACAGACTCCCATCCTTTCTTACGAATGAGCTCACGGCTGACCCGCAAAATTTCTTCTCTAGATAAAACAATGGGGCCCATAGGTCCACCCCCTTTCGCCCTGAACAAAGTTCATTTTAGATCTGGTCTAGTTATTTGTCAAGTCTTTCCAAAATAAAAAACGGGGTCCCTCTCCTTCCAAATCCCCGAAAGCACCAGCTAACAGTCCCCTGTAGAAATCATAGGCACAAAAAACCGGACCCCGCCCCTTGGTCAATCCAAGGAAACGAGGTCCGGCATACTGGGAGGCTAGAAAAATGAATCCAGCCCCCACAAACTAATCGATCAAATCAGAAATCTGATCCGTGTTTTAATATACTTCCCTTGCACGAAGGGACAAATAGTTATTTATCCCAAACTGTAAGGGGTCTTGTGTTCTATTTTCCCCAGCGCTTTCTAGCAAGGCCCAGCAGGACGGCGGCTCCAAGTAATATGAAGACTTGCAACAAATAATCCCGCTCTCCGGTCTCTGGTGGTATGGCATGGGCTGTCACGGTCTTGTTGTTTTGCCCGTCTGGGGTGTAGATGAATTGCTGTGGGTTGTAGGGCTGCTCAGGTGGGAAGGTAATGCTGCCACCGTAGGCTGGCGGGCCTGGAGGGCTGATCACTTCGCCACCACCCTGAGGCACATTCGGATCCGGAGGCGTTCCAGGGCCAGGGGTCCAGCCAGGAACATTCCCACCAGGGGTACCTGGGGTGTTAGGCGTACCTGGGGTATCGGGTGTCCCAGGATTATCCTTAGCCGTGGCGGTGGCTTCAGCCTGGGCCGAGCAGTAGCGGGTCAGGGTCATGGACAGGGACTTCGCATCGTAGGTGGTGTAGGAACCAGAGGCGGTAACGGTATTTACAATGCGCTTCCCTGCCTTATCGGCTGGAACTTGATAGGCATAGTAGAAGATCCAGGTTTCGTGTGCGCCAAATTGTTTATCTCCATCTTTATCTCGATAAACTAAAGCGTTCACACCATTGACAAAACCAACCATGTCTTTCTTACTTGGAATTCGACCAGTGATCTCCTTCAGATCACCCGTTGTTCCAATATAATCTGCCAAGGTATCTGTCATATGAAGTCCATCAAACCTAGCGTCACTCGTGTTCATCACTTCTACCTTGTACCAGATCCAATCGCCTACCTTAAAGGTCGTATTGGTCTTGGGAGTCCAATTCTTTGTAGGATCAACAATGGTCTTGTTAATCTTAAGGTTGGGCTCGAGGGGGGGCTCAAGATAGTAGTTACAGGTGCCTTTCTTTTTGATGAGCTTAGGCGTGTTGCTAGGCCTTTCCTTGTCAGTCAACTTGGAATAGTCAGGCTCTCCTGTCACCTCTGCGGTGTTAGTAATGCACGATTTTCCTTCCTTTTTCTTAATATCCGATTGTTTCAGCTTGTAGGTATAAGTCACCCACCAGCTTTCGCCGACATCCAGAACTCCTGCAGTATTCTGATAGCTCAGGTGCAGCTGTTGCAAGAGATTCTGTTTCTTCTCGGGGTCTGTCTCTATTTCTTCAACGGCCACGATACGTGGCGTCGCTTTCAAGAGGTCTTTCTCGACAAAGAAGGTATCCGTAAGCTGAATCTGCTCGATGGGCACAATACCTACGTTGCGAATTTCAACTTGATAGGTCATGGGCGTACCCGACTGAGGCTGCTTGTTTGGAGTAAATTGATCGGCATTCTTCAAAGTCTTGTAGACCATAAAGTCAGCTACTGGCAAGACGGCCGTTGATTCGTCGGAGACCTTCTGGCCAGGATCGCTAGGATTGGCAGGTTTGCTCGGGTTAGCAGGATCTGCAACTTTCCCCTTTCCTGAAATCTTCGCAGTATTGACCACCTGGCCAGAGCGTTCGTCCTGGGCATTGATCTCATACTCGTAGCAAATAATCCAAGTCTCGCCTACCGCAAGCACCTTATCTTCCTTGATGGATTCTTTAATAGTAACCTCAGTCTCACCTTCTTTTACCTTTTCGTCTTTCATCGTTAAGTCAAAGATGGGCAAAGCACCGGTGTTTTTAACCGTGACTTCATAAGAAATCACATTACCCTTTTTGATGAGATTGGGCTTGGAAGGATCAAGGGTTTTTTGAGTACTTGAATCTTTAACACTTGCTACTTTTTTCGTCACGGCAAGGCTAGCTTCGGGTACATTGGGTACATTGGGTACTTCAGGGACCACCACGATGGAGGTTCTGGAGATAGGCGTATGGGGAGTATTTGGGTCGTCAGGATCATAAGGATTACCACTCACGGTAGCCTTATTTTCTACTTTTTGCACCTTCTCATCGGCTTCAGTCAATCGATAGGTATAGGTGTAGGTCCAAAACTCACCCATATCCAACTC
>CAKZWV010000064.1 GCA_937922005.1 uncultured Clostridia bacterium | reverse complement strand
CATCCAAGGCGACAGGAAGCACGAAAACTACGAAGACAACTCAAAGCACCGGTACAACGGGAACCGGGAATACTTCTAGTTCCAGCACGCCGACATCCAAGGCGACAGGAAGCACGAAAACTACGAAGACAACTCAAAGCACCGGTACGACGGGAACAGGGAACACTACTAGTTCCAGTACGCCGACATCCAAGGTGACAGAAAGCACGAAAACCACGAAGACAACTCAAAGCACCGGTACGACAGGAACTGGAAGCACTGCCAGTTCCAGCATAACAAACGAAACCACTGGAACAGGTAATACTGCGAGTACCAGTAGTTCTAGCAGTACGAACGAAACGACCAGTACCACCGAAAGCACAAAGACAACACCAACTGTCGATCCATCTGCCCCCACCACCCAACCCGACTGGCAATGCCAATACTTTGAACTCTACCACGAGAATGGCCACTTCTACGTTAGGATTAAGACAGTGCCGAGGGATGGCCATAAGAAAATTACTGAAAAAACTCTTCAGTTACAGCTCTGGTCAGGCAGCATGGAATTAGGATCCTATCAAATCAGCACAGGTCAAGATCAGATCATTCAGATTGAAGATACCGAAGTTATCCGGCAATTGAATAATCTGGTGGATGGCACTGAAATCGTCGCTGACCTAGGCACCCAACAAACTCAGACAAGTCAAGCGGTCAGTACAAGACAAGTAACACGCTACTGGCTTGATCGGACGGACCTTGAGGCTGCCTTAGACCTCGCAACGGATACTGACCATGGCCTCCAGCAGGCCCTCGAAAAGGCCAACAAGACCGACGACGCGAAGAAGTTTGCCGAAGTGATAGACGACCTCAAACAGCTGAAGAAAAAACTTTCAGAACCCAATTCCTACACCCAAGCAAAATTGGCCGTTAAGATGGAAGCGTTTAGGAACCAACTTCGTTCCCTTTCCTATGAAGACCTCGGGGTTGTTCTGGCCTACCATGCCAACCTTCCCGCAAATATCATCCAGGAACCGAATAGCCGCATTCCGGCCATCCAGCACTATGCCTTCTTGACCTATGACCAGATAATCGATCATCAATATCTAGACATGGTTAGTCGCTTTGACTATCAAGATTCATGGCGCAAGCAAAATGGCGATCCAACGACTGCCAATGCCTTAAACGACGGAAGTAACCTATTCTTCCTCACTGGTTGGTCCGAAGAACGCACACCTGTGAAGGCAGGCACAACTCCCTCTGGGATCCGCCTAGCTGCCCCCTTCCTACAACAAATACTCCTTGGCCGCCCCGTGGAAGCGAAGTCAACCGACGACCTAAAAGTGGTTGACCTCTACGCCGTTTGGTCAACGACAAAGCCTCAAAATCCGCAAGAATACTCCAAGAATACCCACACCCCAGCTTTAGACAGCCAGGCCCAACGCAAGACATCCACCGTACCAAGCCCCACGCCCACACCTTCAAGCTCCAATCCCACCGATCCAAGTCCTACACCCTCAAGCTCCCAACCAGCACCGAGGCCCTCGAATCCCAAGCACTCAGATCCTAGCGTTCAGCCTACGGCCTCCAACAACAACGATGACAGTACCAGTGGCAATGATAGAGGCATCTCCTATGACGGGCGGAAAGATGGCTTAGGAGGCTCATCCAGATCACGTGGCCGTAAAGAGGCTGTCCTCTTTGTTCAAAGAGGAGACCGCTCTGGCAATGTCCTTTCCGCACCAGCCAACAACGCTTCGCAGGGGGCAGCAGGTCTCAACGCCCAGAACAGCCAAGTCCTGGCTGACCAAGCAGCAGCGGCCCAACAACAGCCCAACCGCATTAACGCCGATGGTCAGGCACCAGGCTTTAACCAGTATCAAAATCAACCAGGTGCTCCTGTAGCAGCCAACAATGTCCCTCAGACCGGCGAGCGATCTACCATCCCGATGATCCTCATCCTCAGTCTCTCGGCCATCCTGCTCATCCTGAAACGCCAGCGCATTCGCTTATAAGAGCCCCTGTGACTATAGTAGTCCTGTACTCATGACGGGGCTGTGTCCATAACGAGCCTCTGCGCCCTGAAAGTCCCTTCCCAGTCCCTGGGAGGGGATTTTTTTAGAGCCCAAAAGAGAGCCAATCTCTACGTCAACGCCCCCGCTCAGCAAGACGCTAGCAATGCTCCTGCAGCAAATAATCCCGTCGTTGCCAACAACATCCCCCAGACCGGTGAGAATTCTTACACCTCCCTTTGTAGACGAGCTGGTCAGGTTCACGCAAGACATTGCTAGGGACAGGATGGAGGGGTCATACAAAAAATCACAAGCGACGAGGTTGGCGGGTTCATGCAAGAAATTTTGATTTCCGATATACTAGAAGAGATGTGTCCTAAGATCGAGACGTGATTACCAGCGCATCAGACCCCGGCCAGGCCGGGGGCCTTGCTGGAAAGCCTGGGTTATCCTAGCTAGTCGAGCTTTGCACGGCCTGACCGAAAAGGTGACCGACTAGGGTGTTTAGCGGATCATAGGAAGTGAAAAAATGAAAGACCAAGGAGGATTTGTCGAGCATGACAGCCAATGGCGCAAACGAAGGAAGTGCAAGTCATCAGCGCCGGTCAACCCAAGGGGGGACAACCGGTCGGGGCCAACATAGTGGCCACCAAGGAGAAAAAGCAGGCGGAAAAGGGCCAGGAGGGCAAAGAGGATCCGGCAGGGCCAGTAATATAGCTAGCAAAGGAACCAGCAAAGGAATGGGCCATACCACCGGTAAAGGGCCAGTCCAGATAGGCGGAAGAACCGCCTCCAAGGCCTTGGGCCAGGTCGGGGGGAGCCGGAAGGCAGGCGGAACTGCCAGTGGAAAAACGGGAGCCCAAAACCTAAATCGGGGAGCTGGGCGGACCAGTCGGGCCAAGACTCAGGCCCTGGGCCCCAGCAACTTAGAAACCAAGCCCAACCGGGCCAATAAGGCCCAGGGACGGGTCAAAGCGGGCGTAGTAAGGCCTAAAGCTGCGACCCTCAAAAAACGGCCTAAAAAAGTTACAGACCGCAACCTACGCAAGCAAGGCACCGCCTTCCAAAACTCAGCCAGGAGAGACCGGACCAGCCGTGGTGGGAGAGGCAAAAAAAATAGAAGAGCTCTGCAAATGGACGAAATCCGCGAAAACATAGCGGCCAATGCGGGGAGAGACGGCTTGCAGGAGTATTTGCTCCATGAAGAGGCCTTGAACCAGATGGGGCAAGACCAGGCGATGGCAGGCAGCCAGGGCAAATTGTTGCCCAGCATTTCGCCAGACTTTGCGGCCAATATACAGAGAGTCACCAGTCAAGGATCCATGGCCCCAGGAGATCTCCTGGGAAGCGGTGTCCTGGAACCTGGAGCCTTGGGGGCTGATGATCAAGACCAATGGAACCCTAGGGCGGCGGCCGGACTCCTAGAAAGAAGTGAAGGTATCCGGGGCCTACACGACCACGGGAGGAACAGTGGAAGAAGTGGAGCCCATGGACGGGGGCGGGAGTATTTGTTGCAAGGAGGAAGCGGCATGAGAGGTCCGGAAAGGGATCCGGACCGGCCTTTGAAGGTAATTCCCCTCGGCGGTCTCTACGAGATCGGCAAGAATATGACGGCCTTTGAGTGTGGAAACGACCTGATTGTTGTCGATGTGGGCGTCGCTTTCCCAGAGAATGACATGCCGGGGATCGACCTCATTATTCCGGACTTTGCCTATATCAAACAGCACCGCAAAAAGCTAAAGGCGGCCTTTTTCACTCACGGGCACGAGGACCATATCGGGGCGGCTTCGTGGTTTATCAATGAGTTTAATTGCCCGGTCTATGCAGGTCCTTTGACCATTGAGCTCATCAAGAAAAAGCTCCAGGATAAGGAGAGGGGGGCGGTCCCGGCCAAAACTCGCCAAGACTATAGCCTGAACCCAGTCCAGGCGGGCGATCGCATCTGGGCGGGGAGTTTTTGCGTGGAATTTATCCATGTCAATCATAGTATCGCTGACTCATTCGGCCTCTTTATCCAAAGTCCCGGGGGGACGGCCTACCATACGGGCGACTTCCGGATCGACTTTACCCCGCCGGATGGCAAACCCATTGATCTTGCGAGAATTGCCACCATTGGAAATGAGGGGGTTGACCTCCTGATGGCTGAGTCAACGAATGTCGATGCTCCAGGTTTCAGCCAGAGTGAGAAAAATCTCACCTCTAGCTTCCAGAATCTTTTCGACCAGGCTCCGGGGCGAATTTTTATTGCAACTTTCTCGTCCAATGTCAACCGCCTCCAGCAGATTGTGAGCATTGCGGAGAAGATAGGACGTAAGGTCATCCTGATGGGCCGGTCCATGTATAACATCTTTGAGGCAGCCTCGACTCTGGGTTATTTCCACTTTGATCCAAAGACCCTGATCAACTTGGAGGATGCCAAACACTACGACGACAACCAGCTTTGCTTTATTACGACGGGGACCCAAGGGGAGCCCATGTCGGCCCTTAACCGGATCGCCATCGGAACCCACGAGCAGATCAAGATTGTCGATACCGATACGATCATTCTTTCCTCCAGCCGGATCCCGGGCAATGAAAAGGCCATCTTTAACATGATCAACCACCTTTGCATGACCGGGGCCAACGTCATCTATGATGGCGTCGAGCATGTCCATGTCTCTGGCCACGCCTACCGGGAGGAGCTTCGCCTTCTCATGAACCTCATCCGTCCGACCTTCTTCATGCCGGTTCATGGAGAATACCGCCACCTCAACCGCCACGCCCATATGGCTGAGGAGCAGGGCATCCCGAAAGAGAATATTTTCATTCTGAAAAATGGGGATACCCTCGTCTTGGAGACCAAGCTTTCCAAGGGCAAATACTCCATGTCAGGTCACCAGATCGTAGGTCCCGTCAATGAGGGAGTGATCGTTGATGGCATGGGGATTGGCGACGTAGATGAGTATGTCCTCCAGGATCGTAGGAAGCTGGCGGATGACGGAATTATCGTGATCAGCATTGCCGTCGATGTCCGGTCGAATAAGCTGGCTGCGGTCCCAGTCGTCAAGGCCATCGGGGTCATCTATGAGTCTTTGAATGATGATATGGTGAAACTCTGCCATGACCGGATCAAGTCTTTCCTCAATAAGCAAAATGCCAAGGAACCCCTTTATCCCCTTTTGATGAGTGGGAGTCTCCAGGACAGCATCCGGTCCTTGGTCTACGATAAGACCCACCGGACCCCCCTAATCATGATCCAGGCCATTGAAGTGTAGGCCCGGGAAAGAAGGAGAGCGGGAAGATTTTCTGTTTATTCTTGATTTATTTTTGATTTATTCTTGACAAAATTTTTAGAATTTGTTATCTTGTCAGTTGTTGAAATTTTACCCATATGAGGCAAGGAGGTGATAGCGATGCCCAATATTATATCTGCCAAAACAAGAGTAAGGAACAGCCAAAAGAAAGCAACGTATAACAAAATTCAGAGGTCTGAGCTCAAGACCGTCTTAAAGAAGGCCAGAGTGGCCTTGGCGGATGCGAATACGACCAATAAGGACGAGGTTTTTGCCCATGCGCAAAAGACCATTGATCAGGCGGCTGCTAAGGGCTTGATTCATAAGAATCAGGCAGCTAACAAGAAATCCGGCCTCTCTAAATTGATGGCCGCAAAATAAGAAAGCAGCACGAGACAGTCGCACAGGCAAAACCGTGCGAGGAAGTCGATTGAGAAAATGGCATAAGACGATAGCCTTTTGAGTGTTGTGAATAAATGAGCCTCTCTTTTCTGGACAATAACCTTGAAAAGAGAGGTTTTTTGTTTATTCATCTTGGATGCCCTGCATTACTAGGGTCGACATGACAGCTGTGAAAGAGGGCCCTGGTGAGCCCTAGGATGGATTTTTCTCTCTTTAATATTTCGGGTAAAACGGCTATAATGGAATAACCAAGTTAGCCTTCCCTTTCGATCAGGAAGGCCGGACATAGCTAGAGCTATAGTAATGAATACAGATCGATATCAAGGAGGGACCATGATCAAAGCGATTATTGGACGTAAAGGCAGCGGGAAGACGAAGACCCTGCTCAAAGATATTTTAGCAAAAGCTCAACCTGCAGAGGGAGAGGGAAAGGCCAGTACTTTGATTTGCATCGAATCCGGAGACACTTTTGATCGAGAAATTCCGATCAATGTACGTCTCATCAAGATGTCGGATTATCCGGTGAGTGAAATCGAAAGTTTCCTGGCCTTTTTATATGGGTTGGCTGCCAGAGATTATGATATTTCAGATATCTACATTGACAGCATCTATCGGTGCGTACAAAATCAAAAAGCCAAAAAGGCTGCTGACTATGAAGAGGATAAGCAGTTGATTTTGGATATGGACATCGTAGACTTATTTAAAAAGCTTCATGAGTTCTCCGAGTCCCAGCATGTGGATCTGACTTTTACCTTAAGCTTGGATGAGGAAGATATTCCCGAGGAACTCAAAGCCTTGATCGACGTTTTAGCTTAGGTAAGATTGGAGTCTGTCTTAGGCACTCCTAGAACTAGGCAGTCCTAGACCTTGCCTTGATTTATAGGGCTAGGCCTGGTATCCTGGAAAAAGTGAGAATATTTGAAATGAACGCAGTGGGCTATTGCTTTAGCTTTCTGCGTTTTTTTTTATGCGGAAAGGAGATGGGCGGAGCCCTGGAAGGAGAGCTGAAGGGCAGTCTAGTCTCCCAACTCTTTTTATATTGTTCATATTTTTGTTTATAGGAGGAATAAAAATGAAACCACAAGTTCAAGAAATTAGTTTACGGCACCTGCAGATCGTCGGTGAGGACCATTTTAAAAATGGCTATTATTGCTGTGAGGCCTTGATGAAGGCCATTATCGATGAGTTTAAGTTGGATGTGCCAGAAGAAGTTATTGCTATGTCTTCGGGGATGGCAGTTGGTCTGGGTAAATCAGGCTGCCTGTGCGGAGCTCTTAATGGCGGCGTCATGGCCCTGGGGATGTTTTTCGGACGGACGGAACAGGATGGGCCGAGCAATCCCAAGAGCATCAAATGCATCGAGTTAACCCACGAACTCTATGACTGGTTTAAAAAGATTAATGGCAAAAATACGGTTTGTTGCAGGCTTTTAACCAAAGAGTATGACAAGTCTAAGGGCGAGCACAAACCCCAATGTGTCTATTTTACAGGCTTAGTGACTTATAAGCTGGGCGAGATTCTCTGCCGGGAGTACGGCATCAAAAACACCGATGTCGAGGAAGGTCCGCTGATCCGTCAGGCCCCCGCATACGCCTAAGGCCTAAATATCGTCTGACGCCGTCCCTATGGGTGCCGTTCCAATGGGTGCCCTCTCTATGGGACGGCTCAGGCCCCAGTAATACCCTTTCCGAAGCCTTTAGAAAGGATAGACGCATGTCTTTTATCAAAAAAGTCCCCCTGCCCATTGTAGCGGTTGCCTTATCTTGGGCAACCTTAGGAAATCTGTTATCGTTTCTTTCACCTGCCGTAAAGCCTATTTGCGGTTGCATCTCTGTAGTTATGCTGGTGCTCTTTTTGTTGCGCCTTGCTATGGACTGGCCAGCCGTTAAAAAAGAGCTGCAAACTCCCATTATGCTGAGCGTGGTTGGCACCTTTCCTATGCTTTTGATGCTCCTTGCCACCTATGTGAAACCCTTGTGGGGCCTCATGCCTGCCCGAGCTGTCTGGGTCTTAGGCCTTGGCCTCCATGTGCTTTTGATTTGCGTTTTTAGCATGAAGTTTTTGATCAAGCTGGATCTGAAGAAGGTCTTTGCTTCCTATTACATCGTCTATGTCGGAATTGGCGTAGCAGGAATCAGTGCCCCAGCTGTTGAGTGGAAGCACCTAGGGGTATCCCTTACCTGGTTCGCCATAGTGGCCTTTGCCCTGGTCGCCTGCCTCGTGACCTATCGTTATCTTAAGGTCCCCCAGGTTCCACAACCCGCTCAACCTTTAGCTGCCATCTATGCAGCTCCTGCAAGTCTCTGCCTGGCAGCTTACCTGAATTCGGTGGATGCCAAGGCACTTCCAGTGGTCATTATTCTTTACGTCTGTGTCTTGGTCTTTTACCTGGTAGGTCTTTTCCAGACCCTCCCCAAATTATCCTGGCCCTTTTTTCCTAGCTTTGCCGCTTTTACCTTCCCCTTTGCGATCTCCGGGGTCGCTACCCGGGGAACCTTTGGCTTTGCCAAGAAGGCAGGTGTCATGACATCTTGGCTACCAGTTTTTAATTGTATCAGCTACATCGCCATGGCAGTTGCTGTGGCCATGGTCCTCTATGTGACTGTTCGCTATCTGATCTTCTTATGCTCTGCCCCGCCAGCCCAAACGCCAACGCAGAAGTCAGCGGCGTAGACGATATTTACAATCGAACTCACTAGCCAAGTCTGATGAGATGCTGATTAGATTGATTAGATGTTGATTAGATCTTGAGTAGATTGATTAGATCTTGATGAGATACTGATTAGATACTGATTAGATCCTGATGAGATTATGATGAGATTGAAGAGATGCTTCGCCCGAAAGAGCGGGGCATCTTTTATATTGAATATTCGACTAATTCATCGGTATTCTTTTGTTATCTTGCGTATTACACGGAGGTGAAAAAGGCATGAATCATTTCTTTTGCGAATTTTATCTAATCACCTCATCAATTAGACTGAGATAATGGGTATTGTATGATGAGATTTTTCGTGTGAAAATGGGTGGGATGTCCTATTTTATTGTCTAAATTTCTATTGACATTTTCTACTATAAACGGTGATTATTACATAATTGATTATTGAAACAACATGAGATGATTTTTGAAATTAATTGAAAGTGTTTATCTAATCATCTAATCAATGGTGTTGAATAAAATGATTAGATTGTTGGGTTTTAACCCAAGCTTCTGCAGGTGGATTTCTCACTCGATTAGTCCGAGAAAGTGTCCTTGTCAAAGTGGGACGGGGGCCTAGTACTTGGTACAGTCTTGCAAATGACTGAAGGGAAAATCACGCTGGATGGCAATTAATGCATGAGGAGACGCAGAGTTGTAGCATTTTGGAGAAAAAATAAAACCCCGTAAGCGCTATGCCTACGGGGTTTTTTGTGGAGCCGGTGGACAGACTTGAACTCCCGACCTACTGATTACAAATCAGTTGCTCTGCCAACTGAGCTACACCGGCGAATCTTCATCAGTATAGCAGGTGTGAAAATTCTGTCAAGCGCTTTTTCCAATTATTAAACGACGCGGAAAGGGAGGAAGTCCTGAAGGATATACGGCAACGAAATACATCACTAAAAACGTCTGCCAAATCCCGGTGCTAGATTTTAATTATGCAGCTCGTCCCCTTGACAACTTTTTTTGCTGTCGCTAGAATGGTGGAAGCGCTGAGGGAGTGACCCGAGGCGGTACCTTTTAAGAGAGTCCGGTGAGGCTTCAAGGGGAATATTTGTTGCATAACTGAGATTTGCCTCCTAGCAGAGATTTTGCGGGATTGAGCGAGGTGCTGCGAGATGCAGAGACCTTGTGAAATAAGCGAGGTGCTGTGAGATGCAGAAACCTTGTAAGATGAAGCAGGTGCTGCAGGATGAGAGGCAGGAAGCGTTGCGATTGCTGTTTTTTTTGGAAGGCCTTACCACGAACGGGGAGGCTTTTTTTTATGGAAGTAAAATCGGTCATTATGAACGAGATTGAGATGGATCGCAGTCTCACACGCATTGCTCACGAAATTATTGAGAATAATAAGGGTTTGGATGACATCATTTTGATGGGGATTAAGAGAAGAGGGGTCCCCATTGCCCAGCGTTTGCAGGCAAAACTCCTTGAGTATGAAGGCGAGGAGCTGGTGGTGAATTCCCTAGATATTACCCATTACCGGGATGACCTCAGCATGGTTTCTTCTTTTCCCCAATATCGGGGCTATGACATTACTGAGAATATCAACGATAAGCGCATCATTCTGTGCGATGACGTCCTTTATACTGGTAGGACGGCTCGAGCAGCTATTGAGGCGCTTTTTGATTATGGGCGGCCGAAGAGCATTCAGCTGGCCGTTATGATTGACCGTGGCCATCGGGAATTGCCCATCCGTGCTGATTATGTGGGGAAAAATGTTCCCACCTCGATGACGGAGGGAGTCCAGGTCCATATCTCTGAGATTGACGGGGAGGATAGGGTTATCTTGGTCGATCTCGGGAGAGATCTGAAGGAAGAGCACTAAGAAGACGTAGCGTAGCGCCCCAAGCAGGGGCGCAATCTGCCCGGGGGCTGATCAGCCCGGGGTAGGTATTTATAAAATGCAAGCGTAAAGGCGCAGGAAGCGCACGGAGCGTAAGGAGTTTATCACCGATGAAAATTGAAGATTTTAAGAGAAAAGATATTTTGGGGCTCAGGGGGGTCAGCCGGGAAGAAATTAGCTTTATTTTGGAAGAAGCCCAGAATCTCAAGACCCTCATCATGTCCCCTACGAAAAATGCAACCTACCTCAGAGGCCGCAACGTCTGCCTCTTTTTTATGGAAAATAGTACCCGCACGAAATTATCCTTTGAGACCGCTTGTAAGTATTTAAGTGCGACTTCCTCGACCATTTCTAAGTCAGGGTCTAGCGTAAATAAGGGAGAAAACCTCTACGATACGGTTCGGACCATTGAACAAATGGGGACCGATATCATTGTCATGCGTCACCCCCAAAGCGGGGCTGCCCAATATGTGGCCGACCATGTCTCTGCCCACGTCATCAACGCCGGGGACGGGATGAACGAGCACCCCACCCAGGCCCTCCTCGACATGCTGACCGTCTATGAGTACAAGGGCGGCCTCGATGGGCTAAAAGTGGCCATTATTGGCGACCTCCAACACAGCCGGGTTCTACGCTCCAACCTCTGGGGCATGACCACCATGGGAGCAGAAGTCTATGCCTACGGTCCCCCGACTATGATGCCTTGGCGGCTGGAAGAGACCCAGGCCCACGTCTGCAAGGATATCCGGGAAGCCCTAGACCAGGCCGACATCGTCATGGGCCTGCGTGTCCAACTAGAACGGCAAAAATCAGCCTTATTCCCGTCGGTAAGGGAGTATTTGCACTGCTTTGGGGTTGATGAGAAGCTCTTGCAGCTGGCTAAACCCGATGCCCTGATCATGCATCCAGGCCCCTGCAACCGGGGCGTGGAGATGACGACTCAGGTCCATGACCATGAGCGGTCCGTCATTGAAGAGCAGGTGACGAATGGGGTGGCCGTGCGGATGGCCCTCCTGCGTATTCTTGGCTTTAAGCCCAATATGCACCTGAAGGACAGCATTGAGGCCAAAGGAAAGGTCTTTGGGCGGGACATCGTGATTGGACAGATGCCCGTTATCCAGTAAAGAATGGGGGAAAAGAAAGATGAAATTAGCAATCAAACAGGTGCAGGTGGTCGATCCCTATCAAAATCATCAGGGAGTGGAAGATATCTATGTCGATGAGGGAGTATTTGTTCGGGCGGAAGATGTGAAGGATCTGAGTGCCTTTCGGGAAATTGACGGGTCTAAGTACCTTTTGACGCCGGGGCTTTTGGATGCCCATACCCACCTCCGGGAGCCGGGGGAGGAGCATAAGGAGACTATTGAGACGGGGACTCTGGCAGCGGCCCACGGAGGCTATACGGGGGTTGCGCCGATGCCCAATACCCATCCGGTTTGCGATTCGGATGTAGGAATCGGGTATTTGCTCCATAAGGCGTCCAAGGTGGCTTCTTGCGCCGTTTATCCCATTGGGGCAGTCACTAAGGGCGAGGGCGGCGAGATCCTGGCCGAGATTGGCATGATGAAAGAGGCCGGTGCCGTGGCCTTGAGTGATGATGGCCGGGCAGTTTCGACGGCGGGGATGATGAAAAAGGCTATGCAGTATGCAGCGAGTTTCGGCTTGACCATCCTTGACCACTGCGAGGATGAGTCCCTGACCGACAGTGGGGCCATGAATGAGAGTCTGACTTCGACCATCGCCGGTCTGCGGGGGATCCCGACGGCCTCGGAGGATGTGATTGTGGCCCGGGACCTCATTCTCAGCCAATATCTGGACATTCCGGTCCATATCTGCCATGTTTCCACCAAGGGAGCTTGTGAGATGATCCGCTTTGCTAAGTCCCGGGGAGTTAAGGTGACCGCCGAAACGACACCCCACTATATTGCCTTGACTGATGAGGCCTGTGGGACCTTCAATACGGCTTACAAGGTCAACCCTCCCCTCCGTGAAGAGGAGGACCGCCAGGCCATTCTGGCGGCCCTAAAGGATGGGACCCTGGACATGGTGGTAACCGACCATGCTCCCCACCATATTGACGACAAGGACTGCGAGTTCAGCTTGGCGAAAAATGGCATTTCTGGCCTAGAGACCGCCTTCCCCGTCACCTATACCTACCTTTGCAAAAAAGAGGGCTTTGATTTGATGCAGCTGGTCTCCTTCTTTACCACGAAACCGGCCGCCCTCTTCCACCTGGATTTCCCCGGCATCAAAGCGGGCGTTCCTGCCGACTTCGCCCTTTTCAACATCAGTGACACCTACACGGTCGACGCCAAGAAATTCGTGAGTCTGGGCCACAACACCCCCTTCGATGGGGCCACCTTGTACGGCCAACCTCTCATGACTTGCTGGCAAGGAAGGGTGACCTACGATGCCCTTGCCTAAGGATTTTCCTGAAAATCGTCCGATACCTGTTTCTCAAGAGCTTTCTTCTAGCAAATCGATGCCCTGGTCTAAAGATCTTACCTATAAAATTTGGACAACAAATAATCCCAGTGTCCTTGGCATCGATCCGGATCTAACTCAGCTTCCTGCTCCTTTTGTAGAGCGTTTCCGTAAAGAGACCGGGAAGGAACCTGGGGATTTAGAGAACTTTGCAGAGGGAGATTTTGACCTGGCTGCCTCCCTGATTTATGAGTTCGGGGCTGGCCTCATCGAGGCTGTCGCCGGGGAGATTCCGGCGGTCAAGCTCCAGGCTGCCTCCTATGAGCGCTATGGAGCTGCGGGCCTCAAGGCCATGCGGGACCTAGGGGCTCTGGCCAAGGAGGCTGGTCTTTGCTTTATCGCTGATGCCAAGCGCAACGACATCGGATCGACGGCGACTGCCTACGGCCAGGCTTGGTTCCGTTATTTCGGGGCCGGTGCCCTTACGGTCAACCCTTATTTAGGAGCGGACGGAATTAATGCCTTTCAACCCTTTGTCGAGGAAGGCCATGGGCTCTTCGCCCTAGTCCGAACCTCAAATCCTTCGGCTGTGGATCTCCAGGACCTGATCCTAGATGATGGCCGCAAGGTCTATGAGTCGGTGGCTGATCTTGTCGACCGCTGGGGGAGAGACCTGGGCGGCGAAGACCTTAGCACCCAGACCCAGGTCGTTTCTGATCCAGAAGACCTATCATATTCTCCCCTAGGGGCCGTCGTTGGGGCCACCTGGCCGGAAGAGGCTACTGCCTTACGGGCTCGGATGCCCTATCAGATCTTTTTGATCCCAGGCTTTGGGGCCCAAGGTGCCGGTCCCAAGGACGCCGTGGCAGGCTTCAACCGGGTCCAAAAGATCAAGTGCTCGGACGGCAAGGTTCGGGCGACCGGGGGCCTGGTGAACTCCTCCCGAGGCCTCATGTACGCCTTCCGCAAGAGCCAATACTCCCAGCCCGACCTCCACTATAAGGAGGCCTGCCGGGATGCTGTCTTAGAGATGAAGGAGGCCCTCAATGCAGCCCTCGAAGAAGGATAAAGTCTCCTTGGCGAGGGAGGCCGCAAGCGTGGATGCTCCCTCAAGTGCGATAAAGCCTGCGAGTGCAACAGGGCCTGCGAGTATAACAGAGCCTGCGAGTGCCGACCTTGCTGCTAACTACTATTCTTGCAAGCTCCTTGCGAAAGATCAGGTCAACCCCAACACTGTCTTTTTAACCTTTGCTGGGCGGGAAATCGCTACCCAGGCCGAGCCGGGACAATTTGTTCTTGTGGCAAGTCACACCTTCCTTAAGCGGCCCATGGGGGTCGCCTGGGTGGACCGAGCGCAAGGTACTTTTGCCGTGGGCGTCCGCCTTTTAGGCAAGGGAACCCGTAACCTGGGGGCCCTGACTCCGGGCCAGGAGCTTGAGGTTCTGGGGCCCCTGGGCAAGGGCTTTGAGACCTATACCCGGGAGCAATCCGGTCACGAATGGCCGGGTCCGGGAGACCAAGTTCTTTTGATTGGCGGGGGAACGGGGGTTTTCCCCCTTCTCTTTTTATCCCAAATACTCCAGGCCCAATCCCTGCCTTTTGACCTCGTTTTAGGTTTTCAGTCTGTCCGTGATTTGGTCCGGGTCAAAGATTTTGAAAAGGCAAGCTCTGGGAAGCTTCGCCTTTGTTTGGACCATTTGCCCCAGGCCGGGGGCTCCGGTGGAGATGCTGATGAGGCCGGAGAAAAGACCGGGAAGACCGGAGAAGCCAGAGAGGCCGGGAGCTCCTGGGGGGAGGCTGAGGTCCTCGACCGGGACCGGATATATGAAGGCACAGTCCTGGCAGCCTTAAAGGCCCTTCCCGTAGCCTCTTGGCCTCAAAAGGTCCATCTTTTCCTCTGTGGACCAGACCCCATGGTCAAGGCCGTTCTCGGCCTGATCGCCACTTGGCGTAAGGACTATCCCCAGAAAACCTTCTATGTACAAGCATCTTTAGAAGCCCGCATGGCCTGCGGGGTGGGTTTTTGTGCCGCCTGCTCCCTGCCCTTCCGCAAGGAAGAGGGCGCTGAAATTACTATGCAGCGGGTCTGCGCCGATGGTCCGGTCTTTGACCCCGACCAGGTCGCTTGGGAGCTTATCGCCCCATCCCGACCGGCCGGCCATGACCAAGTTAAGGAAGACGTGTCGCAACCCCTTGCAACCAGCTTTTTAGGTCAGACCTTGTCTACTCCCCTGATGACAGCTTCTGGCTGCTCAGGTTTTGGTGAGGACTATTTTTCCTTGGCGGGGACGGCTGGCTTGGGCGCTTTTGTGACCAAGGCCGTGACCCTCCATCCCCGGGCGGGCAACCGGCCCCCCCGGGTCGTCGAGTTCTCGACAGGAATTTTAAATAGCGTAGGCCTGGAAAACCCGGGGCTGGGGTATTTTCTGCAGGAAATCCTGCCTCATCTCGAGGAAACCGGCCTTCCCTACATCATCAACATTGCCGGTTCGACTTTGGATGATTACCTGGCCTTGGCGGAGGGGCTTCGGGTCTGTAAGGGTCTTCTGGCCCTCGAGGTCAACCTTTCTTGTCCCAATGTCCGAGACGGCTGTATGTCGATTGGGACCCATCCCGAGATGGTAGGGGCCTATATCAAAGCCCTTCAAGGTGTTACCAATATTCCCCTCATCGCCAAATTGACTCCCAATGTTCAAGATATTACGGCGCCGGCCCTGGCGGCAGCAGAAGCTGGGGCGGACGCTGTCTCCCTTATTAATACGGTTGTGGGGATGGCCGTGGATTTGAAGCGTCGCCAGCCTGTTCTGTGTAATAATGTGGGGGGCTATTCTGGACCTGGAGTGAAACCCATTGCCTTGCGGATGGTTGCAGAGACTTACCGGGCCTTCCAGGCTGCTGGCCTTGCTTGCCAGATTATTGGTATGGGCGGCATTCGGACCCCAGAGGACGCCTTGGAATTCATCATGGCTGGGGCCGATGTCCTTTCCGTCGGGACGGAGGTCTTGCGCCATTATGATACGATTCCTAAGCTCGCCGATGGCATGATCGCTAAGATGAAAGAGCTAGGAATTCCTAGTGTGGGGGCTCTCCATGGGACCTTGTGCTACCATGAGGAGAGCCCAGCCCTCTAAGCGATTCGTTTAGGGCCGTGTCTGGCCTAGCTTAACCTAGGGCCTTGTCTTGCCTATAGTCGAGACAGGGCCTTTTCTTGCCTTCAAGGTAATTACATGTTACAATCAAGAACTGAAATCCTTCCGGCATAGCCCCCTTTTGGGGCTGGCTTGGGAGCTTAATTTACGAAAAGGAAGATAGATTTGCATGCAGCCAACGATCACCCGCTTAGAAGAGCTCTTGGACGCCAAACCGACCCCAGAAGAGGTCTCCAAGATAGAGGCCTATCGGACGGATTTATGTGACCTCCTAGCCAAGGAAGGTCCCGACCAGGTGAAAGAATTTTTGGAGGGTCTGGATAGGACTTTAGCGGGGACCCTCTTACACCGGGCCATCTTCGCCGAAAAAGCCCTGGAACCTGCCCCAGAGGGGGAGGTTTTTTGGTATACCTCGGGGATGTTTGGTCCCTTTTATATTAATACTCACTTTTTGGCAGGCGGGGCGACCAAGGCTAAAGCGATCCTCCAGGGGCTCGATGGCCTGGAGGGAACTGATAAGGATGGGCAAAAGGACATCTTGGCTGCCTTTATGGAGGCCATCCGAGCCCTCTACCATGAGGATGAAGTTTACCGCCTTGTGATCCATTGTCTGGCCCAGGAGGCCCTGGCCCAAAAGAAGCAGGCTGATTATACCCTCATTTCCGGAGGCGCTCGCCGGGATTATTTCTTTTCTTTCCTCGTCGGGGTCTTATTGGACCTGCCCCAGCTCTTTATTTTGAAGGACCAGTCGGTGCTTTTGTGGCACCGGGAGGCCTGGCTGCCCATGGCAGACCTGGAGGGAATGGTCCACCAAGAGGGGGTCCAGGGACCTGTACAAGCCCTTCATGTGGCCGATCTCATTACGCAGGCTTCAAGCTTTTTCAGGGCCTGGATCCCCGCTTTGAAAGACCAGGGTATTGAGATGAAACAAGCCTTAGCGGTGGTGGACCGTCACCAAGGCGGTCTGGATAAACTAGCGGAAGCGGGAGTCGACGCCAAAGTTCTCTTGCAGGTCAACCAGGCCTTTTTTGACCAGGCCGTGGCCGGGGGACAGATGTCTGCTGGCCAAGCTGCCCTGTCCCTGACCTTTTTGGAGGATCCTGTGGCTTATGAACGGGATTTCTTGCGACTCCATCCTTCTTATTTGAAGGAAGCTAAGGAGAGAGATGCTAAAACGAAGGAGCGGGTCGAGCGCTTTTTACAAGATTATGGGGCTTCTGTAGGCCTTGTACTTTAGGAGATCTGATTCCAATTCATGGTTTTTTTGTACTGCTTTATTATCATTTGTACCTTTGCCCTTTACTTATTGGGGGCCCTTTCGGGCCTAGCCGCTGGGGGCTTGATGGCTTTTGCCGTCCTGCTGCTTTGTGTGCGGGGCTTTCAGGTCTTTCGCCAGACCATGGATTTGAACTTTATCAAAAGTACCTATGAGACGGATTCTGTCATTCAAGCCATCAGCCAGGAGGGGGTCAATGCTATGCCTGGGGAACCGGTAGACCTGATCTATCAGCATCAGATGGGCATTAGTATCCGCTGCGGTGGCCGGGAATGTGTCATTCCCTTTAATAGTATTTTAAGCATTGTCCTTGTTTCTGCCAAAGACCTTCTGCTTTCGAATGATGAAGAGATTGCGGATTTTATTCCCGATATCCGGGAAGTCAACTTGACTTATGTGAGGACAGTGGTCCGTGCTAAGCTTGGCTATGGTCAAGCCAAGGTCATCTTGCTTGCCTTAGATCCTGGAGCCATCAAGGACTTTTTAAGTATGGATGCCAGCTTGGATCTCGATATGGATGAGATGCCGGAAACGCAAGAGGGAACCCAGGGAGAGAGTCTGGACAAAACTAAGGAAGAGGGTCCGGATACAACCCAGGGAGAGAGGCTAGACACAACCCAGGGGGAGAGTGCAGACACTGCCCAGGGGAAGGGTCCGGATAAGGCCAGCCCAGAGCGAGCGAAGCTTTTAGGGGGCAAGGAGAGGGCCAAGGCTTGGGTCATTGGGTCAGAATATGAAAAACCTTCGTATATGCTGACCAATGCTGTTATTAGCTCGGATTTTTTAGTTTTAGTAAGTACCCAAAGTGAGGGGACCCTGGAGAATTTTATTGATCACCCGGAAATCCGTAAGGTTTCCATGATATACCACAAAACATTGTAAGGAATGGGGAGGAATGGCCTTGGCTCAGCAGATTAATGCAAGCGCTGCGCAGTCGCTCTGTGAAAAAATAAAAATGAATATCAATCGAATCATGATTGGCAAGGATAAGACCATAGATTCTTTGCTGATCGCCCTGGCGGCGTCAGGCCACGTCCTTTTGGAGGACGTCCCTGGCATTGGAAAGACGACCCTGATCAAGGCCCTGGCCCGGTCTCTGGCTTTAGACTTCAAACGGATCCAGTTTACCCCCGACCTCATGCCCTCAGATATCACCGGCTTTAGTATTTATAATCAGAAGACGGGAGAATTTGAATTTCAAAAGGGAGCCATTATGGCACAGATGGTCTTGGCCGACGAGATCAACCGGAGTTCGCCTAAGACCCAGTCTGCCCTCCTTGAAGTGATGCAGGAGCAGCAGGTGAG
>CAKZWV010000063.1 GCA_937922005.1 uncultured Clostridia bacterium | reverse complement strand
TTTCCTTTGCATCTCATAATATGCTATAATATTTCTTTTCTTCCTTTTCTCCTCTCCGAACCCTATTCTTGAGGCTTCTTGAGGCAAATTCCGTCCGGGTCAGGCCAGGCTGTCACAGGATCGCAACACTTAGAGTATAGCGAAAATTCCCCGCCTGCGCAACTGGCCAAGCCTGGGCCTAGCAGGGGCGTTCTATCGAGTCCATCCTAGCAAGTTCATCAATTATACGCTGGATTTTGCGCACTAAATAACGGGAATCTTCTGCCTTTTATAAACAAATCGCCCGACAGTATAGTTATAAAGCAAATCGTCCTACAGATAGGTCAACAAAATCCTGGGGATCTTCCCCCAAAAACATGGTCATATAGATCGGCAGGTAAGTAATTTTCCCTTTCACCTGGACATTGTCTTGGGTCAAAACTACCGCTTCCGGAATCCCATAGGCTTCCTCCTTCATGATCTGGCTTAGGGCCGAATGCCGCAAATAATCCTTCCCACTTTTCACTTCAAGCGGCAGGACTTGCCCCTCGTGTTCCAGAACAAAATCGAGCTCACCCCTCTTCTTGCTGTTGTAGTAGTACAAGTCGATCCCATGGGCATGAAGTTCCTGGGCAACGGCATTCTCATAGATTGCTCCTTGATTTAAATCTCGGTCATGGGTCATAATTTTCAATTTGCAGTTTTTTCCGTAGCGGGTCGTTAGTAATCCCACATCTGAGAGAAAAACTTTGAAAAGATTGTGTTTTGTATTGAGTAAAAGTGGAATCTTGGGTTCCGTAACATTGAAGACACCAAGAACCACTCCAGCCTTCCAAAGCCAAGTAAAGCTATCTTCTACTCGGTCAAAGCGCAAGTTTTTTTGGAGATCCGCTAGTTTAAAGCGTTTATTCTTCTGGTTTAAGGCTGCGGGTATCTGGTTATATATTTGCCGAATAAAGAGTTTGCGCTTGTCTTCCTCGTATTGGGTAAAATCTAATTGGTAAAGGTCCATAATCGCCTGGTGCTCAGCCATGACTGCATCGATATTTTCCGTTGTCCGGTAGGTCTCGACGGCAGCTGGCATCCCCCCGATAATGAGATAGAGGGAAAAAATGTCCATGAGTTTTTGGTGGAGGACCGTATCCACCGGCTGTTTACGCTGATAACTTTCACGAAGTAAGTCTAAAATTTCACTAGAAATATGAAATACCTGGAGGAATTCCTCAAAATCTAAAGGATAAAGGGGTAGAATTTTGAGATAACCGACTGGTGCTGAGCGAAGATTGACCATTTCAACGCCCAACAAGGATCCAGACAGGATATAGCGAAAGCGCCCATCTTCTACCAGAAATTTGATTTTTGTGACGATTTCCCGACATTTTTGAATTTCATCAAAGAAGATCACGGTTTTACCGGGGATAAGGGCTTCTTCACTATAGAGGGAAAGCTTGAGGATCAGGTCATCAACATCCCTAGCCCCATCAATCAAAGGAACCAGGTCAGGCTGAGCAATGAGATTAAACTCGACCCAGGGGCAAGCTGAACTCTTAAGACACTGGCGGATAATATAGGTCTTTCCAGCTTGACGCACGCCGTTTATCAGCAGGGCCTTGTCGGTCGATCTTTTGTTCTTCTCCCCTCGCCCTCTTGGGTCATCAGACAGCCAGTTCTCTATTTCTCGTTCAATTTTGCGGTGTAACATGATCTTTCTCCTGAGACGTCTCCTTTTTCCTTTGTTTTAGAAGCACAGCTGCTTCTAGAGGAAAAATGCGCATTGCGTCTTTTCTAGTGCTAAAGGAACAGGTTCTCACACTTTTCCCATAGATTGATAAGGCAAATTTTGACACTTTTCAAATATTATTATAAGCCACTTTTCGATATTATCAATCGGTTATTTTGGGCACTTTTCCAATAATCTCCTCTATCTTCCTTAAGTCAATAAGTCAATATTCAATGTCTATCTATCCATAGGCATTCTTTTTGCTAAGAGGAGCAAAAAGCTCGTAAAAGTGTTAAGCTATGATTATCCTATCGATGAAAGGATGAACGAAAGATATCGTAAATAGCTATCTCTTAGAACATGTGCTGATCCAGTTTAAAAGACGCTAAAAGTAGTCATAAACCTCTCTCCTTATGCGATTACAATGAAAGCCATATTGACTAGTTAGGTAAATCATCATGACGACAATACAAACAATTCTCGCCGAATAGGACAATGCGATGATTGACCCGGACATTGCGATGATTGAACCAGAAAACGCGATGATTGACCCGGACAATGCGATGATTGAACCTGAAAACGCGATGATTGACCCGGACAATGCGATGATTGACAAATCAAATTTGTGGGATCACGCTAAAAACTTGTGGATTGACCATGTCAATAAGCTTTATGACAAGGGAGTGATGACGGCGATTACTTCTTCTTCCATCATTGCAATTCTGGAAGATCTCCAGGAAGACTAGGTAATTGGTACCAAGGACGTCCAGAAAGTCCTTGATTGTAAAGATACTAAAGCGCGTCGAATTCTTTCAGAAATGAAAAAGACAAAGATCATCATCGCAATAACTGGTCAGGGTAAGGGAAAATATACTTTAACTATTCTCTGATAATTAAAGTAAGCTGTCGGCCTGTTCGACAGCTTCGATCCCAGAAAAGTGTCACCTACCTTACGGCCATTACTCCTGGATTCCCGGAACACATCACAAAAAATAAATAGATAACTTCCAAAATTTCGTAAAATAATTAGAAAAAAACCGGGATTTTTCTTGCGTCAATCATCATTATCCGTGACTACCAGCGGTACTTTGATGTAGGACCAGATCAAAAGATAGAGTCAACTCTTCATTGCAATCAGGAAGCTGTTGAAGAGGCATGCGCCTCGCATGGTTTCTTTTTACTTATATCCAGCGAAGTCAAGAATCCCACTTCTGCGTTAATGCTCTACCGTATGCGGGACGAAAACCACTGGGATGTGCTAGTTCAACGCAAGCCATGGTGATGTGTTCCTGGAATCCAGTATTACTGCGAATCTCCCGTCTCTGCGCTCTCTCCCGTCCCCGCTCCTTCTCCCTGTTTCTTCTGCAAATCGGCAAATTTTTTGGCCCGGTCAGCTAGCCACTTTTTGATTTGAGCCTCGTGCCCGTAGGAAGTGGGCCGGTAAAAGCTGGTGCCTGCCAGGGAGGCTGGGAGGAGGTTGGGGTCGGTTAGGTGGTCCGGGAAGTCGTGGGGGTATTGGTAGCCCACCCCATAGCCCAAGTCCTTCATCCCCTCGTAGACGGGATTGATGAGGGATTTCGGGGTATCCTGGTATTTGCCTGTCTTGGAAGCTGCCATGGCCTCATTGATGGCCAGGTAGCCGGCATTTGACTTGGGACTAGTCGCCACCAAAAGGATGGCCTCTGCCAAAATAATCCGAGCTTCAGGCATCCCGATTCGCTCACAGGCCTCGTAGGCCGACTGGCAGACCGAAAGCACATGGGGATTGGCCAGGCCCACATCCTCAGCCGCACAAATCACAATCCGTCGGGCCAAAAACAGGGGATCCTCCCCCGCCACCAGGGCCTGGGCCATGTAGAAAATGGCCGCATCTGGGGCACTGGCCCGCATGGACTTGATCATAGCCGAGATATTCTCATAGTGGACATCACCCTTTTTATCATAGCGAACAGGCTTCACTGACAAAGACTCCTGGATGGTCTGGGCATCCAGGTGAATCTTCCCTTCGGAATCCGGTCCCGAACTGAGAACCGCAAGTTCCAGGGTGTTGAGGGCAATTCTCGCGTCCCCTCCCGTTGACTCCGCCAGGGTCCGTATAGCTTCCTTATCCCAGACCACCTGAAACTTCCCCAGACCCCGGTCCGGGTCCTCCAAGGCCCGAATCAAGAGGGCTTCAATAGAATCTGCCGTTAAAGGCTCAAAAGGGAAAATTGTCGCCCGGGACAAGAGGGCCTTATTTACCTCAAAAAAGGGATTTTCCGTCGTCGACCCTACCAAAATAATCCTGCCCTCTTCCGTGTAGGGCAAAAGCAAATCCTGCTGGGCCTTATTAAAACGATGAATTTCATCTAAGAAGAGGAGTATTTGTCCGCTGGGACAAAGGAGAGGACTGGCCGTCCGGGCGATGACCTCTTTGATGTCGGCTACCCCAGCCGTGACGGCATTCAGTTGGACAAAGTCCTTCTTCGTCTGCTGGGCGATGAGGCGGGCCAGGGAGCTCTTTCCGCAGCCGGGCGGACCGAAAAAGATCAGGGAGGACAAGCGGTCCGCCTTGATCATCCGGTAGAGGAGCTTGCCCGGGGCTAAAAAGGCCTCCTGGCCGACAAATTCCTGGAGAGTCCGGGGGGTCATCCGGTAAGCCAGAGGCTGGTTTTCGAGGGGGATGGGAGTATTTGGAGAAGGCAAAGTAAAACTCCTAACTAGCTGAGGTCTTCCTATAAAGGGTCAGCCCTGGGGGAGTTGTTGGGAAGACAAAGTAAAACTCCTTACAAGGGCTTTTCACATAAGAAACCGGCGCAAAACACTCGGTATTGGTCTTGGCCAATGCTGGGCGTTGCGCCGGTTCATGTTTCTGAATCAATATTTATAAGATCAAATCCTATACCAATTTTAGACAATCAGATCTTACACCATATCGGGGTAGAGGGGGAAGTGCTGGACCAGGTCTGCAACGCCCTGGATGATGGCCTCTTCCTTCTCATCGAAGTGGAAAATGGCATCAGCGATCATTTCAGCGATCTTGTCCATTTCAGGCTCTTTCATGCCCCGGGTAGTGACGGCAGGGGTGCCGATCCGCAGACCTGAGGTGATGGTGGCCTTCTCGGTATCAAAGGGGATCTTGTTCTTGTTGGCGGTAATATTAACCTCATCCAAACGATCTTGGAGGACCTTGCCAGAAACCCCTGTACCCGTCAGATTGATGAGGATCAGGTGGGTATCGGTACCGTCAGAAACCAGGTTGACGTTTCTCTTCTTCAGTCCGGCGGCTAGGGCCTGGGCATTGGCCAGGACTTGCTTTTGATAGGCCTTAAATTCCGGCTTTAAAGCTTCGCCTAGGGCGACGGCCTTACCGGCAATGACGTGCTCGAGTGGGCCACCTTGAAGGCCAGGGAAGACGGCAGAATCAATCTTCTTGGCAAACTCTTCCCTGCAAAGGATCATGCCACCTCTAGGCCCCCGGAGGGTCTTGTGGGTGGTGCAAGTGACAAAGTCAGCATAGGGGACGGGGTTCATGTGGAGCCCTGCAGCTACAAGACCAGCGATATGGGCCATGTCAACCCAGAGGTAGGCTCCGACGGCGTCGGCGATTTCCCGGAACTTCTTGAAATCCAAGGCCCGCGGATAGGCACTGGCACCTGCCACAATGAGCTTTGGCTGGACTTCTTTGGCCACGGCCATCAACTCATCATAGTCGATCTGCTGGGTCTTCTCATTCACCTTATAAGAGTGGGCTTCATAGATTTTCCCAGAAAAATTGATCTTCATGCCATGGGTCAGGTGGCCGCCGTGATCCAGGTCCATACCGAGGATCTTATCACCGGGTTGTAAAACCGTAAAATAAATCGCCATATTGGCCTGGGCACCCGAGTGGGGTTGGACGTTGGCGTGCTCAGCTCCAAAAAGCTCTTTGGCCCGATTTCTTGCTAAATCCTCTACGACGTCAACATACTCGCAGCCCCCGTAATAGCGCTTTCCGGGATAACCTTCGGCATACTTATTCGTTAATACCGACCCGTTAGCCTCCATAACAGCTTCACTAGTAAAATTCTCCGAGGCAATCAGCTCAATCTTGGTTCTCTGCCGATTCAACTCGTTCATAATGGCCTCATAGACGGCCGGATCTTCCTTCTTGATGTGAGAATAAATCATATGTGCTCCTCTCCTTCGCAACCTAGGGATGGCCCTTTTTTTCATCTACCGTGACCCTCTACCAGACCTTACTGGTAAGACAACGATCAGGCAGACCAACCCGATTCATTGTATCAAATCCCAAGAAAAAAAGCCGGATCCCTGTGAGGGGTCCGGCAGCATACAGGCTTATGACAAATCAATGTGGATACTGGTGATCCGATCTTTCATAACATCAGCCAGCAAGGCCTCTATGTCTAAGTCGGCTTCCGCCTGGTAGACCTGGCCTAAGGAGGGCCGGGTCCGGGGATGGCGGGAGACAAAAACCGTACAGCAATCTTCATAGGGAAGGATGGAAGTATCGTAAGTCCCAATATCCTGGGCAATATCGATAATTTCCGTTTTATCAGTCCCAATGAGGGGGCGGAAGACGGGATGTTTGGCCACCTCATCCGTGGCGACCAAGGCCTCCAAGGTCTGGCTAGCTACCTGTCCCAAACTCTCCCCAGTAATAAGAGCTTTTAATTTACGACGTTCTGCAAGGGCGTCACTCACCCTTACCATCATCCTCCGCATCACCACGGTCAACATTTCCTCTGGACAAGCTTTGGAGATCGTAAGCATACACTGGGTAAAGTCAACCACGTGGACCACGGTAGGCCCGGTGTAGCGGTGGAGTATTTGCGCAAGGTCTAAGACTTTTTGCTTCGTCTGGTCGCTGGTGTAGGGGAAGGTATGGAAGTAGATATATTCAACGAGCAGACCCCGGGAAGCCATTCGGTAGGCCGCCACAGGGCTATCAATCCCACCAGAAAGGAGTTGTAAAGCCCGACCGCTTACACCCAAAGGCAGGCCCCGTCTAGCCTGGATCTTGTCGTGGTAAAGGAATATCTGGTCACGAACCTCGATCTGGAAGGTCACTTCGGGATCCGTTACGCTTACCTTGAGGCCAGGGAAATTTTCTAATAGGACGCCGCCAGCATCGCAGTTAATCTCATAAGAATTCTTCGGATAGGCCTTATCCGCCCTTTTGCTTTCGAATTTAAAGGTCAAAAGCTCACCCTCGGACTTTTTGGCAAGTAAGGGGGGCAAAACCTCATTAGCATAGGTCAGAACGGCTGCCAAAAGCTCGTCATAGTCCTTCGGTAGGACCGTGCACACTGTCAAATAAACAATCCCAAAACAATCCCGAAGGCCTTCCACAGCAGCCTTAATGATTGCCTGGCGCTCCTCGGCTGTTAACTCCACAGGAAGGTCAGCAGGAGCGGAAGATGGCAGGGCTTTTGCCTTTTCAGGGTCATAGGTAAATTCGCATTGAATTTTCTCCCGAACAGCTCGAACTTCATAAAATACTCCCGGGTGGGGACGAAGGACCTCGCCCAACTTGCGCCGCATATTTTTAACGAGGGCCTGCTCAAAGTTTTTGCGATTGAGGCCTTTGAGGGCAATTTCCCCGATGGCGGCCATGATGATATGATCGAATGTTTGCACGAATATGTCCTTTCCATAGTTTGGAGCTCAAGCCAGGGTTAAAGAGGTTAAAAGGGTTAAAAAGGCTAAATCTGTAATTCTTCTTTTATGGCGGCAATGGCGTCGACCAGGGCCTGGACCTCTTGGGAGCTTGTCGTAGGTGCGAAAGTAATGCGGCAGACCTGCAAGGCTGCCTCTTTCGACAGGCCCATATTGCGATAATTTTGAGAGGCCTTGGCACTTTCTTTCGCAGAACAAGCTGACCCGGCTGAGATGTAGATCCCCCGAGCTGACAGGGCATTGACCAGGGGGTTGGCCCGGATAAAGGGAAAGCGCACCGCCAAAATATGAGGAACCTGGGTCGCTTGGGGAACCTGGGTCGTTGATGGCGAAGCTGATTGCGTGGAAGACTCCGGCGTCAATTCCATAAAAGGGATCCGGCGGGCAGCCAGGCCTTGCAAGAAGCTATCCCGGAGGACTTGGGCTTTTTCGGCATTTTGAGCCTGATTTTCAACCCGCTTGCGGATGCAATAGACTGCGGTCAAAAGAAGAGGAACATTTTCCGTTCCAGACCGGAGACCTCGCTGTTGACCCCCACCCAGCATCAGGGGTTGGTCCCCCTGAACATTCTTTTTCATGAGAAGAAAGCCAATCCCCTTAGGGGCCCCGCACTTGTGGCCAGACAGGGTCAGATAATCGCAACCTAACTTGCGAAAAGACAAGGGAATCTTCCCCAAGGCCTGGACCCCATCGTAGTGAAGGCGGGCTTGGGGGGCATAGGTGCGAAGAAGGCGGGTAATCTCAGGATAAGGCTGGATGGCCCCCGTTTCATTGCTGACCAAGATACAACTCAAAAGCCGGACCTGGCGGCGGGGCCCAGGCGAATTCTTACTTAGATCCTGCAAAAAGCCCTCTAGGTACTCCAGGTCCAGGCGCAAATGCTCCAAAGGCAAGGACACCCCCTCATTGACAGTCCCATCTGGGTATGATATTTGCTCAACAAAGGGCAAATTTTCCCTCGTCGCCGGATGTTCTCCTTGACTGATCAGGTAGAGATAGGTCCGGCTGGTCTTTGGATCCGCCCCCTGGTGGCTTTTGCGAAAGAGGGTAAAGGGCTCCCAGGCCAGAGTTTTAAAGACCTGGTTGCTTGCTTCCGTTGCCCCCGAAGTCACGATAATCTCGTCCGGATCGCAATCCAAAAGGGCAGCCAAAGACTCTAAGGCCTCATCCCGGGCCTTGGCGACCTCCTGGGCCCCCCGGTAAACCGCCGCCGGGTTGTAGGAATATTTGCTCAGGGCATCGGCATAATAAGCGATGGCATCGGCCTCCATGGGACTTGTCGCTGTAGCGTCAAAATAGAGTTCCGAGGCCTTATTCCCTACCTCCATCGTCTCCATGTCCTACTCCTAGTTGGCCTGGGTGCTTGGTGTGGGGATCTTATCCCGGTCCACGCTGATGTCGTTGAATTCCAAACAGACCTGGTCACTTAAAAGAACAAGGCTGATGAATTCCGTGACATACTGCCCCTTGGTCACCATCTTAGACTCGACGTTCATAACATTGGTCCGCTCTGGTACATCCAGGACACTGGCTTCCATTTTGCTGCAGGGGCGATTGGAAACATAGACATTCGCCGAACGAGGAATATACTGGTATTTGTTCGACATAATCTCTGCAATCGGCGCCTTGTTTTCAATCTGTTGGCCAAGCTTATCGAAAAAGCGAACCGGCACATAGATATTGCAATAACCCACGAGAATACCATCTAGATCATAGGCTGGATAGCTGAGATTCCAGTAGCCAGGGTGATAGAGGTCTTTGGCAAAATTAAAGACACTATCCAAATAATCACTGGATTCAATGATTCTCGATTGATAGGATCTTTTTTCGTAGCTTTCAGGGTCGTCGTTGCAGAGGAAAGAGTATTTTCTCGGATTAAAGTTTTGCAAGACAGTTGGGCTGGGCTCTTCCACGACAAAAGTACCCCGACCTTTTTTAATGACCAGGTAACCACTGTCAACCAAGCCTTGAATGGCCTGGCGGACGGTAGGGCGGCTGAGTCCGAGGGAGTTGCAAAGTTTCATTTCCGAAGGAATTCGACTACCCGGCTTGTAATCCCCTTCCCGAATTCTTTTTAAGATAAGCTCACGAACTTGGGCATATAGGGGGGTGGAACTGTGTTTATTGATCTCCATTGTTATTACCTCACATTTCTCCTTAGTGATGTAACTACAACATATCAAAATAAGTTCAGGTCCGTCGGGCTTTTCTGGGCTTTGTCAGAAAATCTTATGCCTAAGGAAACAATTCTACCCAAATCATATTTTTTAGTAAGAAGGACTTAGGGGACTTGCAACCCTTGTTAACTTCTTGTAAGGAGAGGGCGGCAAGCCAAAGGCCCATAGAGGGTGTGGAATCTGGCTGTTCAGAGGTAACGGCATGGGGCAAATTTGGGGTTTTGTCCTGAGGCAGACCCTGCCAAAAATAATCCGCCAAACCTCGCAAACGCCGGATTTTCAATGCCCCCAGGGAGGCAAAGGCCTGATCATGCTCCAAATCATCCACCCTCGCTTTGACTTCAATTAATATATATTTGCCCCCTTTAGAGGCAATGATGTCAGCCTCACCTAGGCCCGGTACCAGCCAGTTACGTTTTTCAATTTTGTAACCGTGGCCCTCCAAATTGCGACAGACTAGGTCTTCGGCTGCCCGTCCTAGCTGCTGGGCCTCTTGGCGGGCAGGATCCTTGGGCAACTGATAGTCGGGATTATTTGGGAAGATTTTACTTAAAAAACTGAGCCGGTGGATGGGACAAGGCCCATGTTCCAAGAGGGCTTCCCGGTGGGCTTTGGTCCCGTAACCCTTGTGCTTGGCAAAGCCATACTGGGGATAGACGGCGTCCAAAGCGACCATCTCTTCATCCCGGCTGACCTTGGCCAGAATGGAAGCGGCAGCAATACAGTTGGCCCGGGCGTCCCCATGGATTAGAGACCGCTGGGGTAGGTCGATAGCCAGGGTCAGGGCGTCGCAAAGGACCAGGTCCGGTGTTTTCCTTTGGGCCTTCAGGTCAGCGATGGCTTTAGCCCCTCCCTCCTTGACGGCATTGAGAATATTGACCTCATCGATTCTCTCTGGGGGCAAGGCGATAACAGACCAAGCGTAGGCCTTCTCTTTGATTTCTTCATACAGAGCAGCCCGCTTCTTCGGGGTCAATTTTTTTGAATCATCTAGGCCATAAATGGGCCTTGCGGGATCCAAAATACAGGCACCAACGTAAACAGGACCCGCCAAGGGGCCCCGTCCTGCCTCATCCACCCCGGCTAGGAGCCCGTAGCCGTTCGCATGAAATTCCTCTTCCAGACTATCTAGGCGGGCAAATTTTTCTTCGGGGGATTCTTTATGGGCCTTCGCCTTGGTAGCCCTATCTTGTGGTTGGAGATCCTGGGGATGTTGGGGGTCCTGGGGATGCTGGGGGGCCTGGGGATTCTGGGGGGCCTGGACAGCTGAATCCTCCATCGACCGCTTGTCACTTTCCCTAGACATGAAAAAAGGCCTCCGGCAAAAAGTTCGTCCGGGGCTGGTCGGGCCGCTCCAGGGTCACCCTCCCAAAAGCCTGGGTCTGAAGATCCTGGAGGACTGCCCGCCCCGCTCTTTCCCGGGACTCCCCCTCTTCCTTCATAGAAAAGCCCTTTTTCTGACTTACCAAGTCCAAAATCTGCAAATAATCCAAGGGGGCCGCTATGTCTTCTAAAAGCCCTTCTCTTATCTGGTAGCGGGCACAGAGGCGATCTGGATAATAATTTTTTAGGCAAGCTAAGACCAGACTGCTGACTTCAACAGGGGGATACAGATGCTGGGGGATGGTACCTAGGGCCGCTAGTAAGGCCGCCCCAGGAAAGTCGTCTAACCTGGGCGGCAAGATCCCAGGACTATCAAGAAGTAAGTAATTTTTATCTCGGCTCAAGAGGTAAGAAAAGGACCTCGTCACCCCGGGACGATTTTCCACTTGGGCTGACCTACGGTCGCACAATTTGTTGGTCAAAGTACTTTTCCCGCAATTGGGTACCCCAAGACATAGAAGGCGGGCCGTCCGCTGGCGGCGTCCCTTGGCTTTGGCCTTGGCAAGGACTGGGGCATAGAGGGCTGCAATGGCCTTTTGGAGGCGTTTCAAGTCCTTCCCCTCCTTGAGGTCTATGGCTATAGCGCCAGCCAGATTAGGATCTATGCTCCGATAGGCTTTCAGCCAGGCCTTGGTCTCGGTCGGGTCAGCCAGGTCGGCTTTTGTCATGACAAGGAGGCGGGGTTTTTGAGTCTGTGGAGTCAGGGCCACAAAGTCCGGATTCCGTGAAGTCAAGGGAAGACGGGCATCCACCAGTTCAAGGATGATGTCCACCGCCCGAACCGCTTCTTGGATTTGGTTGCGGCTCTGAGCCATATGGCCCGGAAACCAATTAATCATGCTTGTCTTCCCCTGAAATACTAGGTTCGGTGTGATTAGACTCTGTAGACTCGCTGGGCTCCGTTTCCTTTTCCGGCTCTTTCTTACCTATGCTCTCAGCAAGCTTTTTTTCCGTCTCTTTGGTCTTAATGCCTGTTATATCTCCTTTTCCCTCAACTTTCTGATAGATCTGGCCAGCTTCGGCCCCAGTCAGAAGTTTTGCAAGGGGGCTCTCCGGCCCCAAAATAATCGTCTTGTTGCTGCCAGTAATACTTTCCTTCAAAGATTCTAACCGAAGGAGGAAGAGGTAGAAATCGGCCTTCTCTTGATCGTTATAAAAATCAGAAAGGGTCTGCATATAGCGGCTTTCCCCTTCACCTAAAAGCTTTTCAGCTTGGGCTTGGGCTTCACTCAAAATAATATTGGCCTCTTTATCTGTATCATTGCGGATTTTGGTGGCCTGATATTCTCCGTCTGCCTTGAAAGAAGCAGCCATCTGCTGACGCTCTGAAATCATGCGGTCGTAGACGGCGTTAAGGTTGTCTGGGGGGAGGTCATAGCGGTTAATTTCTACCCGAAGGACATCAATTCCATAATGCTTGAGGGTACTTTCCACTCTCTCCGTAATCATATCATTGAGGTTATCCCGAGTACTATCTTCGTCCGAAATGATCTCGCTTTGGGGCATATTCCCCATGATATTCTTTATAACAGAAAAAACCGTGGCATCAATTCTGGATTCAACTGCAGGAATATTTCCTATCGTCTGATAGAAAGTTGCGATATCTTCAATCTTCCAGAGGGCATAGCTGTCAACGATCATGGCCTTCTTGTCTGCGGTTAAAACTTCCGAGGCAGAAATATCATAATTTTGAATTTTCTTGGTAAAAGTTGAAACCGATTGGATAAAAGGGATTTTCCATTTGAGACCAGCCTGGTCCGTGACTTGGACTATGGCCCCAAATTGAGTTAAATAAGCAAATTCTCCCTCATGAACGATATAAGCCGAATTCAAGAGAACGATTAAAGCGACCACCAGAATAACCAGGAACATGGAAGTCCGCTGAAAGCCCTTTATTAGGTTTTTTCTGATTTTTTTCGCCTCTTCTTTGGCTTCTCTTTTTATCTCAGCCGTCTTAAAGCCATCATCTGAAAAGGAATCGTGCTTAAAAGAAGGTTGTTCGTAGCCTCCTACTTTCGAGGAATCTTGGTTGCTGGGATTATTTGTAAAAGGATTGTTCTCAAAGGGATTCTTCTCAAAGGGATTTTTGTCGAAAGGATTCTGTTCACTCATGGCCTACCTCCTGGGACTTGTTTCTTCCGAAGACTTGGGGGGAGTATTTTCTAAAACGCTCGGCTCGACCGCTTGATTTTGCCGGACCGGTCCGCCAGCTAGGGGCATATATTTTTGAATGTCTCCCTCCGTGTCGAGGACCAATTCTACCTGGGGCAAAATATCCCGCATGGCCTCTAAATACATCCGCTCCTTGCTAATGGTTTGAAAATGTTTAAAAGCCTCATACATGGTCTCGTAGCGTTCTTTCAAACCCTTCGCTTCATTTTCCCGGGCTTTCGCCTTAGCTTCCGCCTCTTTCAAGATCCGGTCTGCTTCTCCTCGTGCAGCCGGTAAACGAGAATTTTTGTATTGGTTGGCGTTGTTAATGGTGGTATCTCGTTTTTGTTTGGCTGTCTCGACGTCGCGGAAAGCTGCATTAACCTCTTCCGTCGGCGGCTCTGAGTCGTTGATTTTTAAATCCGTAATAGCCAGGCCAATGTCATTTTCTTTAAGTTTTTGGGTTAAAAGCTCCTTGATCTCCCCTTGAATCTTAAACTTGCCTGTTGTCAAAGCCTCATCAATGGAACTTGAGCCAATGATACTCCTTGCTGAGCTCATCAGCATATTCTTCAAAATAATTTCTGGCCGATCTGCTACAAAAAGATAGGTCACCGGGTCGGAAATTTTGTACTCCATAAAAAAATCGATATCGATGACATTCATATCCCCTGTAATGAGTATTTGATCGTCATCATCGGTTGAATCATGAAAATTTCCCTGCTCATCCTGGTAATAGCCAATCTCCATTTTATGCGTTCTTTTCGCATCCACCAGCTTGACCGATTGGACCGGCCAAGGGAACTTAAAATGCAAACCAGCCTCGGCCATCTTGGTATAGCGACCGAAAGTTTGGACTACCGCCACTTGGTTCTCTTGGACGGTATAGGCCGAAGAAAATAAGAGAGCCCCCAGCAAGGCCAGGGCTATAAGAACAGGAATGGTTTTAAGCCATTTCATACGAACAAATACTCCTTTACTGATATGATCAAAGTGTAGGGCATGCCCAATCAGGCAGCCTTGTCAGTTTGACTACATTTTTTATTTGTTGCCTAGGTGTTTTACCTGAAAAAAAAGACAGCGCATGCTGTCTTTCTTCTTAGGTCGAATTCTATTCGTTTTCTGTACTGGGTTCGTTATCAGAAATAATGCGAGCTGTTAATTTTTCTTTGACCTTGGTCTGCTTTCCGACCCGATCACGTAAATAATACAACTTCGCCCGACGTACCTGACCCTTCCGTACCACTTCAATTTTCTCAATCCGCGGTGAATGGACGGGAAGTACTCTTTCGACCCCAATGCCAAAGGAAATCCGACGAACCGTGATGGTCTCGCTCAAACCTCTTCCCTTGCGGGCAATCACCGTGCCCTCATAGACCTGGATTCTCTGACGATCTCCTTCTTTAATCAGAAGGTGGACCCGGACCCGATCACCAATGTGCACATTGGGATAAGAATTCTTTAAGAATTCCTGCTCAACTTCTCGAATGATGTCCATATTGCGACTCCTCCTCTCTTTTCGGCGTTCTTACCCGCAATCGGCATAGGACCGCCTCTACTATTGCAATTCATGCAAAGTCTTTTCTATGTTATAGATTGTTAATGCAAATGTCAAGGCCCTGAAGGGAAATCATCTTCTGAGCTTTGAAAACTGTCCCCAATTACACACCAATCTTCTAAAGATAAGGCCTCAAAGTGTAATAGATCTGGGCGATGGGCCAAAGTTGTGCGTACCCGATCTTGGAGCCGCCAAGTGTCAATCTTGGCTTGGTGGCCTGATTGGAGAATAGAGGGAACAGCAAGTCCTTGCCATACCGGTGGCCGAGTATATTGCCTTTCTTCTAGGAGCCTAGAATGGCCCTGAGTCCCAAAAGCGAAGGAAAAACTATCTTCTTCATGGGCTTCCGCCTTGAGGGTCCCTTGCAATAACCTAGCAACGGCATCGATTAAACACAAGGCAGGCAATTC
>CAKZWV010000062.1 GCA_937922005.1 uncultured Clostridia bacterium | reverse complement strand
AGTCCTGCGAGACCACCTGCCCCGCCGGGGTCTCCTCGTGTCTGATGGGTCTTTCACCGATCAGAGTGAACGCAATTTGGTACAAGAACTCATCCGTTCCTGCGTTTATGAGCAAATGAGCCAGGAATTGCCTTTTGCAACAGCCGTCCAGATCCAAAGTCTCAAGGAGCGGGAGACCCCTCGCACCCTCAACGATGCCAACTTCCCTGCTGATCGAACCTTTACGATTGAAGCCCGGATTATTTGCGAAAATAACCGGCAAAAGGGGATGCTGATTGGCAAAAAGGGGGCCCGGATCAAGGCCATCGGGGTAGCATCACGCGAGAAAATCCACTATTATCTTGATGTTTTCCCTGAGCTCTACCTCGACGTGGAGGTTTTGCCCAATTGGCGGGAGAATGAAAGCTTTTTGCAAGAACTGGGCTATTGGGATGTCCAGAGCAAGAGTCTTTGGACCTAAAGGCAAGGCAGAACATTGGCATTTCAAGATCTGACTGGGATTATTTTACAAAATACTCCCTACAACGATGGCAAGGCTATGATCAAGCTCATGTCCCGAGACCAGGGCCTGATTTCGGTTGGTGCCTACGGGCTTTACGGGAAAAACCCCCTCAAGGCTTGTTTGGAGCCTTTTACTACGGCCCAGCTGACCTTGGAGAAGACGCCTCGGGGCTATGTCCGGATTAAGGAAGGGGAGATCGTCCGTCGGGAAGAAGCCCTAGCGAGTAATCCCTTTCGCCAGACAGCGGCCAAGCATTTGGCTGAACTGTACCAAATATTCCTAGAAGAAAATAATCGAGATGATGAGCTCTACGACCTCCTAGTCCTAGGCTTACAAGAGATCGGGACGAGTGGAGATTTGCTGGCTTCTTTAGCCATTTTCCGCTATCGTTTTCTGGCCCTCATGGGCTATGCCCCAGCTCTTGACTTTTGCGCTCGCTGCGCTAAGGCTTTGGACGAGCTAGGGACCCAGCCCTTGGTCTTTGAGTATAGCCATGGGGGGCTCCTTTGTCCCTCCTGTGCCAGGATGGCTCGCTTGGAACCAAGTTTTGTAGGAACTCTGGTCTCCCCAGCAGGGATCGCCCTCCTCCGCCATGTGGAGGCTTGTCCCCTGTCTCAGCTCTTCCAGGTCAAGCTCTCGCCCTCTTTGGCGACACGGATGGTCAGTATTGCTGACCGCTGGCTCCATATGCGCAACGACCGGGATTACCCGGCTTATGAGTATTTGTTGGAGTTGACAGCTTTTGCTAGAGACCTCAGTGGAAAGACAAATAAAGAAGAAAAATGAAGAAGAAAAAAGGAAAGGAAAGCTATGAAATACGTTAGTCTTTTTGATATTATTGGCCCCGTCATGGTCGGACCCTCGAGTTCCCATACGGCAGGGGCTGTCCGGATCGGACAGATTGCTTGGGCCATTTACGGGGGCATTGCCCCAGAAGTAAAGATCACCTTCTATGGGTCCTTTGCCCATACCTGGAGGGGGCACGGGACTGGGCTCGCCGTGGTGGCGGGCCTTTTGGGTTTTAAGACTTACGATGAGCGGATTTCCCAGGCCTTTACTGAGGCACAAAAATTGGGTATGCACGTGACGATTTGTACGAGTGAAGAAGAAATGAGCCATCCCAATACGGCCCGGATTGAACTTTCCAATCCGGAAAAGGGCTTTAAAGTAGAACTCGTCGGGGCCTCGGTCGGGGGTGGAAGTGTAGAGATCATCGAACTCAATGGCTATAAGATCCTCCTCGACGGCGATGCCAAAAATATTATCATTATGCATAACGATGTATCTGGAAGTATTGCTATGATTACGTCTGTCTTTGCAAAATATAAACTGAATATCAGCCACATGGAAGTTTCGAGGAAGGTCAAACGAGGAATCGCCATTATGTTGGTGGAAACAGATGAGGATTACAGTCTGAATATGATCCACGATCTCGAGCAACTTCCCATTGTGACCCAGGTCATCCATATGAAAAAAATAGGGTCTCAGGAAAACTAAAACCTAGCGCATAAAGGAGAAAATCTACATGTATACTAGTATGGAAGAAATCGTCCAGGCCGCAAATGCCCAAAAACTTCCCCTCCACGAGCTCATGGTCCAGCAGGAGATCGCCGAGCGGGGGATGACTCGGGAAGAGATCTACGAAAAGATGGACGGCCAGCTGACCGTGATGGAGAAGTCGATTGAGCGGGGCCTAAAAGGGATCCGCTCTCACTCCGGTCTTACGGGGATGGATGCCCCCAAACTCTATGCGCGGGCCAGCCAGGAAAAGAGCCTGGTGGGGCAGAATTTTACCCAGGCCCTATCCTATTCCATGGCGGTGACGGAAGTCAATGCCGGGATGGGGATTATTTGCGCCACACCAACCGCTGGCTCTTCGGGGATTCTTCCAGCCATTTTGATGACCTTTCGGGATGAGCTTGAGATGACTCGGACCCAACAGGTGGATTTCCTGATCACGGCGGGCCTTTTGGGCATGATCATTGGCAACCGGGCAGGCATTTCGGGGGCCCAAGCCGGCTGCCAAGCGGAAGTGGGAGCTGCCTCCGGAATGGCAGCTGGGGCCCTCACGGAAGCAGCGGGTGGCACGCCAGAGCAAATCGTCGATGCTGTCGCCATTTCCTTAGCAAATATTCTTGGCCTCGTTTGTGATCCTGTCGCCGGTCTAGTGGAGATTCCCTGCATTAAGCGTAATTCCATGGGGGTGGCCAATGCCTTGGCTGCCGTCGAAATTGTCCTGGCCGGGATTCCCTCAAAAATCCCCTGCGATGAAGTCATTGTCGCCATGGGGAAAATTGGAGCAGCTCTGCCCATTGCCTTACGGGAGACGGCCCTTGGTGGTCTGGCTCAGTCCAAGACAGCCCTCCGTCTCAAACAGCAGATGGGGAACCCCGACCTCCTGCCATCAGTCGAAAGCCCAGACGGGGGAACCGGGACGATGCAATGATCAAGCAAAAATTTATCATAAGGTTATAGAGGTGAACATGCGTTGAAGACCATTTGTTAATTCGCTTTGTGGGAGATATTTCATATTTAGCAGATTATGTTTGGAGTAGTCTAATTAAATCAAAGTTTTTCTACTTTATCAGGGAAATATTGGTGGAGCATTTGCTTTAATGGCATAACATGTTATAATGATGTAACGACTAAAGTTAATTTCCATTTGACCTATAGTTGTTTGCGAACGTATCTATATCTAGCTTTTTGCTATACATTGTTAGTAGGAGGTATACTCATGAAAAAATTATCTGTTCTTTGTATCATCTTGGCCTTGTGCTTGATCCTACCGAATTTCAGCCAACCAACGTTAGCTGAGGAAAGCAAAGTGAAGCCATTTAACGAGAGTTCGATTGAATATCAAAGGTGGCTAAAAGAGAACGCTACAGAGAATCTTAAAGTTGATTTGGAACGCTCTCTAGCTGATATTCAGGAAGCCTACAGTAGAGTGCAACGAGAAGAAGAGTATGTTGTAGGGGTGATCAATCGCTTAGCTCCTGATAGTCATGCTACTCTTGATGGATGGGAGGAGAATTTGCACTGGCTAGAAGCGAATTATCAACTTATGAATGAGGATGAGTCTATCAATATGGTAGATGTAGACTCATATATAGAAGCCTACCGTTCTGTGAGGCGGTGCAAGAATAAATCTTCTAAAGTCAAACTCCATACCAATATTTTGTCTAGTACAAATTATGATGGAAGTACAGCTGCGGCTTATGCAACGTCTTATTGGTCAAATTATAATTCTAATTATCCTGATTGGTCTCCTTACGGTGGAGATTGTGCGAACTTTGTTTCCCAATGTCTCTATGCAGGTGGAAAAAGGATGTCCTTTGGTCCATCTAGCGACACTTCGTACTGGTTTTCATCTGGTAGTATAGCCGATATTAATCAGGTTTCCTCAACATGGAGAGGTGCGGACGCCTTTAAAGAATATTGGACGGATCATTCTCAGAGCCAGTCTTTTAATTCATATGAAGGAGCCTATAGTTTTGGGTACAAAGGCGATGCGGTGGCTTGGCTAAATAGCAGAGGTAGAGCGTTCCATATTGTTGTCATTGTTGGGTACAACACTTCAGCTAAGGATTTGGTTTATGCAGCGCACACACAAGATACAATCACAGGATCTATAAAGTACATAGCAGGCCTATATCCTTTTATTATCTTCCATATGTAAAGCTAAAAGGTATTCCTAACATGTATAAAAAAATCATCTGTTATTCCGTTTTCATTTGCTTTCTATGTTTGGGGAGTGCGGGTTGTCAGCATGGAACTGTACCTTTACAGGCCTCTCCAGCTAAGGAAGATATTTCATCTACCACAATGTTGAATCATGATGAAATGACTTCTGAATCTCTTACCGCTGAGACAAGTTATTTTTTAACATCTCCTTCGGAGCCTATCGGTCATGGCAATGATGTAGATGTAGTCCTAGAGGCAATTCACAAGTATTCTCCAGATTGGAAAGTTGATCCCAACGACTGGAAGCGCATAGTAGTCTGGCTCGATGCTAATTATGATGCCATCAAGGACGAAGACAACATTGATCTCCCCGCCATAGATACTTTCCTGGAAACCCATCGTAAGAAGTGGAATCAGGAAAATAAGGAGAAAAAAGATGGCCTACCATACCAAGCCGGGATGGATTACCAGACACTATTGAAGGAGTGCCCCCTCCTCCATGAAATTGAGCTCGATACCAACCCCGATACTTACCTAGAACCCTATAGGAGAGTCCAGGAAGAGGAAGAATATATCGTAACGCTCATCAATCAACAGGATCCCAACCGCCATGCCACTCTTGATAGCTGGAAGAAAAATGTGGTTTGGCTAGATTTTCATTATGATGAGCTTAAGAGTAAGCCCGACGTGGACTTAACCAAGGTCGATTCCTACCGAGAGGCCTACCATAGTGTGTGGCGCTGCGAGGGCCTTCCTCTTGACAGGAAGGAAGGAGAGACCTCACCATCTCGTCCTAAAAATGTTCAAGATATTCCTGAATACCAGGAACTTTTCAAGGCCATGGAGGACGAGCTGAATAAAAAGTAGTAAGCTCGTGAGAGGGTGAGCTAAGGATTCAGTAACGAGCTCATAACCCGGCCTTTCCATGAACAAATACTCCAAGCCAAAGAAGCAAGGACTTCGGCCTAGAAATTTTTACCGGAGCCCTTGCATTTTTTTTGAAGACCTAGTATCTTAATTCAATGTAGCAGCCAAGTGGAAGGAGCTTAACAGTTTACCTGATTGCTTCTATCGAGGCTAGCAAAGCTACGTGCACAGCCATCGGCTGGCAAGCTTATGCGGAAATGGCGGAATTGGCAGACGCGCTAGTTTCAGGTACTAGTGAGTAACATCATGCAGGTTCAAGTCCTGTTTTCCGCACCAAGATAAGGAGCATGCTTTGGAGATTTTTTCACCTAGGCACGAAGAAGAGGAGACTCGAGCCCCCGAGAGGGAGCCTGGAGCCTCCTCTTTTTTTATTGATTCAACGAAAGGGGCCGAAGAAAAAGAAGGTCCTTGCATGGCTGATTTCTCACCACCAGCTGACCCCACTCCCTTATACGGTCAGATGGGGATCAAAGACCTTGCCCACCTGGTTTTCCGGCGCGGTGGTCTCTATGATAGGTCTTTGCGGGCCCGGTCTGAGATGAGTGAGGGCTATCGGGTCCAGCGACGTTTTACCCGGTGGATGGGGGAGGAGTTGGCTCGCATTGAGCTGGATTCTGACCCGGCTTATCGGCCAAAAACCAAGCTGCAGACGGAACTCCCTGTCCGAGCAAGCTATGAAAAAACCATAGGAGGCCACCCCCTTTTCCTAGACCTGGAAGGACGTATTGACGTCCTAACACTCTTGGCCTACCCCCAGGGCAAGAAAGAGAAGATTGTCAACCTCTACGAGGTGAAAAGCTTGAGCCCCAGCGAGGCTCGTTCCCCTCAGATCCTGCATCAGGGCCGCTATGAAGACTGGGCCCAAGTCTGCCTCTATGCCTATGCCCTCCGCCAGAGCATGGACTGGGAGACCCTCTGGGACGATCTAGGTGAAGAAGCGGATCCTGTCTCTGTCTCCCAACCCGGCCTTCCACCTTCAGGTGGCTTTGCAAGCGCTAATCCCGACCCGAACGGGTCTTCCGAGCCCTCAGACCCCCTCATCCAGGTCCAACTCGTCTACTATCTAAGGGGGGAGGAAGTGCCGACCATCCTAGCACGCAAGCTTGATCTTGAGGCCTTGACGACCTTCTTTGTGGCAGCCTGCGAGGGTTATTTGGCCCTTCAGGAGCCGAGCATCTTACGGAGAATTGCCTACCCCCAGGCTGCCCTCCGAGCCACCTTCCCCTTTGCCAACCTCCGCAATGGCCAAGAGACCATCATGCGGTCCCTCCTTGCAACCATACGCAGGCGGGATGTCCTCCTCATCAATGCCCCTACGGGAATAGGCAAGACTGTTTCAGTCCTCTATCCGTCCCTCAAGGCCCTGGCCACCGGGGCTATTCCTAAAATTCTCTACCTCACAGCGATGACGGCAGGTCGGAGGGCTGCGGCCCAGACTGCTGCCCTCCTCCAGGCCAAGGGCTTTCCCTGCCGGACCCTGATCCTCTACGCCAAAGAAAGTCTTTGTCTTGAACCCAAACTCTTTTGTCAGACCGATCGCTGCCCCTATGCGAGGGAATATTTTCAGAAGATTCGGTCGGCGATTCTCGCTACGGGGGCAGATATCCTCCTGGACCGGCCTCGGCTCTTGGCCCTAGCCAAAGAATTCCAGGTTTGTCCCTATGAGTTGGCGCTCGAAATGATCCCGACCAGCGATTTGGTGGTGGCGGATTATAACCATTATTTTGACCCAACGGCCCGGATCCGTTCACTTTCTGATTTACGGGGGGAGATTCACCTGGAGGCTAAGTCTCGCTCAGATCCGGCTTTTGGTCCCCAGCCAGGCCCGGCTAAGCCTTTTGTCCTGGTGGATGAGGCCCATAACCTGGCACAGCGGGCCAAGATGATGTACAGTGCGGGGCTGGGCTCTGGGAAGGTGGAAAAGTTGCGAGCCCTGTTGATCCAATGCCAAGAGGCTTCCCAAGGGCTTTTAGCCCGACCAAAATCTCAGCTGACCCCCCGACAGGAAGCAGAAGCCTGGCGAGCCTTGGAACATTTGCAGGAGGATCTGGAAATTCTCCATCGGATGGCCCAGGCTTTTCTTAGCTTTCTTTCCCCATCTGGGAAGGAAAAGGCAGCTAGTGGCCTGGGTCTAAGGGAGAACCCTGGGAGGGCCGAGCCAGGTGAGAAGCTTGGGAGAGCTGAGCCAGGGGAGCCCCTGATCGATATGGGACAATTTGCAGGAGAGGAGAAGACGATTCGAGAACCGGGTCTCTTGCTGGCCAAGGCTTATCCCAAGGAGTTTCCTACCTTCTTTCAAAGTTTTGTGGAACACCTGAATCAGTTTTTGAATTCTTTTGGGGTAGAGCTGGTTGAGGCCCTGGTGGCTCCTAAGGGGAAACAGGAGGCAGAGGGGCTCGCTGGGGGAGCAGAGGCTGCTGATCCAGAGAGTCTCATCCGGCAGGTTTTCTATGAAGTGCGTTTTTTTACCCAGGTTTTGACGGATTATTTTGGGGATTCCTACCTCTTTGCAGCGCAAAGGACCAAACAGGATGGGATCCGATGGAGCCTCCTTTGCCTGGATGTGGCCCACATTTTGACCCAGGGCTATGAGGACCAGGGTGGAATCTGCTTCTTTTCGGCAACCATGCTCCCCATTCCCTACCAACTTTCCTTGGTCTACGATGAGCATTCAGAGCTCGATGCCAAAATTCTCAACCTGGAGGAGGTCTTCCCGGTTGAAAACCGTAAAATCCTGGGGGTGACGGACGTGCCCTTTGCCTATCGGTCGCGAGAGGGGTCGGTGGTGCGGATTGCCCGCCTCCTGGTGGCCCTGACCAAGGTCAAGACGGCCAATTACCTGATTTTTGCCCCTTCCTATGCCTACCTGGCGATCTTGCAAAAGACCATGACCAAGTTAGCGGAAGAGGAGGATTTGGACGATACAGACCTGGTCTTTCAAAAAAAGGGGATGACCGATCAAGAAAAACAGGCCTTTCTTCAGCGCTTTGCTTCTTATGGAAAGCGATCTCTTTTGGCTTTTGCCGTCCTAGGTTCGGTATTCAGCGAGGGGGTCGACCTTCCTGGTGAGCAGCTGTCAGGGGTGATTATTCTTGGGGTGGGCAATCCCAGCCCCGACCTAGAACGCCGCCTTATCTGTGACTATTACGAACAAAAACTCCATAACGGCTACCAATACGCCTATACTTATCCGGCTTTTAATAAAGTGACCCAGGCCCTGGGGCGGCTGATCCGCAGCGATGAAGATCGGGGCTTTGTCCTCCTGATCGATGAACGTTGGGGCCAGGGGGCCTTTTATCAGCTGGCTAAAGAAAATTTTCGGGATTATCAGCTGACGACCCTGCGAGGAGCCTTGGAAATCATTCAAAATTTTTGGCAAGGTCAGTAAATTCTTGCTACACTACACCCAGTTTGTGATCTTAGGGAGGATAATGATGGAATACGATTTTACGACAAAGATTGATCGGAGGGGGCACGATGCCCTTGCAGTAGACGCCATAGGCCTGCCAGGCTGTCCAGAAACACCTCGGCCTGGCTGGGATTTTATTCCCCTTTGGGTGGCCGATATGAACTTTGCGACAGCTCCAGAAATTGTCGATGCCCTCAAAGCCAGGCTGGACCACCCTCTCTTTGGCTACTTTCGGCCGACGGAGGAGTATTTTGAGGCAATATGTACTTGGCAAGAGCGACGCAATGGGGTCAAGGGGCTGACCAAGGCCCAGATTGGCTATGAAAATGGGGTTGTAGGCGGGGTTCTTTCAGCTCTCCGGGTCCTGGCCAACCCGGGTGATTCTATTTTGGTCCACAGCCCAACTTATGTGGGCTTTCATACCAACATTCCGGGAGCAGGCTACCGCTTGGTTCCTTCCCCTTTGACCATCGATTCTAAGGGGGTTTGGCGGATGGACTATGCGGATATGGAAGAAAAAGTCAAGACTTATAAAATCCATACGGCTGTGCTCTGTAGTCCCCACAACCCTTCGGGTAGGGTGTGGACCAAGGCGGAATTGAAAGAGGCCATGGAGCTCTTTGAAAAGTATGATGTTTACGTGATCTCAGATGAGATCTGGTCTGATCTCATCTATCCGCCCCATAGCTTCGTGCCTAGCCACCAGGTCAATACCTTCGCTAAGACCCATACGGTTTCCTTCTATGCCCCTACCAAAACCTTCAACCTTGCTGGGATCGCAGGCAGTTATCATGTGAGCTTTAATCCCCGCCTCCATGACCAAATCGTCGCTGTCGGTGCCCGGACGGGCTATAACCACATGAACGTCATGGCCCATCATGCTCTCATAGCTGGCTATACCAAGGGGGAGCCCTGGCTGACGGCCCTACTCCAGGTTCTGGGAGAAAATGCCGCCTTGGGTCACCGCTATGTCGAAAAGATCTGGACTGGGGTTACAAGTGCCCTCCCTGAGGGAACCTACATGATGTTCCTGGATTGCGAGGCCTGGTGCCAGGCCCATCAAAAGAGCCTGGACGAGCTCCTTAGACAGGGCTGGGACTATGGGATTGGTTGGCAAGATGGGCGTGACTTTGGTGGTCCCTGGTCCATCCGTTTGAACCTTGCCTCTCCGACAGCCGTCCTCCAAGAGGCCTTTAATCGGATGACCAACCAGGTCTTCCAAGTAGTTGGCTAGGAGGCTAGCTTTTATGGTAGATTTACAACACGCAGCACGTTTTTGGCAGGGTAAGACCTGCGTCATCTTGGGCCTGGGGATCAGTAACCGGGCCCTCTTGCACGCCCTTCTCCCTAAGGTCCGAGAGGATGGCCTCCAGCTCATGGTAGCCGATCAAAAAGACTTTGATCCGGCCGAGGTCAAGGATCGTCTGATCCAGCAATTCAACCTGGGCGACCTAGCTCCGGTCCTTGATGAGGTCCGTTGGATCGGGGGGCCGGAGTATTTGTCAGTCCTGGAGAAAGTGGCTCAAAAAACCTCTCCCTCTGAGGTCTTGATCTTTCGGACTCCCTTCTTGCGGCCTGACCAGGCAGAACTGGTGGAGGCAAGGAAAAAGGGAATGGTGGTGACGAGCGAGATGGAGCTTTTTTGCCATCTTTGCCCCTGCCCCATCCTCGCCGTGACGGGGAGCGACGGGAAGACAACAACCACAACCTTGACGGCGAAACTCCTTGAAAAACTTGGCTTTACTGTGCATCTTGGAGGAAACATTGGAACACCCCTCATCGATCGCCTGGGGGAAATTCGTTCAGAAGACCTGGTTGTCCTCGAGCTTTCGAGCTTCCAGTTGATGGCTTTCCAGGCCCAGATCGACTACGCCCTCTTGACCAATATCAGTCCAAACCATCTCGATTATCACAAGGATTTTCACGAATACAAACGGGCCAAGGCGAATATCTTTGCCCATTCCGCCTTCCCTACCGTGGTCATCAACGGGGCCTCTTATGACCCCGAGTGGCTAACCCTCAACCCCACCGCCCATTGGCTTTTCCTCCACCAGGCCCCACAAATATTCCAGGGTCCCCTCTGGCAGATTGCCGCAGATGGCTCTTTAGGCCCGGTGGATCGTGATGTGGAGCCAGTTGATCTGAATCGTAAGCTAGTTAATCAGGATGGCAAGTCCCTAGATCAAGCTTTGCCGGCCCCTACGTCTGAAAAGCCCTTTTTGACTACCAAGGATATCCGCCTCCGGGGCCGCTTTAACCAGGATAACTATCTAGCAGCCCTGGCCTTGGTCCATGAGGTCTACCAAGAATTAGGCCCTGGTAGTGAGGAGGACCGGAATCGGGCTCTGGCCGAGGCTGCCAAGGACCTGGCCCAGACCTTTGGGGGGGTGGCCCACCGCCAGGCCTTGGTCCGTGAAGAGGGGGGCGTTGCCATCTATGAGAGCTCCATCGATAGTTCGCCCACGAGAACCCTTAATACGATCCTTGCCTTCCGAGGTTCAGGTGGGGGGGAGCAAGCGGGGCCCAAGCCCATTTTGATCATGGGTGGGAAGGATAAAAACTGCGACTACCATGACTTGGCTAGGCTTATGGTGAAAGAAACCAAAGCTGCCTTCATCTCCGGACAAAATGAGGGTCTCCTGCAGGCAGCCCTGGAGGAAGCCCTTAAGGAGGCCCTTGAAGCCCCAGGCTTTTCCTATACCCTTTGTAAGGATTACAAGGAGGCCCTAGAGAAGGCGATGGCCCTGGCCGAGCCGGGGGACAACATCCTCTTTACCCCAGCGGGGACCTCCTTTGACCACTTCAAGAACTTTGAAGAGCGAGGCGAATATTTTACGGAGCTCGTGCGAAAATTTGACAAATAACAAGGATTTTGTTAAACTCAAGGTCCTTGTGCTCAGTTGTTGGGAAGGTTCAACCCCATACTGAGCCTATGGAAGGGAAAATCGCTCCCAGAGAGTAAAATTTAAACTTTTCCCTTAAGGAGGAATTATGGACAAAGAAACCAAAACAGCGTTGATTAAAGAGTACGCCCTATCTGAGGGGGACACTGGTTCGCCAGAAGTACAGGTAGCCCTCTTGACCGAGCGGATTAACCATTTAACAGAGCATTTAAAGGTTCATCCCAAGGATCACCACTCTAGAAGAGGTCTTTTAATGATGGTCGGTCAAAGACGGCGTTTGCTGGATTATTTGCAGGGAATCGATATCAATCGCTATCGTGATCTGATCAGCCGCTTGAATCTCAGAAAATAAGTAAGATTTGGTCGAAGTCAAAGGGCGTGAGGGTGGCTCCTTTGGCCCATCTTCCCAGTCTTTTGGAAGGCCAAACTTAGAACTCTGAGAAGAGTGGATAGGGATCAACATGAAGAAAATTTTTGAAACAGAATTGTCCGGCAGGAAACTTGTGGTTGAAGTGGGCCAGTTGGCCCAATATGCCAATGGGTCTTGCCTTGTACGCTATGGCGACACTGTAGTACTTTCCACCGCTACGGCCGCCGATCCCAAACCGGATGTTGACTTTTTCCCTTTGAGCGTCGATTACCAAGAAAAAATGTACGCTGTGGGCAAGATCCCGGGTGGGTTTTTGCGCAGAGAGGGTCGGCCGACCGAACATGCTATTTTGACCGCTCGGCAGATTGATCGCCCCATGCGACCCCTCTTTCCTGATGACATGCGCAACGAGGTGAGCATCAACAATCTCGTCCTTTCTGTGGATCAGGATAATATGCCTGAGACCGCTTCCTTGCTGGGCTCTTCCATCGCAGTGTCGATTTCCGACATTCCCTGGCACGGACCCATCGCAGGAGTCAATGTTGGCCTTGTCGATGGAGAAATTATTGTCAATCCGACGGAAGAGGAGCGGGCTGCTTCAGACCTAAATTTGACCGTAGCTGGGTCGAAAGAAAAGGTTTGTATGATTGAAGCTGGAGCCAATGAGGTTCCAGATGATGTCATGATGGAGGCCATTAAGGCGGGTCACCAAGTTATCCAGGACTTGTGTGATTTTATCGCTAAGATTCAGGCAGAAGTGGGAAAAGAGAAGTTTTCTTATCCTTCCTCTGCGATTCCCGAAGACATTTACGATTTTTTATTCGGTCAATTGTCTGAACACATAAGCCGATATTTCATCGAGGGGGATAAAGATCTTAGAGATCACAATATCCAGGCCTTAGAAAAAGAGTTTAAAAAAGCTCTGGAAGATTTGCCTGAGGCTAGTCCCTTTACGGCTGAAGAATTGCTGCCCTATGTGGAACCGGCTATGCAAGAGATTCAGAAGTTCCACCTCCGTCGGGAAATTGTAGAGAAGCACCACCGGATTGATGACCGAGCCTTGGATGAGATTCGTCCCCTCCATGCTGAGGTCGACTTATTACCCCGGGTCCATGGATCGGCTCTCTTCCAGCGGGGAGAGACTCAGGTGCTGACGGCAACTACACTAGCTAGCCTGGATAGTGCTCAGAAACTAGATGGCTTGGATACCCTTACTGAAAAACGTTATATGCACCAGTACAACTTCCCTGGCTATAGCGTTGGAGATCCTAGAGGTAGTCGGTCCCCGGGTCGTCGGGAAATCGGCCATGGGGCTCTGGCAGAGAGGGCTTTGGAGCCGGTCATACCGAGCGCTGAAGAATTCCCTTATGCCATTCGCAATGTCTCTGAAGTCCTCATGTCCAATGGGTCGACCTCCCAGGCCTCAATTTGTGCCTCATCCTTGGCTCTGATGGCGGCAGGAGTCCCGATTAAAGCTCCTGTTGCCGGCATTTCTTGTGGCTTGATTACCGATGAGAAGCTGAAAAATGGCCACCTTCTTATGATGGACATCCAAGGGGTCGAAGACTTTTATGGAGATATGGACTTTAAGGTCGGTGGAACAGAAAAGGGCATTACCGCCATCCAGGTAGATATTAAGGTAGAAGGCCTATCCTTGGAAATCATCCAGGAGGCCCTGGCCCTGACCAGAAAGGGACGTCTGGAGATCCTGCGTCACGTGATGGCCCCTGTTCTGGCGACTCCACGGACTAGCTTATCTGATCACGCACCCAAGATTTCCACTTTGGATATCCCCGAGAACAAGATCCGGGAGGTCATTGGTTCTGGTGGCAAGGTCATCAAACGTCTCGTTGCTGAGACGGGCTGCCAGATCGAAGTTGTTGAAGACGGAGCGGTAGGCCACGTTTACTTTGTCTCACCAGATTCCGATGTCATCGACACGGCGATCAACCAAGTCAAGATGATTGTCTTTAACCCAGAACCGGGTACTCCTGTCCACGGGACCATTACCAACATCTTAGACTTTGGTGCCTTCCTCGAATATGCACCAGGCAAAGAAGGACTCATCCACATTTCGAAGATTGCCCCTGAGCATGTCGACAAAGTAGAGGATTATTTGCAAGTGGGCCAGGAAGCAGACGCCTATGTTCTTGAGATTGACCACCTGGGTCGGGTCAATTTGACTATGATGGATCCTAGTGGCGACCAAGATAGCGGGGATGCAGGCAACCGTCGGGGAGGTCGGCCTCGCCGTCCTTTAGCAAATGCTCCAACTCGTCGTCCTCGCTCTGATACCCGGTCTGACTTACGTCGTTCTGGGGGGGATGGGCCTTTTGATGGCCCTCAGGATGAGCATTTTGGAGATGATTTTGATGCTTCCTATGAGGATGCCTATTCAAATCCCATGTTATCTGCGGACGAACCAGCTTTCTTAGATGATACTTTTCCCTATGATCGCTCTGATTTTGTAGAGGATGCCCCGGTTTTTGATGAAAATCGCCGGAGTGGAGGACGCAATCGGGGTGGTCAGCCGGGTCGGTCTTATCGGAATGACCGGGGAGATCGCAATGATCGTCCTGACCGCAACGACCGGGATGACCATCGGGGAAACCGCTCTGACCGGGGTGACCGGAATGACCGGAACCGTCGATCTGACCGTCGCCCTGCTGGAGATCGGACGGACCGCAATGCTAAGGCCAATCGAAATTCAAAGCAGCGCCGTCCCAATCGTGATCCTCGCCAAGACCAGACCATGCCCTATGGGGGCACCCCCTATGAAGGCTATTTTCCTGGCTCGGGTTCCTGGGATGATGATATTTTCTCTTCAGGCGATTACAATACACAAGATTTCTAAGGCTTTTTAAGCATATGTAAAATTTGGCAAGAATATAAGTCTTGCCGATAGATACAATGATTCATATGAGCTCTTGGCCCTATGGGTCAGGAGCTTTTCGTCATTCTATCATTCATTCTTTATGTTATTATATCGTTCCTAATTTATTTCTTTTAAAGAAAGGAAATTCATATGAGTAAATCAATTCGTCCCCTTATCCTTCTTGCGATGTCTCTGTCTTTGGTTGGCTTATTTGGCTGCAAGGAGAGCTCTCCTAAGTTTTCCGTAGCAACGACAGAGGCCAATCAAGAAGGTCAATCCAGCTCTTCAACAAATACTCCTGACACCGGAGTCTCCTCTGAAGCTTCTAGTGCTACGGATCCTATGAGTGCTTCTCCGTCAACGAAGGAGCAAGGCTCCCAAGCGGATGAGGTTGCCAGCCAGGCCGAGGAATCTACGCCGCCAGCCCAAGAATCTGTACCTCAAGCTGGGGAGACCAGCAGCCAGGCTGAAGCACCAGCGAGCCAGAACCAAGAGCCTGCCGCTCAGGCAGAGAATCCGGTTCAGGGGGGCCAGATTAAACTCGATCAGGTGACCCTGGAAGAAGTGGCTTTGCCGGAAAATTTGTTGCATGTTAAATTGGAAAATATCGAAGGAGAAGGTTTTTTTGATGCTTTTGCCTTTGATGGCAAGGAGTTTAAATTAAGTCTAAGTGCTGTTCCTATGACTGCTGGCAGTGCCTATGGGCAGACCCAGGCCATGTATAGCTTTAACCCAAGTTCCGGGGAAGTCAAGGAAGAAATGGATTTACGGGGCCTCAACACTAGGGTTTTTAATCCCGTTTTCTTTGAAGGGAAGGTCTATTTACTTTGCTTAGCCAGGAACCAGGCTACGGTTATTAGCTATGGAGAAGACCACAAGCTCAATGAAGTTGTCTCGCTACCTGCCTTGGATAATCCTAATCAAGTGCCGGTCCTAACTCGGCTGGAGGATGATTTGCTTTTGATCGCACCCAAGGTGGAAGGGGAGAAGAGCAGTTTAGCTGTTTACAGTCTCAAGAGCGGAGAAGCAAAATTGGTCTGCGAAGAAGAGTATTCTTTTGCTTTTGAGCCGAATCAACCTGCCGAAAGTATTATTCGCCTGGAAGCGAGTCATGGAAATCAGATTTTTGCTTTCATGTCGGAAAAAATTGGAACTGAGGAAAAACATCTGAATATCGTAGAACACGGGAAAATCAGGAAAGTGGCCCTGGATCAGGCCTATACTCGGATTTTCACCTCCGGCAACAAAGTGATCCTGATCAGGGATGGGGAGAGTCAACCTTCCGGACAAAATCCTGTTTTTGTTAGAGTTTATGATGCCAGTCAAGATAGCTTCGGGGAAGAAGTGATGCTTGAGAATGAGATTCAGCGTTGTCTGGGCCTAGGAGACGGAGCCTTCCTCTTTACCCTAGCCAATCCCAACAACGGACAGCCTGAGGCTAAGCTGGCTACAACCGATGGAAATAACTTCCAGTTGGTCAAAGATCTTGGGCCAACTGCTGGACCTGGCAGTATTGTTCGTACCAGTCAAGACACCGCCTGCATCTACTGCCAAGACCGTAGCGGGGGCCAGGCCGTGCAAAAGCTGTATTTGGTCCATTTAGAAAAATAAACGGATTTCGTTCATTTAAGTGAACTAAATATCGCCTGACTAGGCCTTTAGGGCTTCCTAGTCAGGCGTTTTTGTTCTCGAGTGTTATCAATCTACAAAGTCTTCAGGACGATTTGCGTCTTTTATATTTCTGATTTTTACTCTTGGGCTTGTCAGGGATGGTACGAACAATCAAATTTTGCTCCAGTGCCGGATTCAAATAATACTTTCTAAAACTTTGTCTATGGGAGAGGCCAAGACGCTTCATTAACTCTAAAGCAGATAGTGTTTCATTTCCAAGGGCTGCAAGTAGTCGATCCATCGGTGTTTCATCTTGGTCGCTATCTTGGTCGCTATCTTGGACGCTGACTTGGTCGGTAACTTGGCCGCTGGGGCGACCAATAACCGTCAACCAATTTTTTTCGCCAAACCCTTGACAAAGTTTTTGCCTTTGGGTATCATGGTTCTTGTTGATTTGAGGAGCCTTCTTCCGAGCTAGGTACTAGGTAGCTAGCAGCCGAAGTTCTCGGCAAGCAAGGAAGTTGGATACTTTATTTCTAGGGGAGTAGCTCAATTGGTAGAGCAACGGTCTCCAAAACCGTAGGTTGCGTGTTCGATTCGCGTCTCCCCTGCCAAAAACAGCAGCAAAAATGCTGCTGTTTTTATTTTAAGTGTCCCGTCCGCAATTAAAAATATCTTTATGGGGAAAAATATTTCCAATGGCATTAGAAGTTAAATTTTTTACGTTAAAAGAAAAAATATGTGCATGGGAAATCCATGATACGGCCACAAACCAATATTATAACGGTGCTGCGCGGCCCTTTAAAAGCAGCGCATCGCTGGATAAGATTTTGCCTTCTGAGTATTTTCCCCTGCCCTATACAAAAAAACAGCTGAAATCTTTTGAA
>CAKZWV010000061.1 GCA_937922005.1 uncultured Clostridia bacterium | reverse complement strand
GCCAGGCACTTCCAGGAAACTTCTCTCGTATCGCATTTTGGATCCCGCAGTGAGCATCACTTGTAACAAGCTGCACTCCGTCTAGACCACGGTCCTTCAGGGATTGGAATATCTCTTTCCAGCTTGCTTCGGACTCATTGTCTGAAACATCAAAGCCAAGAACCTCATGCTTCTACACCTTCATCCAGCTCCTTGCACAAGTTGGATACCATATGAGCTGAAAACTGTGTCCTACAAAGCTCTTCCGTGATATTTGCTACTTTTCTGGTTGAGACCCCTTGGATCACCATCTCCATCATGGCAAGCATCAAGGCACGCTCGCTCCGTTGGTAACATGCAAAAAGCTGGGTTGAAAATGTTCCATTTCTGAGCTTGGGTACCTGCAGGTGCAGTGTTCCATCGCTGCTATTCAAATCTCGTTTTCTATAGCCATTGCGATAGGTTATTCGTTCTTCGCTCCGAGCATATCGTGAAGCACCTATCTGCTCTGAGGCCTCTGCTTTCAAAATGGCATTGACAAATTTCTCCTTCAATAGACGCACGGAATCTTTATCGTCCTTAAGAAAGAGGTCTTCCCAAAATTTATCTCCTAGAGTAAACTCAATGGGAGTCGTTTCGTTCTCCTTTCCGGTTGTGTGTCAATTCTAAGTATACCGAAAAGTTCGAAATGACTCATCTCTTTTTTCGACTTCCTTAGAAATTTGCGTCTCTTCCTTTTTACACCACTTTATTGGACATAATCATCGTCTTTCCACTCCTACGCCACCGAACTAAACCGTTCATCCGTAAAATATGAATGTGATGGGAAACAGCGGATTCCGACATTTCGGTTCCTGCAAAATCTTAAAGATTCTTCACAAATAGCGCCCGGATGGCATTGAGAACGGCGATAATCATCACACCCACGTCAGCGAACACGGCCAGCCACATATTGGCAAAGCCCAGAGCGACTAGAACAAGGCAGGCAAGTTTCACACCGATTGCCACTACAATATTCTGGTAGACAATACCAAGGCACTTACGGGAGATCTTGATGGCCTTGGAGATCTGCATGGGGTCGTCATCCATCAGCACCACATCGGCGGCTTCAATGGCAGCGTCGGACCCCATGGCACCCATTGCGATACCAATGTCCGCCCGGCGAAGCACTGGAGCGTCATTGATACCGTCGCCTACAAAGGCCAGCTTTGCTTTATCCGGCTTGATGCGGATCAGAGCTTCCACCTTCTCCACCTTATCGGCGGGAAGCAGTTCGCTGTAAACTTCGTCCAATCCCAGGTCCTCTGCCACCTGGTCTGCCACCTTTTTCGCATCGCCTGTTAGCATCACTGTCTTATGGACGCCCGCTGCCTTCAGGGCCTGAATGGCTTCCTTGGAGTGGGGCTTAACAATGTCGGAGATAACAATGTGACCGGCATATGTGCCGTCAATGGCCATGTGGATGATGGTGCCGACACTGTGGCAGGGAATGGCCTGGACACCCAGGCGATCCATGAGCTTGTCGTTGCCGGCCGCTACCTGATGGCCGTCCACCGTGGCAATCACACCGTTGCCGCTGATCTCCTGAATGTCTGTTATCCGGCTGCGGTCAAGCTCCATTCCGTAGGCCTTCTGCAAGCTCTTGCTGATGGGATGGCTGGAGGCGCTCTCCGCCAGGGCTGCATACTCCACTAACTTACGTTCGTCCATTTCGTTGTGATGGATGGCGTTTACCTCAAACACGCCCTGAGTCAGAGTACCGGTCTTATCAAATACCACAATCTTGGTCTGAGAAAGGGTCTCCAGATAGTTGGACCCCTTCACCAGAACGCCCGCCTTGCTGGCTCCGCCGATGCCTGCAAAGAAGGACAGGGGAATGGAGATGACCAGCGCACAAGGGCAACTGGCGACAAGGAAGGTCAGCGCTCGGTAGATCCAAGTCTCCCAGCCTACATCTAATCCCATACCGAACATCCGCACCAAAGGCGGCAGGATCGCCAGAGCCAACGCCGCATAACAGACTGCCGGTGTGTAGATTTTGGCGAAGCGGGAGATAAAGTCCTCAGACTTAGATTTCCGGGAGGAGGCGTTCTCCACAAGATCCAGGATCTTGGAGACAGTAGACTCGCCAAATTCCTTGGTAGTTTGGATGTGTAGCAGGCCAGTCATGTTGATGCAGCCGGAGATGATCTCATCCCCGGTCTTGACCTCTCGGGGCAGGCTCTCGCCGGTAAGGGCGGCGGTGTTCAGCGTGGATTCACCCTGAATCACCGTGCCGTCAATGGGCACCTTCTCGCCCGGCTGAACCACAATGATGGTTTCGATCCCTACTTCGTCAGGGTCTACTTGCTCCAGCTTACCGTCACGCTCAATGTTGGCGTAGTCGGGACGAATATCCATCAAATCACTAATATTCCGGCGGCTCTTGCCCACAGCATAAGACTGGAACCATTCGCCTACCTGATAGAAAAGCATGACTGCGATGGCCTCCAGATAGTCGCCGTTTTCATATATGGCCAGGGCAAGCGCACCAAGCGTAGCCACCGCCATCAAAAAATTCTCGTCGAACATCCGTCCGTTGCGGATACCCTTTCCGGCCTTTTTCAGAATATCGTAGCCAATGACCAGATAATCCACAAGGAACACTGCAAGACGCACCCAGCGCCCCGCAGCACCAAAGGCCTCAAATGCGTCCGCACCCAGAACCTGCAAAATCAACAGCAAAGCTGTTGCAATCAGGATACGCCACAACATCACTTTTTGTTTTTTTGTCATACCGGCGGATGGCCGCATACCAATGATTTGAAGAATCATGGCCAGCAGAGCCACCACGATCAGCAGACCGTTTACAATATATTCTTGCATTTCATTCAACCTCTCTACGTTTGCTTCTTATTTAAGAAAAATGCCCTACAAGCCGTTGCTTGACAGGGCATTTCCTTTCGGCTGTTTACAGGAAAACCTCACAGTCGGGCTCAACTTTCTTGCAGGCTTTGCGGACCTCCTTCATGACAGTCTTGGGGTCCTGGCCCTCCTCGAACTCCACGATCATTTTGAGGGTCATAAAGTTGACGGTGGCCCCCGCCACACCTGAGGTCTTGCGGGCGGCATCCTCCATCAAGTTGGCGCAGTTGGCGCAGTCGACATCAATTTTATAAGTCTTTTTCATTTTGGAAAACTCCTCTCTTAATATTGTTTTTGCATTAAACAATCAAACGATCATTTGATCGTATCATCATTATACGCAGGATAATCTCTCCTGTCAACAGTTTGAACCTATATTCTGCCATTTTGGAAAAGGATTCTTCTACTTGTGCAAAAAGTAGCTTTTATCAGCACTTTCCAATCCCCTGATAAGGGCAAATTGGGTGTTTTATCATGCGCCGCAAAGACAAGATACAATACAAAGCTAGTGCGGTAGGTAAAAACACAGGAGCCATTTTCTTAACCTCGATCCATGGATTTTCGTTAAGGAAGGAATCCTGCGATCACTTTCGCAAGGGTAGATTTTCTGCCCTCGTTTGGGCCGGTAACTGCTACATATTTAATCTTTCTTCATAAAAGGGCAATCAGGTCATTAACAGTGTTCCAAGTTGATCAACCCCGAAGGTAACGAGCCACGCCTTCGCCAGCTGGAAAAAGGCTGTAAAGCCCATCCAAGCCCAGCTGTTCGACCCATTGCGGATTGTGCCCTGCGTCGCTGCACAGGGAATGTAGAACAGGCAAAATACCATCAGGCAGAAGGTATTGAAGGGACCGAATCCAATACCGCTGCAGAACGGGGAAAATCGAAAATTAACAGATGAAACACAAGTTCTTTCAAGTACGACCTGGTACAGTCCAGAGCGAATGAGGTCATGCGAAGCATTAAATTTCAGAAAATTTGGGATCGTTACACGGAAAAAATCTCCCATTTGGGCAAAAAGAATTTCTGAATGGACGATACAAGCCGCTTTTGCTGGACTATACTGAGAATCAGACAGACCAGTACCCCGTATGGGTATCTATACTTCCAACATAGGAGGTTCTATGTATGCAGGAAAAATATAATGTCACAGGCATGACCTGTGCTGCCTGCCAGGCAAGGGTGCAAAAGAGCGTGTCCCATCTAACCGGCGTACAGGATTGTAATGTAAATCTGCTGAAAAACAGTATGGTAGTGACCTATGACGACCAGACCGTAAACAGCGGACAGATCATTGCCGCTGTGGAGAAGGCTGGCTACGGGGCATCTCTCCAGCAAGCAAGAAGCAGCAAAGCGGCTATCCAATCCGTTTCTCCCGTGGATATGGCAAAAAAGGAATACGAAACCATGAAACGTCGGGTGATCTGGTCCTTCGCATTCACCATCCCGCTGTTTTACATTTCCATGGGCCACATGATGGGCTGGCCGCTGCCGAGCTTCTTCCTGGGAACGAAAAACTCCATGATCTATGCCCTGACCTTGTTTCTACTGACTCTACCAGTGGCCGTCATCAACAACAAGTATTACCGCATGGGTTTTAAGACCCTGTTTCACGGCTCACCCAATATGGACTCTCTGATTGCCCTGGGCTCCGGGGCTTCTCTGGCTTATGGAGTATATGCTCTTTATAAGATCGCCTGGGGCTTTGGTTATGGAGATCTGGCAATGGTGAACCAGTTCACCCATGACCTCTATTTTGAGGGAGCGGGCACCATTCTTACCCTCATCACCCTGGGCAAGTTCTTTGAGGTGCGGGCCAAGGGCCGCACCTCCGATGCCATCAATAAGCTGATGAACCTAGCCCCTAAGAAGGCAACAGTAGTTCGGAACGGTGTGGAAATCGTTATTCCCGCCGACGAGGTGGAGAAAGGCGATATTCTGATTGTCAAGGCAGGCGAGAGCGTGCCGGTGGACGGTGTGTTGCTGGAAGGCACCGGCTCGTTGGATGAGAGTGCCATTACCGGTGAGAGCATCCCCGTGGACAAGCAGTCCGGAGATAAGGTCATCGGTGCCACCATCAACCAGAGCGGATATTTCAGGATGCAGGCCGACAAGGTGGGCGATGAGACCGCCCTCAGTCAGATCATCAAGCTGGTGGACGAAGCCACCAGCTCCAAGGCACCTATCGCCAAACTGGCCGACAAGGTGGCTGGGATCTTCGTGCCGGTCGTCATCGGTATCGCCCTTCTTGCGATGGTGGTATGGCTGATCTACGGCTCGACCTTTGAGTTCGCCATGACCATTGCGGTATCGGTACTGGTGGTCTCTTGCCCCTGCGCTTTGGGACTGGCAACTCCTACTGCTATCATGGTAGGCACCGGTCGAGGTGCCTCCAACGGTATTCTGATCAAGTCTGCGGAAACTCTGGAGATTGCCCACAGTGTGAATGTGGTGGTCATGGATAAGACCGGCACCATCACTAAGGGCAAGCCGGTAGTGACTGACTTGGCGTGTCACAGCGGTGTCACAGATGATCATCTGTTTCAAATAGCCGCTTCTCTGGAAAAGCTGTCGGAACATCCCCTGGCCCGCGCCATTGTAGCCGAGGCAGAAAAAAGAAACACGCAATTCCTGCCCGTGAAGCAGTTTGAACAGATTCCAGGCCAAGGCATCAAAGGGAGCATCGAAGGGCTTACCTGCCTGGCAGGCAATCAGAAGTTCTTAAATGCAGAAGGTATTTACGACAAGGCCCTGGAACAGCTCCAGGATCAGATGGCCGACCATGGCAAGACGCCACTTTTTTTGCATCAGCTGGCAAGCTCATCGGTATGATCGCAGTAGCGGATGTGGTCAAACCCTCCAGCAAGCAGGCTATCGCAGACTTGCAGGACATGGGCATTGAAGTGGTCATGCTCACAGGCGACCACAATAAGACCGCTGAGGCCATCCGCAGGCAGGTCGGTGTGGACCGCATAGTTGCGGAAGTGTTGCCTCAGGATAAGGAGCAGGAGGTACGCAGGCTCCAGGAGAGCGGCAAGAAGGTGGCCATGGTGGGCGATGGCATCAACGATGCCCCAGCTCTAGCCAGTGCCGATGTGGGGATTGCCATTGGCGCTGGCACCGATGTGGCGATCGCATCCGCCGATATTGTGTTGATGCGCAGTGATCTGCTGGATGTGGCCGGAGCCATTGAACTCTCCAAGGCCACCATCCGCAATATCAAGGAGAACCTGTTTTGGGCATTCTTCTACAACATTATTGGGATCCCCATCGCCGCAGGGTGCTGGTACACAGCGTTCCATTTAAAGATGAATCCGATGGTGGCAGCGCTGGCCATGAGCTTTAGCTCGGTTTTTGTGGTATTCAACGCCCTGCGGCTGCGTTTTTTCAAGCCCAAGCATGGTTCGGCAGTCTTCGCAAGTGCGACTGAACCTGTTGCGCCTGTTACGGTTTCTGTTCCTGCGGAAGGGCCGTTAGCGGAGCCTTCTGCGAAGCAAACAACAATAAATCAATCGAATGGAGGAACTACAATGAAAAAGGAATTAATTATCGAAGGCATGATGTGCCAAAACTGCGTTAAGCATGTTGCTCATGCGCTGGAGAGCATTCCCAGGGCGGCGGATATTCAGGTGAGCCTGGAAGACAAGAAGGCCACGGTCAATGTCCCTGAATCTGTCACCGATGAGGCATTAAAAGCAGCAGTCGCCGAGGCGGGCTACGAAGTAACTGAGATCACCACCCATGAAGGCTAACAATGCCTATATCACCCGCTCTATCAAAATCGCTAGAGGACAACTAAACGGCATTCTGCGGATGATTGAAGAAGACCGCTACTGTGTGGACATCTCCAATCAATTACTTGCTACTCAGGCACTTTTGAAGCGGGTCAATCAAGAAATTTTACGGGCACATATCCGTAGCTGCGTCCGGGATGGCCTGCATACAGATGAGTCCAACCCAAAGTTAGAGGAAGCCCTGCAGCTGTTGGAAAAACTGGCTACATAATAGAAGAAAAAGGGCCGGCCAAATTTATATGGCTGGCCTTTTTGGCTGTGGCGGCTGCTCTTGGAAAAAGGCGGTACTGCGGGCCTGCTCCCTGGTGAGTCAAGGAGGCGAACATCATCGCCTTTGTCTCCTGTATCAGTAAGGGCCCCTATCGACTATCCCTGTCCTTTTGTTAAGCGTATAAGGGATTTGCTGCAGAAAGCGGTGGGCGACAGTGCCCGTATCCTGGAATACACTCATGATGCCGGACCGGAAATAGAGGAAATTCAAAAGTGAGGTTTCTTTCCCTTCCGCCCTATGGTAAGATAAATTGTAGGGAGAGATGCCGAATGCCTCAGAATCATTTGCCGCACAATCACGGGCAGAGCATTGAATAGGTGCTGGAGCACATGCCTTGCGTAGAAAACTTTCATACTATGGCTGATATTTTCAAACAGTTTGGGGATGGTAGCCATATCCATATTTTGGGGCTGCTCTGTCCATGTGAAGAATATGTCATCAATCTTTCCGCTATGGTGGACATGAGTAGCCCGGCGGTTTTCCATCACCTCAAGCAACTGAAAGCGACTGGGCTGATCGTCAGCCGCCGGGAAGGAAAAGAGATCTATCATAAAGCGGTCGATACCGAGAGGCCCGAAATTTCCATCACATGATCGAGTGGCTTGTAAAGATTGCCTGCCCATCGCAAACAGAGGAATAGAAAGTAGTCGGATGAAAAAAGAAGAATACAGTTCCATTGAAAAAAATCTTCAGAACATTACAGATGGCACTCTTTCTATAGAGTGCACTCAAGCAGGTAAAAATATAGGCAAGACTTTTTTTACGGAACAGTTGCAAGCAATTATAAATGGGAAGGGACGCATGGAGGTACACAATGTCTACCCTGGTATTGAAGCATCTTTTAATACCTTCCTTACTCCAGAGATCCAGTTCCAGCACAGTGCGCTTGACTCTGTACTGGAAATTCACTACTGCCGTAATGGCCGTATTGGCTGGAATATGCATGGCGGCACCGCCATCTACCTAGGATCAGGAGATTTGACGGCTCATAGTATGGCGTGCTGCTCAAATTCCACGATGATGTTTCCCCTGGGATATTCAGAAGGAGTTTCCTTTTCTGTGAATTTGGACAAGCTGTCTACTGTTTGCCCGGATATTATACAGAACGCAGGTGTAGAGTCTAACCTGTTGTGGGAGAAGTTTTGTTCCGGGAAACCATCTGCAATACCAACTTGCTCTGATTTGGAACATATTTTTGCTCCACTCTTTTCTGCCCCCGCATCCGTGCGGCTTCCCCTCTTAAAACTCAAAGTGCTGGAGCTTTTGATTCATCTGAGCAACATGAAGTCAGGGCGGAAAGAATTGACTCAATATTTCTCACAGCAGACCGAACTGATCAAAGAAATTCATCAGCAGTTGACAGAACACTTGCAACAGCGGTTTACGATTGAAGAACTTTCTAAACAGTATCTCATCAATACTTCTACGCTGAAAGAAGTGTTCAAAGCAGTTTACGGTTTGCCCATTGCCTCCTATATGAAGGAGTATCGGGTACACCAAGCCATGAAACTACTTCGGGAGACCGATGCCACCATTGCCGATATTGCCGTCCAGGTAGGGTATAAGACCCAAGGGAAGTTCTCTAAGGCATTCAAGGATGTGGTACAGGTTTTACCGAAAGAATATCGGAAAGACTATCAGAATTATAATGGACTCCCAAATTGAGACTAGCGTCTTAGGGACAGCAATATTGTACATGTAGCAACAGACTTAGGTTGAGACCAGGATATAGTGTACAAATGTTCCTTTTCGGCATGGCGATTGACCTCCTTACAGCGATACACACTGCTGAGAAACCTGAAGTACATGCTACTGCCTCTTCTTGCTCATAGCTTTCAAGATATGCGTTTTTTGTTTTATGCTCGTTCCAATTTTGGAGCCCATGATTGATCCCTTGCGGCTTGGGCATCTTTTAGTTGTCTTTTGCTCCATACGGTGCAGATTCTTCAGCCACCCTCGGATAGGCAGATTCTTCTGCTACCCTCTGATAGGCAGCTTCTTCAGCCACCCTCGGATAGCTTGGCTCAAGTTCATACAAGACAAGCTTTTCCTGTTCTTCGGCTCTAAATTCAGCAATGCCAAGGCCGGAGTATTTGTCAAAAAAGGCTTGCAGCTTGTCGATAACTCTCTCCTTTTTCTCGGCTCTGCCACCGCCAAAGCGTGAAATGGGCGGCAGGAGTTTGTCGATTTCTGTTCCGGTCGTTTTGAATATACCGTCACAAAACATATTATCAACAAATCTTCTGCTTTCTTCCGATTTGAGATTTTCGCTAGTGATGATTTCCGTCAAATCCTTCTCTGCCTGCTCGAGAACAAAGCGCCGCCAGTCCGTAGTAACCTGTGTGTCTACATTGATTTGGCTGATAAAGGCTTCGATAAGCTCCTTTTTACTGCGCAGCTCGATACTTGCATCGATCGCCCTGCGGATGGCAACCAGGATTTCTTTATCTTTGCAGTTGCCGTCATGATATTTTTCAACCAACATCAAGATGTAGTCTATATTGATTTCTACCTGCTTAATCAGCTCGATTTCAAATTCAATATCGTCCCTGATATCCTCTTTTTCGGCATTGCT